>PKED01000184.1 GCA_002863155.1 Sphingomonadaceae bacterium | reverse complement strand
TTGTGCTTGGGCTGGAGAGAGCAAAGCGGTAAACAATCAGGAGGGATAGGCCGGTGCCCATACATATGCATGCCTCTGCCTACCTGAGCTTACAATCAGGGCATACGCTGATGACCTTGCCGCGGTCATCCCCAGGGGGATTCGCTCAGTTCCGCAGCTGGTCGGCATCTTTGTGGAGTTCGCGGCCCTGTCCTGCCTCAACACCTCCGATGCCGGGCTCGTCATGCTGGAGGGGCTGCTGCGGCGCGAACTGGCGCATGCGCGGCCGCTCGCCAGCCGCTTCACGACCTATTCGGACGAGACGCAGTCCGAATTGCAGATCGTGCTCGCCGCCGCGGAGGCGCATGCGACCTACGGCCCGGCGTGCATCACCAACTATATCGTCTCGATGGCGCAGTCGGTGTCCGATCTGCTCGAAGTCAATCTGCTGCTGAAGGAAGTCGGGCTCTATGCCCCCGGCGATCCGCCGCATGCAGCAATCATGGCGGTGCCGCTGTTCGAGACGATCGGCGATCTGGAGGCTGCACCGCAGGTGATGGCCGACTGGTTCGCGCTGCCCGAAGTCGCCGCCGTCGCCCGCGCGCGCGGCCATCAGGAAGTGATGATCGGCTATTCGGACAGCAACAAGGACGGCGGCTATCTGACCTCGACCTGGAGCCTCAGCCGCGCATCGACCACGCTTGCCCCGGTGTTCGCGGCGGCGGGCGTCGGCATGCAGCTGTTCCACGGGCGCGGCGGCGCGGTCGGGCGTGGCGGCGGATCGGCCTTCGCTGCGATCCGCGCGCAGCCGCCGGGCACCGTCCAGGGCCGCATCCGCATCACTGAACAGGGCGAAGTGATCGCGGGCAAATATGGCAGCCGCGAAAGTGCTGCGACCAATCTGGAGGCGATGGCATCGGCCACGCTGCTTGCGAGCCTGGAGCCCGTGCAGCTGTCGGCGCGGGACGCCGAACGCTTTACAGGCGCGATGGAGCGGCTGTCGGCGACCGCCTTTGCCGCCTATCGCGATCTGGTTTACGGCACCGCAGGCTTCCGGACCTTCTTCCGCCAGATGACGCCGATCGCCGAGATTGCGGGGCTGAAGATCGGCTCGCGTCCCGCCAGCCGCACCAAATCCGACCGGATCGAGGATCTGCGCGCCATCCCCTGGGTGTTCAGCTGGGCGCAGGCGCGGGTGATGCTGCCGGGCTGGTACGGCGTCGGCAGCGCGCTGCGCGGCTTTGACGACGCGGCGCTGCTGGCGGATATGGCAACAAGCTGGCCGCTGTTCGGCGCGATGCTCGCCAATATGGAACAGGTGATGGCGAAGTCCGACATGGGCATCGCCGCGCGCTACACCACGCTGGTCGAGGATCGCGCCGCCGCCGACACGCTGTTCGGCCGCATCCGCGACGAATGGCAGGCGAGCCGCGACGGCCTGCTCGCCGTGACCCGGCAGCCGCACCTGCTGGCGGCCAATCCCGCGCTCGACGCGTCGATCCGGCTGCGGCTGCCCTATATCGAGCCGCTCAACCTGCTCCAGATCGAGCTGATCAAGCGGCGGCGCGGCGGCGAGGACGATCCCCGCATCGGCGAGGGGATATTGCTGTCGATCAACGCGATCGCGACCGCGCTGCGCAACAGCGGCTGATCGGTAGCAATCGGCGGCAATCGGCCCTACATAAGCGTTATGCGGCGGTTCGTTATTCGACGGGGGCGCTTGCGGAGGATGACAATACGGCATGGCGGCGGTGGCCCAGCAATCCGAACTCGATTCCAGGTTCGTGCAGTTGATCGACCAGAGCCCCATTGCGTCCGTTCTCAGCGATCCGCGCCAGCCCGACAATCCGATCATCGCCTGCAACCAGGCATTTTGCGACCTGACCGGCTATCCGAGCGAGGAAGTGATCGGCCGCAACTGCCGTTTCCTGTCGGGGCCGGGAACCGAGCCCTGGCTGTCCGAACAGATCCGCAAGGGCGTGCGCGAACACCGCCCCGTGCTCGTCGAAATCCTGAATTACAAGCGCGACGGCACGCCGTTCCGCAACGCGGTGCTGGTCGCGCCGATCTATGACGAGTGCGACGAACTCCTCTATTTCCTGGGGTCGCAGGTCGAGATCGACGCCGACATGCCGCTGCCGTCGAGCCAGCGGCGGCTGCGCGCGGCCGAACTGGTCAAAGCCCTGTCGCCGCGCCAGTGGCAGGTGCTGAAGCTGGCGGCGAGCGGGCTGCTCAACAAACAGATCGCCGCCGAACTCGGGCTGTCGGAAAAGACGATCAAGATGCACCGCGCGATCCTGATGGACCGGCTGGGCACGCCGACGACGGCCGACATGATCCGGGTCGCGGTCGAGGCCGGGCTTTAGCCGCACGGGCCATCGTCCGTATCGGGTCCTCCCATCGCCGATGCTAGAAAGGAGTTGTGGGCGTCGTGACTTGAGCCTCCTCACGCACCGTGAGACCTGCCAAGTCCCTTTCGAGCTGCGTGCAGTCGCGACGTCCACACTGCGCCAGCCGGTACGCCCTGCAATGACCGTCCAACGTCGAGCCGGCGGGCTCCGATCGCTTCCTGCCGCGCCCGCGCGACCGATCGAAGCGGGGCTGACAGCAGCCGCGCCGCATGGCACAGCGCCCGCCACCCAGCATGGAGCGCGCGTGGCCGAAACTGTTCCCGACAGCGAATATCGCGGGCTGATCGCGCAGCTGCCCCGCGCGGCGCGGCCGTTCGCCTCGCTGGCGCGCTTCGATCGTCCGATCGGCTGGTGGCTGCTGTTCTGGCCCGGGGCCTGGGGCGTGGCCCTCGCCGGTGGCGCCTTTGTACGGTGGGATTTGCTGCTGTGGCTGCTGCTCGGCGCGGTCGCAATGCGCGGCGCGGGCTGCGTCTATAACGACATCGTCGACCGCGATCTCGACGCGCAGGTCGAACGGACCCGTAGCCGCCCGCTCGCCTCGGGCGCGGTGTCGGTGCGGGCGGCTTGGGCATGGCTGGTGCTGCTGTGCCTGATCGGCCTGGTCGTGCTGGTTCAGCTTGCCCCGCTCGCCGCGATTGTCGCGCTGCTCAGCCTGGCGCCGGTTGCCGCCTATCCGTTCATGAAGCGGATCACCTGGTGGCCGCAGGCCTGGCTGGGGATCGTGTTTTCCTGGGCGGCGCTGGTCGGCTGGGCAGAAGTTGCCGGTGCGCTTAGCTGGCCCGGGCTGCTGCTCTATGCCGGGTCGATCGCCTGGGTGATCGGCTATGACACCATCTATTCACTGCAGGATCGCGACGATGACGCGCTGATCGGGATCCGGTCGTCGGCGCGGGCGCTCGGTCGCCATGTCCATGCAGGGGTTGCGGCATTCTATGCGATCGCGCTGTCGCTCTGGGCGGGTGCGATCTGGCTGGTGATGCCCGATCCGCTGGCCTTTGCGGCGCTGCTGCCAGTCGCGCTGCACTTGGCATGGCAGGTCGGCACGCTGCGACCCGATGATGGCGGCAACGCGCTGGCCCGGTTTCGCGCCAATCGCGGGGCGGGGTTGCTCGTCTTTCTGGCGTGCCTAGTGGTCGGCAGTGCGGCGCAATTCTGAATAGGCAGTTCAAATCGCGCGCAATGCCGCCTAAGTCCGGTCAATGGTAATGATGATCGACACCGCCTGCGCGCGGGCCCAGCAAATCGTCGAGCGCGCGCGGGCCGCCGGGGCCGATGCCGCAGACGCGGTTTTTTCCGCCGATGCCTCGATCGATGTATCGGTCCGGCTCGGCAAGCTGGAGGATGTCAGCCGCTCCGAAAATGCCGAGCTTGGCCTGCGCGTCTTTGTCGGGCGGCGCAATGCGAGCGTGTCGACTTCCGATTTCAGCGACGCCTCGCTCGCCGCGCTGGTCGAGCGGGCGGTGGCGATGGCGCGCGAGGCGCCCGAGGATGAATGGGCGGGGCTGGCGCCTGCCGACCGGCTGATGCACGGCGCGCCGCCGCAGCTCGACCTCGACGATGGCGGCGACGTCGCGCCCGAAGCGCTGAAGGCCCGCGCGCTCGAGGCGGAGGATGCCGCGCGCAGCGTCGCTGGCGTCACCAACAGCGAAGGCGGCAGCGCCAGCGCCGGGCGCGGGGTGACCGCGCTGGCGACCAGCCACGGTTTTGTCGGCGGCTATGCCGCGTCGAGCCACGGCGTGTCGGCCAGCGTGCTAGCGGGCACCGGCAGCGGCATGGAGCGCGACTATGCCTATCACAGCGCGCGCCACTTGAAGCATCTCGACCCCGCTGCCGACATCGGCCGCCGGGCGGGCGAGCGTGCGGTGGCCCGGCTCAACCCCGGTCGTGTCGACAGCGGCGCGATGCCGGTCGTGTTCGACCCGCGCGTCGGCAATTCGCTGGTCGGCCATCTCCTCGGCGCGATCGCGGGTCAGGCGATCACGCGGCGGACGAGCTTCCTGCTCGATGCGCTGGGCACGCAGATCTTCAGTTCGGGCGTGACGATCGAGGACGATCCGCACCGCCCGCACGGGCTGCGTTCGCGCCCGTTCGATGGCGAAGGGCTGCCGGTCGGGCCGCGCACGCTGGTGTCGGCGGGCGTGCTCGAAACCTGGCTGCTTGACAGTGCCTCGGCGCGGCAATTGGGGCTGGAGCCGACCGGCCATGCCGCGCGCGGCGGAGCCGGTGCGCCGGGGGTGTCGGCCAGCAATCTCCACATGGCGCCGGGGGCGATCCCGCGCGCGACCCTGATCGGCGACATCGCGCGCGGCATCTACGTCACCGAGCTGATCGGCATGGGCGTCAACGGCGTGACCGGCGATTATTCGCGCGGTGCCTCGGGCTTCCTGATCGAGGACGGGGCGATCACCACTCCGGTCGCCGAGTTCACGATCGCGGGCAATCTGCGCGACATGTATGCAGCACTCACCCCGGCGAGCGACCTCGAATTCCGCTATGGCATCAACGTGCCGACGCTGCTGGTCGAGGGGATGACGGTGGCGAGTGGCTGAGCTGATCGACGCCGTCGCCGGCATCGCGGCGGAGGCGGGCGCGCTCGCGCTGCGCCGTGCGGGCGAGGATTATCGGCGCTGGGAGAAATCGCCGGGCAATCCGGTGAGCGACATCGATCTGGAAGTCGACAAGCTGCTCCGCGCACGGCTGTCGGCGCTGCTGCCCGAGGCGGGGTGGCTGTCGGAGGAAACCGCCGACAATGCCGACCGGCTCGCCTGCCACCGGCTGTGGGTGGTCGATCCGATCGACGGCACGCGCGATTATATCCGCGGGCGCAGCGGCTGGGCGGTGTCGATCGCGCTGGTAGAGGCTGGTCGCGTCGTGCTCGGTGCGCTCGATGCTCCGGCGATCGGCGACCGCTGGCGCGCGGTGGCGGGCATCGGCGCGTGGCGCAACGGCGCGCCGGTGCGGTGCGGCACTCGGGACCGGCTGGCCGGTGCGCGCGTGCCCTTCGACCAGCTGCCGCGCGAGGACATGGACCTGACGATCGTGCCCAAGCCCAATTCGATCGCGCTGCGCATTGCGATGGTCGCCGCCGACGAGGCCGATCTCGTCGCGACGCTGCGCTGGGGCTATGAATGGGACGTCGCCGCCGCCACGCTGATCGCGGCGGAAGCCGGCGCGGCGGTGAGTGACGCGTTCGGCGCACCGCTCGCGTTCAACACGCCGAGCGCGCAGGCGTTCGGGGTGGTCGTCAGCACGCCCGGCATCCATGCCGCTGCGATCGACCGGCTGGCGGGCCGGGCGAAGGAACTTGTCGGGCGATAGCGGCGCGGAGCGGCCCACCTTGTCGCATCGCCGCCCCCGCCATATCTTGGCGGGCGGGAGGACCGATGGCCGAACCGACGATCAGCTGGAACGATATTCTCGAAGTGGGGCAGGGCGGCCCCGGTTGCGGCCAGTTGTTTGTCAACGGCAAGCAGCCCAAGGGCGCGTTCCGCTACCTGCCGCCCGCGCTGGTGCATGACGGCCATGTCTATGCCTCTACCTTCGTCCCCGGCGGGTTCATCGTCTGTGAGATCGATCCCGACACGCTCGCGCGTCGCGAAGTGACTGCGCGGCTGCCCTATGCCCGGCTGCAGGCGATCGAGGGCGACGACATCGTCTATGTCGATCGCCACGACGGCGACAGCGTCTCGCGCGTCACGATCAGGCGCCCGCAACCGTTTCTCGCGCGACTGACGGGGCGGTTCGGCAAGCGCGGATAAGGTGGGGTGGGCCGCGCAAACGGGCGCCCGGTGCTTGTCAGGTTGCAATTGAACCATCCGTCATTGCGAGCGCAGCGGGCCGGATAGTTCGCGGCGCCGTACCGCCGTTCGTCCCGAGCAACGTCGAGGGACGTGCCCCAAGCGCGCTGCAGCGTGTCTCGACTTCGCTCGACACAAACGGCTGAGGGGCTGACGCCGTTACCCCTCCGTCGCGATCTTCCGCAATGCGCGTTCGAACACTTCGGGCGGCTGCCCGCCCATGATGACATAGCGGTCGTTGATGACGATCGCCGGGACCGCATTGATGCCGTTCGCGTGCCAGTGGCGCTCCTCGGCGCGGACATCTTCGGCGTAGCGACCCGATGTCAGCACCGCGCGCGCCGCATCGGCATCCAGCCCGACATCGGCGGCGGCGGCGACCAGGGTCTCGCGATCGGAAGGATTGCCGCCCTCGCTGAAATAGACGGCAAACAGCCGGTTCTTCAGCGCCGCCTGTTGGCCCGAAGCTCGTGCCCAGTGCAGCAGCCGGTGCGCGTCGAAAGTGTTGTAGATGCGGCTGTCCGCCGTCCCGGTCATCGCAAAGCCGAGTTCGGCCGCACGCGCCTGAATGCCCGCGCGGCTCTTCGCCGATTGTTCGGGCGTCGACCCATATTTCTCGGCGACGTGCTCGACGATATTCTGGCCCTCTGGCGGCATTTGCGGATTGAGCTCGAACGGGTGGAAGGTGATCGTCGGCGCGACCACGTCCGCCGCTGCGTCGATCGCCTGTTCAAGCGCGCGCAGGCCGATGACGCACCACGGGCAGACGATGTCCGACACGAAGTCGATCTTCATCGCGGCAGCGGTCACGCCTCGTCGCCGCGATATTTGATCTCCAGGAACCGCCCGCGCGTCGCGAGGCTGTCGAGGTCGCCTTGCGCCAGATCGGCGGTCATCTCGCCGATTTCCTGCTCGATCAGTTTGAGGCCGTCGATCAACTGCGCGTCAGGGGTCTTGCCGTTGCGCGGCACGCCCCGCAGCGGCTGCGGCACCTTCTTGTAATCGTCGACAAATTCGGGGAGCTGCTGGCTCACCAGCTTGCGGATTTCGGCCGCCGCCGGGGCATCGTCGGCAAGGCCCGCCAGCTGCGGCTTCAGCGTGTCGAGCCGCACCGCGATCGCATCGAGCAGCGGCACCGCGGGCGCGGGCAGCGCCAACCGCTGCGCATCGAGCCAGCGTTCGGTCTGCGACGGCAGCGCGGTCAGCGGCGCGTGGCGCAGCTTTTCGGGGCTCGGCGGCGGTGCGCTCGGTGCCATCGCCAGCATCAGCGTCGCCAGCAGCATCAGCGCCATCACCCCGACCGCGCCGAGCAGCCCGAGCGGGCCGATCGCCAGCCCGAACACCACCGCCGCAATCAGGATCGCGGCATTGGCGGCGGCGATCCGCGTCAGCCGGCGCGCCACCTCGTTGGTCCGCCGCTGGCGCCCTATGCTGCGGCGGTGGCGCTCGGCGGTGCGTTCGAGCAGCTCGGTCGAACGCGCGATCTGGCGGTCGACGTCGCTCATCATACCGATTCCAGCTTGAACACTTCGCCGCCGCCCTGCGCGGCCCCTTCGGCCCGGGCGATATAGCCCTTCGACTTCTCGACCTCGTTCGATAGTGCGCCCACCGTCGCCTTCATATTGTCGAGCGACTTGAGCTTGAAGCTGTCGATCGCGTCCATCGTGTCATAGATGTTCTGGAACGCGCGCTGGAGCGTCTCCAGCGGGATGGTGGAGGCGGCCGCCTGTTCGTGGATCGTCGCGGTCTGCGATTTGAGCAGCTGGCCGGTCGATTCGATGATGTTCGCGGTCGTCGTGTTGAGCGCGGTGATCTGTTCGAGCACCAGCTTCTGGTTGGTCATCGCCTGCGCGACCGTTACTGCCGTGCGCAGTGCGGAGACGGTGGTGGTCGATGCGCGATCGACGCCCTTCACCAGCTCGACATTGTTCTTCTTGACCAGGTCGAGCGCGAGATAGCCCTGCACCGTCACCGCCATCTGGGTCAGCAGGTCCTGCACGCGCTGGCGGACATAGAAGAGCGCGGTTTCGCGGATCGCCTTGGCCTTGGCGGGGTCGGTATGGTCGAGCTCGGCGGCCTTGTCCTCGAGCTTGGCGTCCATCGTCTTCGCCAGCAGGATCATCTGTTCGAGCCGCCCCATCGCGGTCCACAGATTGGCGCGTTCGGTGTCGATCGCGGCATTGTCCATCAACAGTTCCTCGCGGCCCGAGGACAGGCTCTTGAGGATCGCGGCGATATGCGTCTGCGACGAGCGATAGCCGTCGAAATAGTCGCGCAGCTTGTTGCCGAAGGGGATGACGCCGAACAGCTTCTTCTTCTGCAGCAGCTTGCCGCGCTTGCTGGGATCGAGATCCTCCACCGTGCGGCGCAGCTCGGCCAGATCGGCGCCGACGCCGCTGGTCTCGTCCATCGCGCGTACGGGCCGGTCGAGAAAGCGGTTGGACTGCCCCGCGGCCACCTGCAATTCCTTGCGGCCCATATTGGTGATCTGGTCCACGCGCTTGCCGAATTCGGGCGAGTTCACGTCCTGCGCCACCAGCTCGTTCAGGAACTGGTCCACCTTCTCGTCCAGCTTGCTTTTCTTCTCCTCGCTCACCGGCACCAGCACGTGGCCGCACTCCTTGCCTGGCGCGACGCGCGACGCGCGGCCCATGCACTGCAAGATGTCGACGTGGCTGTGCTTGGCGTCGGCGAACACGACCAAGTCGACGGCGGGCACATCGACCCCCTCGGCGAGCACGCGGCAGTTCGTCACGATCGACATGCTCTCCGCCCCCGCCTCCGCCGC
>PKED01000194.1 GCA_002863155.1 Sphingomonadaceae bacterium | reverse complement strand
ACCCTCGAGCAGTCTTTGCACGCAGCCGTCGCCGAGCGCTTCCATTTACACCTCTTCGTCGAGTTCCGCGCCGCCGTCATCCTCATCGCTCTCGGTGATCCTCGCCGCGCTCACCACATGCTCGTCCTTGCCGACGTCGAACAGCCGCACCCCCGCCGAATTGCGACCGATGACGCGCATCGAGGTGAGCGGCATGCGGATCAGCTTGGCCTGATCGGTAACGAGCATCAGCTGGTCGCCCTTCGCCGCCGGGAAGCTGGCGACGACGGGGCCATTGCGGGCGATGTTGTCGATATTTGTGATGCCCTGGCCGCCGCGCCCGGTGCGGCGATATTCATAGGCGGAGGACAGCTTGCCATAGCCATTGGCGCACACAGTCAGGATGAACTGCTCGCGCTCCGCCAGCTCTTCATAGCGCGCCTGCGTCATCGCGATGCTGCCGTCCTTCTCGCCCTTCCAGGGGGCGAAACGGAGATAATCCTCGCGCTCCTCGGGGCTCGCGCCGACCTTGTGCAGGATCGACAACGAGATCACCTCGTCACCCTCGGCCAGCCGCACGCCGCGCACGCCGGTGGAATTGCGGCTCTGGAATTCGCGGACATCGTCGCCGGGGAAGCGGATCGCCTTGCCGGCGCGGGTCGCCAGCAGCACGTCGTCCGCCTCGTCGAGCAGCGCGACGCCGATCAGCCGGTCGTCCTCGTCCTCCCCTTCGAACTTCATCGCGATCTTGCCGTTCGAGGGCACGTTGGTGAAGGCGTCCATCGAATTGCGGCGCACATTGCCCTTCGCGGTCGCGAACATGACGTGGAGCTTGCCCCATTCCGCCTCGTCCTCGGGCAGCGGCAGCACGGTCGAGATCGTCTCGCCCTCGGCCAGCGGCAACAGGTTGATCATCGGCCGCCCGCGCGTGGCGGGTCCGCCCTCGGGCAGTTTCCAAACCTTGAGGCGGTAGACCTTGCCGTGGGTTGAAAAGAACAGCACCGGCGTGTGCGTGCTCGTCACGAACAGCTCGGCGACGATATCCTCGTCCTTGGTCGCCATGCCGGCGCGGCCCTTGCCGCCCCGCTTCTGCGCGCGGAAGGTATCGAGCGTGGTGCGCTTGATATAGCCCTGCATGGTGACGGTGACGACCATCTCCTCGCGTTCGATCAGGTCCTCGTCCTCGATCCCGTCGGCGGCGGCGGCGATTTCGGTGCGCCGGTCGGTCGCGAAGGCGGCGCGGACATCGACAAGCTCCTCGCGCATCACCGCATAGAGTTTCGCGCGGTCGGCGAGGATCGCCAGCAATTCGGTGATCGATTCCGCAAGCGTCTTCAGCTCGTCGCCGATCTCGTCGCGGCCGAGCGCGGTCAGGCGGTGGAGGCGCAGTTCGAGGATCGCGCGGACCTGCAAGTCGGACAGGCGATAGGTATCGCCCTCGATCTCGGCCTCGACCGCTTCGACCAGGCGGATATAGGGCAGGATTTCCGCCACCGGCCACTCGCGCGAGGCAAGCGCTGCGCGCGCGATCGCGGGGTTGGCGGACGAGCGGATGATCCGCACAACTTCGTCCATGTTGGTGACGGCGATCACAAGGCCGAGCAAAATATGCGCCCGCTCGCGCGCCTTGAGCAGCTCGAACTTGGTGCGACGGGTGATGACCTCTTCGCGGAACTTGACGAACGCCTCGATGATGTCGCGCAGCGTCAGCGTCTCGGGCCGCCCGCCGCGGATTGCGAGCATATTGGCGGGGAAGCTCGATTGCGCCGGCGTATGCCGCCATAGCTGGTTGAGCACCACCTCTGGCGTCGCGTCGCGCTTCAGGTCGATGACGATGCGCACGCCTTCGCGGTTCGATTCGTCGCGGATGTCGCTGATGCCCTCGACCCGCTTGTCCTTCGCGGCTTCGGCGATCTTTTCGACGAGCGCGTTCTTGCCCGACTGATAGGGGATTTCGGTGAGCACGATCGAGCGCTTGTCGCCGCGTGTTTCCTCGATCTCGTGGCGCGACCGGACGATGATCGACCCGCGACCTTCGGCATAGGCATTGCGGCAGCCGGTGCGGCCTAGGATGATCGCGCCCGTCGGGAAATCGGGGCCGGGGACGATCTCCATCAGCTCCTCGATCGTCAGCGGATCGCCGCCATCCACGGCGCGGTCGATCGTCGCAAGGCAGGCGTCGACCACCTCGCCCAGATTGTGCGGCGGAATATTGGTCGCCATGCCGACCGCGATGCCGCCCGCGCCGTTGACGAGGATGTTGGGGAAGCGTGCGGGCAGCACCGACGGCTCCTCGCGCGAACCGTCATAGTTGGGCGTGAAGTCGACCGTATCCTTGTCGATATCGCCGAGCAGCGTCATTGCCGCCTTGGTCAGCCGGGCCTCGGTATAACGCATCGACGCCGGCAGATCGGGGTCCATCGACCCGAAATTGCCCTGGCCGTCCATCAGCGTGACGCGCATCGCCCAATCCTGCGCGAGGCGGGCGAGCGCCATATAGATCGAGCTGTCGCCATGCGGGTGGTAATTGCCCATCACGTCGCCGACGATCTTGGCGCATTTGCGATAGGGGCGCCCGGGGACGAAGCCGCCTTCAAGGCTGGAATAGAGGATGCGGCGGTGCACAGGCTTCAGCCCGTCGCGCACATCGGGCAGCGCGCGCGCGACGATGACCGACATCGCATAATCGAGGTAGCTCGACCGCATCTCGTCGACGATCGAGATCGGGGAAATATCGGAAGGGTCGGCGAGCAGTGTCTCGTCGGTCAATTTTTCACGCTTTCGGATTGGGTGTTTCGGTTGTGTGACGGTCTAGCTCGCCCGTCAGCCATTGTCCACGCGTGCGCGCGTGCGCGAGGGGCAAAGTCCGCCGCGGTCGACTGACGGGTGGCTCATCCTCAAACAGGCTTGGCGAGGGGAGGTGAAACTAAGGCGTCACCTCCACCCCGTCCCATGCGAACAACTTCCCGCTATCCGGCGCGCGCAAACCGTCGAGAACGTCGAGCAGCTGCACCGCCGCGCGCCCGGTATCGAACAACCTACCCGGCGCGACATTGCCCTGGAATGGCTTCGACAGCGGCGTGTCGACCGTGCCGGGGTGGAGCGCGACGACGATCGAGCTCGGATTGCGACGCCTTTCCTCGATCGAGATCGTTCGGATCAGCTGGTTGAGCGCCGCTTTCGACGCGCGATAGCCGTGCCAGCCGCCCATGCGGTTGTCCGAAATGCTGCCGACGCGCGCGGAGAGTGCGGCGAACACCGTGCGGCCGGTCTTCGGCATCAGTGGCAGGAAATGCTTGGCGACGAGCGCCGGGCCGATCGCGTTGATCGCGTAGTTTTGCGCGAGCCATGCCGCGTCGAGTTCCTTGAGCGCCTTTTCGGGCCCCCGCTCGCCATCGTGCAGCAGGCCGGTTGCGACAACGATCAACTCCGGCGGCGGTCCGGAACCAACGGCGACGGCGGCAGCGGCGATGCTTGCCTCATCGGTGATGTCGATCCTTGCGGCACCGTCGAAGCTGCGCGCGAAGCGGTGGACGACATCGAAGGCCGCTTCGTCGGCAATCGCTTCGGCAAGCGCTGCGCCAATGCCGCCCGACGCGCCGATCACCACGGCCGATCGCGCCATGCTCAGCGCTGCCCGTGCCATGCGCCGCAGCGCTGCATCGGCGAGGATATATGATCCATGTTTGCTGGTCCTTGGGTAGGGCGCGGTCGGTTTGGCTCGTCGGCGTCTAGCGGGGAGCCGACCTCGTTCAAAGGCCATTCAGGGCAGCTAGGCGATTGGCCGGGCCTGGCTGGGTTGAACGGCGTTGCGGGCGGCTTTATGGCGGCAGGCAGCGCGGGCAGCTCAACCGCCCCGATGAGGAGATTTTTCGAGATGGTAACCCTGTCCAAGGCTGCGCGTGCCGCCATTCTGATGCTCGGCGCCAGCGTGATCGCGATGCCGGTCGCGGCATCGGCGAAGGAAAAGAAGGAAACGCCGCCCGCCGGGCCGCAGCTCAGCCCCGAATTCCGCAAGGCGGCTGTGCCGGCCGAAACCGCGCTGCGTGCCAACCGCGAAAAGCTGAAGGCGTCGCCGACCGCCGACATTTCGGCCGATGTCGCCGCTGCCGAGCCGCTGGTCGCTGCCGCCGAAGCCGCCGCCAAGACCGAGGACGACCAATATTACAAGCAGGTCTTCCGCCTGCAGATCGAGGATCAGAAGAACCAGGCCGCCGCCAAGGGCGACGTTGCGATCTATCAGCAGCGCGAAGGCTCGCTGGTCGAACCGCTGAAGGCGCTCGTTGCCAATCCGAAGACCAGCCCCGCCGACAAGGGCCTGTATACCAACCGGCTCGGTGAAATCGCTTACGGCGCGAAGAACTATGCCGAGGCCGCCCGCCTGTTCGAGCAGGCACAGGCGACCGGGTACACCAACCCCAATCTGGCGCTGAACATCGTTCGCTCGCGTGCCGAAGGTGGCGATGTCGCCGGCGGGCTCGCGGCGATGAGAAAGCTGATCGAAGCCGAGCAGGCGGCGGGTCGCAAGGCGCCCGAAGCCTGGTATCTCTATGCCCGGTCGAAGACCAACCAGGCCAAGATGACGACGGAGCTGCTGGAATGGTCGCGGCTGTGGGTCGCGGCCTATCCGACCGAGAAGAACTGGCGCGAGGCGCTGGTCTATTATGCCTTTGCCGGCCCCTACAAGCTCGACAAGCGTGAGCGGATCGACGTGTTCCGACTGCTGCGCGCGGCCAAGGCGCTCGGCGATCAGAACGACTATGCCGAATATGCCCAGAATCTCGTTGACGTCGGTTTGCCCCAGGAAGCCAAGGCGGTGATCGAAGAAGGCCGCGCGGTCGGCAAGGTGCCGGCTACCGGCGGTCCGAACGGCGCGACCTATACCGACGTGGTTGCCGCGCTGAAGCAGGAAGGTCCGCTCGACGGCCTCGTCAAGAAAGCGATGGCATCGCCCAACGGACTGACAGCGGCAGCCACCGGCGACGCTTACCTTGGTGCCGGTAACTATGCCCGCGCGCTCGAACTTTATGCGATCGCGCAGCAAAAGGGCGGCCTTACCAAGCCCGAGGAAGTGGCGATGCATGTCGGCATCGCGCAGGCACTCGCCGGTAACAAGGCGGCTGCCAAGACGACCTTCCAGTCGATCAAGACGGCGCCTCGTAACGAGATCGCCAATTTCTGGATGCTGTGGCTCGATTCGGCACCCACGGCCTGATCGACGGGGCGGGGGGCAGGGTGCCTTGCCCCCCGCTTCGGTTTCGGCGGCGCCTCAGTCCTCGACGACGACGGGAATGCCCGGCAGCGCCTTGGCGGTGCGGATCGTGAGCGACGTCTTGACGCTCGTGACATTGGGCGCGGTCGTGAGTTGTGAGGTCAGGATTTCCTGAAAGGATTTCAGGTCGGTCGCGACGATCTTCAGGATGAAGTCGATCTCGCCGTTCAGCATGTGGCATTCGCGTACTTCGGGAATTTCGGCGATATGCGCTTCGAACCCTGCCAGATCGGCCTCGGCCTGACTGCGCAGCGATACCATCGCGAACACCGTGATCGGATAGCCGAGAGTCGCTGCGTCGAGGCTGGCATGATAACCGCGGATCGCCCCCTGTTCTTCCAGCGCGCGGACACGGCGCAGACAGGGCGGGGCGGTCAGCCCGACTCGTTCGGCCAGATCGACATTGGTCATCCGCCCGTCCTGCTGGAGCAGGTCGAGGATTTGCCGATCAATCCGGTCAAACGCCATGGCGCAACATTCCTTACTAATAGCCTGAATGAATCGGCATCCGGGTGACTGGTTTCCCATAATATAATTGCCCCAAAACGCAATTGTCCCACATTGTGACGTGCCAAAAAGAACGGTTCCCTTTGCCGAGTCCGAGCGGTTAAGAAATTCTTACAGCGCGCGACGCGCGGCTCGACCAGGAACGGTGATTTGCGGTTCGACGACAGCCTTTCGACGGTCCTCGCGACCGACACCACCACGCCGCTGGCGACACAGACGGCGTGGCGACAGCTCGTCGATCTGGTCGGGCGGGGTCGGGCTGCGCCGACGCCGCAGGTACTCGACCGGCTGCGCGCGATCAGAGCCGATGTCCCCGCCCGGGTTCGCGCAGCGTCGGCGCAAGCGCTGACATTCGCGGCGCCCCCCGCCGAACTGATTCGCCTGTTCCTGGAAGACGACGCCGCGATCGCGGCGCCGCTGCTGCGCACCGCGACGCTTGCGGCAGAGGACTGGACGGGCATGCTGGTCGCGATGTCGGCGCAGGGCCGGGCGATCCTGCGTCACCGCCGCGACTTGCCGCCCGAGGTGGTGCGCGCGCTGAGTGATTTCGGCGCGGTCGATTTCGTGCTGTCGGACGACAATGTTAGCCGGGCGCCTGCGACCGGTGGCACCGCCGTCGGGCTGGATGCCGAATTGCCCGCGCAGACGACGGCCGACGAGCCCGTTCCCGCGCTCGATCCTGTGGCGTCGACCGAGGTGCCTGCCAATTCGAGCTTTGCAGCGTTTTCAACGGTTGCCAGCGCGCTTCCGGCCGTGGTCGAGGCGATGCGTCGCACCGAGGCGGAGCCGCCTGCCGAGGCCGATCGTCCGGCTGCGCCCTTGCCGGCCAATGACCCGGCGCACGGCCCGTTTCAGATTTCCGACCTTGTCGCGCGCATCGATGCCTTTCGGCGGCACCGCAACGACAATGCGGGCGTCAGGCCTGGGGCCGAAGCTGGGCCGCCGCCCGAGGGCGCAGTAACTCCGCCCCGCGGAAGCCCCGCAGTCGTCCGGTCGTTCCAGTTCGAAACTGACGCCGACGGGATCATTCGCTGGGTGGCCGGGGTCGAGCGGGCGGCGGTGATCGGCATTTCGATCGAATATGGCGCGGCGGGGGCGGCGGTGGTCGACGGCGGCGCGACAGGGGCGTTCCGCCGCCGGGGCAGGCTGGACGATGCACGGCTTGAGATTGCCGGACGGTCGACTGCGGCGGGGACGTGGCTGTTGTCGGCCATTCCCTGCTTCGACCGGGTGAGCGGATCCTTCATCGGTTATCGCGGCACTGCGCGCCGCCCGCGTGCCGATGAGCAGCCGCATGTCGACATGGGTACGGTCGATTCGCTGCGCCAGCTTGTCCACGAGCTGCGCACGCCGACCACCGCGATCGCCGGCTTTGCCGAAATGATCGAGAGCGAGGTGCTCGGCCCGGTCGGAGGCGTGTATCGCGGTTACGCGGCAACCATCGTCGAGCAGGCGCGTGCGCTACTCGGCGCGA
Organism: Sphingomonadaceae bacterium; assembly: GCA_002863155.1. Taxonomy (GTDB): domain Bacteria; phylum Pseudomonadota; class Alphaproteobacteria; order Sphingomonadales; family Sphingomonadaceae; genus Sphingomonas. The sequence continues at coordinate 1,896 of PKED01000194.1, read as the reverse complement.
TCGACGATCTCGACATGGCGACCCGCATCGAAGCGCATGTACTCGACCTGCGCCCGTCCGACGTGCCCCTCGCGCCGTTGCTTGTCCGGATCGTCAAGGATCTCGAGCCGCTGGCGAGCCTGCGCGGGGCGGAAGCGACGCTCGACATCGGCTTCGACGTGCTCGCGAAGGGCGATGACCGCGCGATCGAGCGGCTGCTGGCGCGGTTGATCGCCGTGCTCGTGTCGGCGGCGCAGCGTGGCGAGACGATCGCGATCCTGGCAACGCGCGAGGATGGCGATGCCGTAATCCGCTTCACCCGCCCCGCAGCGCTGGCAGTGTCGCAGCTTACGTCTGCGCCGTTGGCCATCGATGCGGAAGAGGAAGCGGCGATGGGGGCGCCGCTGCTCGGTTCGGGATTTGCGCTGCGGCTGGCGATGAACCTTGCGCGCGAACTGGGCGGCACGCTGACACTGGGTGAGGCGCGCTTGACTTTGCGGCTGCCCGCCGCCTTTGCTGGCGATATGGGACAGGCTGTGATCAACTGATCGCGATGCAGGGCGCAGAGCCGTTTGCGCCCCGACCGGGCACGCCGATCGTCTGGCCGGACGGCTTTGGCAGCCGCTTCACCATTTTCGTCGATACCGAGGAGGAATTCGACTGGCGCGCGCCGTTTTCGCGACACGGCTACGGCACCAGCGCGATTTCCGCCATTCCTGCAATGCACAGGCGCTTCGTCGATCGCGGCGTGCCCATCGTCTATCTGGTCGATTACCCGGTCGCGACCGATCCGCGCTCGATAGAAGCCCTGACCGGGGTAATTGCGGAGGGTTACGCCGAAATCGGCACTCAGCTCCATCCATGGGTCAATCCGCCGTTCGAGGAAGCGCTGTCGTCGCGCAACAGCTATGTCGGCAATCTGCCCGAGGCGATCGAGGCGGCGAAGCTCGACGCGCTGACGGCGGCGATCGGCTCGGCATTCGGCGCCGCGCCGCGTGTCTACCGTGCCGGGCGCTACGGCATCGGTCCGGCGACGTGGCGGCTGCTGGTGGCGCGCGGCTATCGCATCGATAGTTCGCTCAGATCGCGTTACGACTATCGCGCTGATGGCGGCCCCGATTTTGGCGCGGTGGCCAATGCCGCCTTTCGCTGCGGCCCGGACGACCGCCTGATCGAGCTGCCGTTGACCACGGTCTTCACCGGTCGGCTGCGCCGGCTGGGCGAGCCGGGATTCCGCGCGCTCGGCCATTTGCCGAAGGGGCGCGCGGTCGCCGCGCGCTCGGCGATGCTGTCGCGCGTGTCGCTGACGCCGGAGGGGATGCCGCTCGGCGATGCGCTCGAAGCGATTCGGGTTGCCCTGGGGGAGGGAGAGCAGCTGCTGAACTTCGCCTTTCATTCACCGTCGCTGGTGCCGGGCCATACGCCCTATGTCCGCGATGCCCGCGACTTGGCGGCGTTCCACAATTGGTGGGAAGCCGTGCTCGACCTGCTCGACCGGCGCGGGGCGCGGCCGATTGCGGTCGACGGCCTGCTCGATGCGGCCTGAACTTGCGCGGGGCGCCGCGCTTGCCTAGTCGGGGCGGCACGGGCCTGTAGCTCAATGGTAGAGCCAGCCGCTCATAACGGCCAGGTTGCGGGTTCGAATCCTGCCGGGCCCACCACATCGTCGCGCGATCCGGCCGAATGAGCAGCCGGTCGCGCTTGCATCGCGCGGCCACCCCCCCTAAGCCGCCCCGACGCGTCGGGGAGTGGCGCAGTCTGGTAGCGCGCCTGCTTTGGGAGCAGGATGTCGCAGGTTCGAATCCTGTCTCCCCGACCATTACGGCGCTGCCGTTCATATACATTGGGATAAATTGTCGGGGTTCTCATAAGGGCTTGCGCTAGATCATCGCCATGCGCGTGCTGCTCGCCGAGGAT
>PKED01000208.1 GCA_002863155.1 Sphingomonadaceae bacterium | reverse complement strand
CGTCGGAGCTCAATATGGCCTTGCACCGAGTGAGCACCTGCCGAACAGCGGCGCGCGAGAAGCTGAGGAACAGGATTTCCTGCCCCGGCTTCAAATTCGGAATGCGCTTCTGGGCCTTGAGCAGAGCGATGGTCGTCTTTCCCGAGCCTGGCCCGCCCGTCACCAGAAGGTGACCGGCTGCCGCGAGGATATCCATCCGCTTCTGGTCGAGCGCGAGCTTCAGAGGAGGTCTCCGGCGTCTTTGTCGCCAAGATCCGGATCAGGCGGCTTCATCGCCGCATCAATGGCCAACAGCACGGTCTTTATGGTCTTGGGCAGCTCGTCCGCGGTCTGACACTGCCGAATGAACAATGCGGTGTAGCCATAAGCGTCGCCCTTGCGGGCTTTGAGCACCGCGGTCGCAAGCGTGGTCGCGGCCGCGTCGTCGAGCGCCGGGTCATATAGGCCGCAATGCCCGGGATAGTCATCGCGCGCCATCGCGGCATCGAGGAAACGACGGTGCACGGCGGGCACAGTCTCCGACACGAGCAGGGTCTCGATCCCCTTTGTCGGCGATTGCCAGCGTGCGACATAGTCCGCCAGCTTAGCCTCCGCTGCCGCGTCAGGCACCTTGTTGGGTGTGTCGACGAACGCGAAAGCAGGCTTGTTCAGCGCTTTGAACACCGGGCCATATTTAGGGACCGAAGTCTCGCTATCGGCGTTGAATAAGCTGATACCGGCGAAGTCGAGATGCATGTAGGCGTCGGCGCCCATAGACTTTTCAAGCACGCCCGACGCCTCGGGAAACAATGCCGCCTCAGATGCGCCCTCGACGACGAGAACCCCGCGACCGAGGATCGCCTCGGCGAACTGGCGGCGTTCCGTCTTAAAGCTTTTGGTCTTGAAGTCGCCGAGATCGATCGGAGCCCCTTCGAGATTGCCTTCGGCGCCTCGGGACAGAATGACGATGTCCTGCGGCTCGAACTGCTCGATGATGTAGGGCGAATGCGATGTCACGATCGCTTGGCCCATTTCAGAGAGGACGAATTTCCCAACCCTCCGCTGGGTATGCGGCGGCAACGCGATCTCCGGCTCCTCCATCGCGAAGATGACCGATTGCTTCTCTTTCAGCTCGGCGATGACCGTAAGAAGCGCGAAGACGAGCAGATTGATCGAGCCTGTGCCGAGCCGCGGAAACGGCACGCCATGCCCGATTGGCTCGGCGGCGATGAACAGCCGAACAACCTCTCGCAGATTCTCCCGCGTGAGATCGGAGGCGAAGAACGCGGTCGCGTCGTCTCCCGCGGCTAAGGTGACGAATCGCGCCATTCGATCCCGAATATCGGCGCGAATCTTCTTGAGCTGCGGCACCTCGCCGATCGGCGGCGTCAACCCGTGCAGCCGATCAAGCGTATCCTGCCACATATCGGCAAGGCCGGTTCCGCCGAGGCGGAGGACCGTGTCGAGCAGCGATCCGCGTTGAAGACTGAGCGCGCGCGATCCGGTGCGAAGCGTGCGGAGGAAAACAAAGCCGCAGAGCCTCTTATGATCGCGGCCGAACAATCGCCGCCCGGCGCCCAGCGCCAGTTCCGCCGCCTCGTCGTCCTCGAGCGGCTCGACGGGATGGTCGAAGAACGTGTTGCCGATGAAATCGTCCTCGGCCTTGTCGTAGCGGCCGATGAAGACGACCGGCAGCGCCCAGCCCTTTTGCGAGCCGTCCCCATCCTGCGGGCCCGTTTCGCCCTGATCGGCAAAATCGCCTGTAGTGGTGTCCCAACGGCGCAAATGCCGATGGAACTTCAGCTCGGCCTCAGGCGCCAAGTCGGTGAGGACTGCCTCGATGCGAATCTCGATCGGGTTCTTCTCCGCATCGAGATACCGGCCACAATGGAAGTCGTGCTCGTCGACGACAGGTCGCCGGTATAGCCGCTCGGGCCCGAGCACGAGATCTAAGGCTTCGCATACTGTCGATTTGCCGATGTTGTTGCCACCGACAAGAAGCGTGTGCCCCGTAAGATGGATCGTGCCGTGGGCGACTCCTCGAAAGTTCGAGATCGTCAGTCGCCTAACTTTCATTTCCGCCATTCCCTGTTCGTTGCCGCATGGTGATTTAGCAGAACTCGACGTCTCCCGAGCAAGAAAAAGAACGGCACTGACGAGGCCCGATCGTCTAAACTGTTCGCCTAAGAAGGCACGACCAATTTGCGTCAGGGCGCTCTCCCTGCTTCGAGACCTGGGCGTGCGGCAGATTTTAAAGAGCCGATTTGGACCTTCGAAGGTCAGCTATGTTAGCGGCAGCCGTCGACGGGTTAAACTGGTTGGAATGGCTGGTATTATCCTAATCTGACGCAGCAGGTTGTGCGTCGGAACGTCTTAAGCTGGGTCGACATCCGTCGATGGTTTTGCGCTCGAATGACCGCTTCCAGTTATCGCAATTCGTGAGCTGCCGGCCCGGACCGAGCGCGAGAGCGGTCGCTTCGGGTCCATCGAAATATCAACCGTCCAACATACGCTTTTCATAAACGGTGCTGACGGTGCTGCCGTCCCAGACATAGGTGAGATGGCGTTCCTGACGGCAATTGGACAGGAGCCGGGGTCGAAATACAGCTGCACATTCGCCGCCTGCATCACGGACACTCGCATAGACGATACCGTTTGCGCCTTCGTCCCGAAGGCGGCGTGCCGTCTCCTGAGACACAGCATAACTATCGGGATGGTAGAGCGCGGGCAGAGCCTCACGGGCGCCGCGAATATCATGCAACGGCGCGTCAAGGTCGACGGCATAGACGCGCATGTCGAGTTCCTGCGCGGGTTCATCTGTCGCCGCGAGGAATTTGGCCCTGTGATGCCGCGTTTCCGCAATCGCGGTGGCGAGTGTGAGCCCGGCATAGAACACGCCGTAGCTCCCATCGGTGAACCTGTCGCCTTCAAGGTTCAGATGGGTAAAGGCCGCCATGATCGGGGACGTGCCCGGCCCGGATATGCGGTCTTCAGGCGGCACCAGTGCGAGGTCGCCCGCTTCCTCGCGAAGCCGGTCGTTGGTCATCGCTTCGATCTGGAAAACAGCCTCTAGATCGGCAGGATCGGCCACCGCTTCAAACAGCGCGATCGGGGGAAAACGGCTCGGGATGATCCGGTAGCACGGCTGCCACCGCACCTGAGTTACAGGAATGTTCACGGATCAGCCGCGCTGTCCATCGACATACTGCCGCACGACATAGAGGTCTGCGACATTGCCCGACATCATGCGATCGAGCGCCGAAGCGCCGCCAAATACCCGCGCCTTGTTGGGCTTGCGGACCCATTCGTCGGCAGTTTTGGGCAAAAGGATGTGAAGCCCTTTGTAGATCCCCATGACATAGGAAATCCGCTCGAGCGCATCCTTCGGGAGAGCGGCAATCGCGCCCCGCTTCCAGGATTGATAGGTCGAACGACTGTCCAGCCCGAGCAGACGCATCTGTTCCTGCTCCTTGAGGCCCCAGGCTTCAGCAATGCGGAAAAAGGTCCTGAGTGCCGGACCGGTCAGATCCTTGCGGTCGGTCGCCTTGGCTTCGCTGACGTTCATGGCTCGTCCTCTCACGGTGGTGATATGATTATAAATCTCCCGAAAGTCAATGATGCGTCAGAATCTGAACATGCCGTCGCTCTTGGAAGGTTTCGTCTGGCGTGCATCTCGGTCGATCCCATGGCTGACCGCGATGAGCAGGCTCGCGCCTTGGAGTGAAGGGAATGAGCCTGGTCCATGGGGCCACTGAAGCGCGTGCCGAAGTCGCTGGCCTCCGCTGGGAGCTTGCTGCCGACTCTGCTCCTGATCGTGCGTGAACCACCCCTTCCTTGGCGCCTGTCTGCGGGTCTCGTCAGCCTCATGCCGTCAACCCCGTGCGGGGTTCGCCCTCGCGCGCTGCGCTCGGTGACGCCAGCAGCCGGACCCTCTGGTGGGCGCCATCGGGGATGGTCCCCGACAATCGAAGGAGAATTTTCATGGCTACCATCGCTAACCTGACCGTGAAGGCCGACGACAGCTTCGAGGGCACGCTGGCGACGCTGACGGTCTCCGCGCCGATCGCGATCATCCCCAACAACCGCAAGGCGAAGGAATCCGAGCCCGATTATCGCATCGTCAGCCGCAAGAACGGCTTCGAGCTGGGCGCAGGCTGGAAGCGCTTCTCGCAGAACACCGGCGCCGAATATGTTTCGGTTTCGCTCTCCGCACCCGAGTTCGGCACGATCTACGGCAATATCGCCAACGCGCCGGGCGATGATCCCTCCAAGAAGGTCATCATCTGGAATCCGCCGGCCTGAACCGCCGCACCGGCTCCGCCCTCGGGCGGGGCCGGTGTTCTCCATCCCATGACGGGCGCGCATGCCCTGGCGCGCCCGTCACTCTCATAAATCGGTCGGTCCCTATGACGGCCGACCTGGTGGGCTTCCTGCGGGTTCGCCGCCATTCCCACCTCCATGCTCGATCCGCCCCTCAGTGCGGCGTCTCCCATGGTCCCCGCGCTTATCGGGTCCGGGTCCCCATCACATTACTCAGCGCTGGGCGCGGGTAAGCCGCCGAGACTGTCGATTTCCGCAATGCGCTGGAACTCGGTCAGATATTCTGGACGGTGCAGCGAGAGCCAACGCACTATGCGCGCATTGGCAAGGAGTTTGCCGAGATAGCCTCGCGCAAAGGTCAGGTGGAGGTTGTCGATCCCATAGCTTTCCTCGACCGATTTGACCTGCGTCTGCAAAGCGGCAAGTTCTCGCTCCATGCGAGTGATCTGCTGGCTGGTTGGTCCCGCCGCGTCGGCCTTGCCCGCCTTCTTGCTGACGGGAACAAGCTGCTCATCCGGTGTCGCCGCTAGTAGCGCACGAGCAAACATCACGGAGAAGTTGTTCTGACCGATCATCAGATCAGCAGCCTCAATCTGGCGGAACGCGGTCATGCGCCGCAGGAGATCGAATACCTTCATTGAGCAATTGGTGTCCTTCAGCGCATCAGCGGCCTCAGCGCAGATGCCGTCGAGGAGACGGAAGCGTGCGCGTATCGACTGCACTTCGAGACCGAGCGCATCAGCGATGACCGCTTCTGTGACACCGCGTTCAATCGCGCGCACAATCATCCGGTGCTCCTGCACGGGTGGCAGGCGATTGACGCGTTTGTTGTAGGTGTAGGTTTCATCGTCATTTGCGACGAGGCACTCGACTGTCGGAATCGCGAGCTGGCGCATAGCTTCAATCCGTAGATGGCCGTCGAGCAGGAAATACTTCCCCGGATGCTTTGGATCGGGAGCAACAGCAGGAGCCTCGACGATCCCAATCGCCTTGATCGAACTGACGATCTGAGTGAATTTCTTGCTCTCCCGCACGCCTTGCTGAAGTATCTTGAGCGGGACGAGCTGCTCGAGTGCGACAGTGACGGTTTCGCGTTCAAAACCAAGGCGAACGCGGTGCTCCGAACCTGGCTCCAAACCTGATGTCTCTGTTTCGGTCCAGTCAGTCATCGGTTTCGCCCGCAATTCTCATGGCCAGGGCGCGCGGCATCGTCTCCAGCCCCTCGGCACGGAGCAAGGTCAGAAACCCTTCGTCGCCAAGCAGATCCTTGATGGCCTCGACGATGAACAGCAGCCGGGTTTGCGTGAAATCGGACTTCTTAACGAGCAGACGCTGCTTCTCGGCCTCTCGCTGATAAACCTGCATGAGGTCGCTCGCGGTCAGTTTCCGATTGGCGGATCGTCTGCCCAGCTTGCCTGACGGCATCGACTTGTTCTGCCCGCGCATTCGCAGCTCGAGCAGCCTTCTCACAGAAGCCAGCTTTTTGCCGCGCAGCTTGCCCGTCTCATAAGCGTCGAGCAGCAGGTTCTGCGCTTCCTCGGACTCTGCCCGCGAGATTTCCATCGCCAGGCTGATCGGGATGAGGCCAGTTTCCACTGCGGCAACGAGCCGCTCCTCGCCGCGCTCCAGAAGTGAAACGATCATGCTGACCCACGAACTGCTGACCCCGATTTTCTGGCCGATTTCCGTCTCATTGTAGCCGCGCTCACGCAGCGCACCGATCTCGCGCATCACATCTATCGGGCGCGGGGTGCGGCGAGCGATGTTCTCGACCAGACTCATCACTAGGCAATCGCTCTCGCTCGCCTCGATGACGACCGCGGGGATTTCGGTCTGCCCTAGCATCAGGAATGCTTCGAGCCGGCCTTCCCCGCAGACGAGATCATAGCGAGGGCCACCCGGACCATGATGTCGACTGACCGTGATCGGTCGCTTCAATCCGATCGACTCAATGTTGTTCACGATCTCGCGGTGCTGACGCTTGTTTCGCGAGCGCGGGTTGAGAACCGTGATCTTGGCAACCGGGATCATCTCGATTTGCTGTGGGCGCACGACAGGCATTACGCAGCCTCCGGAATGGCGACGGGCGCCGAAATGTCGTAAAAGAAATCGAGCGTATCGAAGCGATAGGCATCGAGGTGCAGATCGTTGTCCTCGGCGAGACGCAGCCGTTCGCTGGTGACGTCGATCCTCGGGAACAGGTAGTAATCGAATGGCGCACGGTTGTGCATGTCCATCCGCACGACCACGGTGATGTCGGCAAGCTGGCTCGTGTCGAAACGTATCTTCCAGCGCAGCAAGCCGGTCGGCGTTGGCGTGCAGCGCACCAGAACGATTGCAAGGCTGAACTCGCCGTTCACCCGGATGCTGTCACTGGCAAGATCCTGAAACGCATCGCTCCCCTGCGCGTGGAGGCCAGCCAAGATTTCACGAACGATATCCGGATGGAGGCGGCGCAGGGCCTTGTTGATCGCGATATAGCGATAGTCCCGTTCAGGCGAGAAGCCGACCAAACTGTATGCGCGCAGCAGGCTGCCAAACCGGGAGCTATAGGCGCTGCTTGACGGCAATCCCTCGCATTCGTCGATAATAATGCCCGACAGCAGACCCTTGCTGGCGTAGAGGCCTCGCAGCGCTTGGAGCATTTCCTCGTCCGTCAGGCGGAACGAGCGTGCCGTGATGATCGAATGAGCTGCCTCGAACAGGTCGCGTTCAACGATTCCCTCGAATGCTCCCTCCGACCGGATCCACATGTCGGGAGCGTTGCGGACCCGCTTCTTCTTCAGTTTGAACGACCGCCGATTCCAGACATTGTCGCCGACGTATTTCTCGTTGATCAGCAGCTGATGGACGGTGCCGCGTGTCCAAGGGCGTTCGAGGTCGGATAGAACACCTCGAGCATTAAGGTCCTCGGCGATCTCGCGTTCGGAGCGTCCTTCATGAACGAAGCTCCGATAGACCTCGCGAACCACGTCAATCTCTTCGGGCGGGCCCGGTGTCAGGATGACCCGATCGGTCTGGAGGCTCTTTTGTTCGCCGCGGCAGAGGACCGCTTTGACGTTGCCGTGCTCATCGATCAGTGTCCGACGCAGGCCGAAGCCAGCGGGACCGCCTTGTCGATAACCCTTTTCGATGAGCCGCCCCTGGCCGGCGAAGACCTTTACCGAAAGCTCCCGGCTGTATTCGCCAGCCATGGCGCGCTTGAAGCCCTTGAACATGGTGCTCATCGGCGACCCGTCATTCTCGAACTGTTCGGCGCAATAGGCGATCTGAATTCCGGAGCGGCGGCAGATGTACTCGTAGTAGGCGCTCTCATCGGCGTCCTGGAAACGGCCCCAGCGGCTGACATCATAAACGAGGATCATCTGGAAATCGGCGACGCCGGATTCGACGTCGGCAATCAGGCGCTGCAGAGAAGCGCGACCGTCGATCGATAGACCGCTTTTGCCGTCGTCAGCATAAGTCCTGACAATCTCTATGCCGCGAGACGCGGCGTAGTGTCGGATCGCATCGGCCTGATTCTCGGTCGAGTATTTCTGGTGGTCCGTGGACATCCGAACATATTCCGCCGCGCGCACGGTTGGCCTCTGTTCTGCATCGCCCGGTGCCTCGTCTTTATCCCATCCCGGCAATGCTCGCCCCTTTCGAAACCCGAACTGCAGTGGCCAGGGCGGCCAACCGCTGCAGCGCGAACTACGGACCGCTCCGGCATTCCCGCACTCTCAACAGTATATGTGGGAAAGGACCGGAAGATGTTGCCGAAAAAGGGCAGGAAGTTGCCAGCTTGGGAGGGTGCGCTCGCCAGTCGCCAAGCCTTTGCCGAGACCATCGCCAATTTGCTGCGCAAGGAACATGGGGACACGCATCGTGCCGTGAAGCAATTGATGCGCCTGACCCATGCCAGTGAGCGGTCCGCAAAACATTGGATGGCCGGGCAACATGGCCCCGACACGCTATTCTTTCTGCGCTTGGTTGCGACGTCTCCCGTTATTCGAGCGTTCGTTCTCGGCATCATCGAAAGCCAGCAATCCAGACTCGCCGAGTCATCCGAATGGTTGCGCGGGGGAACATCGTGGGCACATGAACACGGCAATGAGCGGCCGTTGGGCAAGCATCGACCGAATTCTGACCCTATAAATGACCTTGGAAATGTCCCTGGAAATGACCCAATAAGTTTGGGCCTCAATGAGCGCCAACGCTGGGTGCTCGACCGAGTCGGCAAGGGTCATCCGGTCAAAGCCCGCGAGATCGCGGCACACTGGCAGGTGAGCATCAAGTCCGCGCGACGCGATCTTGCGGGTCTGTGCGGCTGCGGTCTTTTGCGCTTTGTCGGTGCCCGCAAGAATGGCCGCTATCAGCTCGCTCACAGCTGACCGCGCACAGTGCGGGCGATTATGGCGATCAGTCATTGCCGGTCGAACAGTTCGCTGTCCTTCCGCTGTGTTTGCAGTATGGTCCGGGCCATGAAGCGCAACATGGACCTCATCCGGGATCTGCTCTTGCAGATCGAAGACGGACGACGCTCGTTTGATCTTTTGACCCCGGAGATCGCTGAGGTTTTGGGCGAGAGCAGCGAAGGCAAGCTGCCGCGCGAGCAGGCAGAACTATTGGAGTATCACCTGGACCTGCTCGACAATGCTGGTCTCATTACCATAAAAGCGAAGCTATCAGGCGCGGCTTGGCAGATTGGCCAGATTACATGGGCCGGGCATGACTTCCTCGACACCATCCGTGATCCCTCCATCTGGCGTGAGACAAAGGCCGGCGCAAAGAAGGCTGGCGGCTTCAGTCTCGATCTCCTGAAGGCGCTCGCCAAGGGCTTGGTGAAGAAGAAGATCGAGCAGCACCCAGGGGTTGAATCGAACCGAAAAAATAACCTTTTGATATCAATCCTGTTCTTGGAACAAACGCAGGCCTTCCCCCACACTCTCCCCCACATTTTCGTTCATTTAACGGTGGTTCTGTTCAGCGTTTTGA
>PKED01000079.1 GCA_002863155.1 Sphingomonadaceae bacterium | reverse complement strand
ACCGATGCGGCGGATGTTCTCGGTGCGGTCGGCGTCGGAGAAGCCTAGGTCCGCGCACAGGCCGTGGCGGACGTTGTCTCCGTCAAGCACGTAGACCAGTCGACCAGCATCAGACAGCCGCTCTTCGACGGCGCGAGAGACGGTCGACTTGCCAGACCCGGACAAGCCTGTGAACCAGGCGACGCAGCCGCGTTGGTCGAGCAGTCGCTCCCGATCGTGGCGGGAGACGACGCCTTCGTGGCGGACGATGTTGCGAGGAGAGTCAGTCATGTGCGGCGATCACCGCAAGTTGGGCGAGCTACTGTGGCAGCCTCGAGGAGGCACTCCAAGCGTAACATCGGCTCTGACGCGGGGCTGCCGGGACCAAACCTCCCAGCGCCCATACGATGGGGACTGCGCGGCCCGCGCGATGACGCGTTGTATGGCGTGAGCGGATCCAACGCCGCTCCGTGCACTCAGGCGGCTGGCGCTGCGGCGAAGAAGGCGAACCAGTCGCGCTCGTCTGTCCAGACGCCGACCTCGCGAAGCCCAGCGCCTTCGAGGAGCTGGCGGAACGACGAGACCGTGTATTTGTATGAGTTCTCGGTGTGAATCCGGTCCCCGACCGCGAATCGCCGCTCGCCGCCTTCCCAGCGCACGGTGGTGTCGACCGTCGCCTCCAGGTGCATCTCGATGCGTTGTTCGGACTCGTCGTAGTGCGACACGTGGCGCCATGTAGCGGGTGCGAAGTCCGCGCCGGCGATGCGGTTGACGTTCTGGAGGATGTTGCGGTTGAAGGCGGCAGTGACGCCGAGCACGTCGTCGTAGGCGCGCTCGAGCACGGCTGGATCCTTGACGAGGTCGACGCCGATCCAGAGCGTGTCGTCGGCGCCCATATGTGCGCGGATCCGCTGCAGGAAGTCGCGCGCCGCACGAGGTTCGAAGTTACCGATCGACGAGCCCGGGTAGAAGAACAGCCGCGGCGCGGCGTCGACGACCTCGGGCAGCGTGAGCGCGCGCGAAAAGTCCGCTCCGACCCCGACCATATGCACCTCGGGGTGCTCAGCTTGGAGGCGGAGCACCACGTCTCGGAGATAGTCGGTTGAGATGTCGACGGGCACGTATTGCCGCGGGCGCACGTGGGCGAACAATGGCGGGGCCTTGTCGCAGGCGCCGGCGCCGAGGTCGATCATCGCGCAGCCGGTGACGTCGCGGGCGGCGACGAGCGCAGACGCGTGCGCTACCAGCAAGGCTGCTTCGGTCCGGGTCGGGTAATATTCGGGGAGCGCGGTGATCTGTTCGAACAGTTCGGACCCGCGCAGGTCATAGAACCAACGCGCCTGGATCGCGCGCGGACGATCGCGCAGACCGCGCAGAACGTCGGCGCGGAACTGTGGATCGGGCAGCTGCGCATGGCCGTCTTCAGGTTCCTGTTTCAACATCGTCACAGATCCTTCGCCAGCCGCAGCCCGGTGAACTGCCAGCGCTGATGCGGATAGAAGAAATTGCGATAGCTGGCGCGCAGGTGGCCGCGCGGCGTTGCGCATGATCCCCCGCGGAGCACGAACTGGCCGCTCATGAACTTGCCGTTATACTCACCGACTGCCCCTTCGACCGTGCGGAACCCCGGATAGGGGCGAAAGGCGCTGCCGGTCCATTCCCAGACATCGCCGAACCAGCCGCCGCCCGCGGTCGCGGGGCGCGGCTCGACCGGCCCTGCCGTATCGAGCTGATTGCCGCTTTCGCGTTCTTGCGCTTTTGCCGCCGCTTCCCATTCGAACTCGGTCGGCAGCCGCGCGCCCGCCCAGCTGGCATAGGCATCGGCTTCGTAGAGGCTGATGTGCGTCACCGGTGCGGCAGGATCAATCGCGCGCCGCCCGTCGAGCCCGAAGCGGGTCCAGCCGCCGTCATCCGCCTGTGCCCAATAAAGCGGCGCTTCGATCGCCTGCGCCTTCAACCATGCCCAGCCGTCCGACAGCCACAGCCGCGGCTCGCGATAGCCGCCATCGGCGATGAAGGCCGCCCATTCGCCGTTGGTAACGGTCCGGTCGGCAATCGCGTGGGGTGCGAGCAGGGTCGGGTGGCGCGGCCCTTCGGCGTCGAAGGCGAAGCCGGTGCCGTCATGACCTACCTCTGACACGCCGCCTTGATGCTCGATCCAGCCGATCGGTCCCGGCATCGGCACCGGCACCTTGGGCGCCGCCGGCCAGATCGCCGGCTCGACCGGGTTCTGCGAAAACAGGTGGAGGATGTCGGTGATCAGCAGTTCCTGATGCTGCTGCTCGTGATGGCAGCCGAGCTCAATCAGCGTGTGCGCTGCGTCGGGCAGCTTTGGCAGGGCATCGATTATCGCCGCCGTGACCGCGCGGCGGTAATCGAGAATCTCGGTCAGGCTCGGCCGCGTCACCATGCCGCGCCGGGCGCGGGCGTGGCGCTCGCCCTCGGCCTCGTAATAGCTGTTGAACAGGAACGGGAAGCGATCGTCGTAGAGCCGGTAACCGGGCAGGTGATCGCGCAAGATGAAGGTTTCGAAGAACCATGTCGTATGCGCCAGATGCCATTTGGCGGGCGACGCATCCTCCATCGACTGCACCGTCGCATCGGCATCCGAGAGCGGCGCCACGAGCGCTTCGGTCAGCGCGCGGACGGCGGCCAGCCGGTCGGCAAGCACAGGCGTGTCGGCGGGGCGCGGAAGGGATGCCGGCATTGTCGTCGTTCCATCCATGCGGGGCGACCCGATCGGCCGCCGGCTTCAATCAAAACCACGCCCAACGCGGCGTACCGTTCAGCGCCCCGATCAGCGCCCCGATCAGCGCGAGGCGCCCGGCACCCATAGAACATCGCCGCCCGCCTTTTGGTTCACATGGCGCGCGGCGACGAACAGATAATCCGACAGACGGTTCAGATAGGCGAGCGCGGCCGGGTTGATCGCGACGTCATGCGCCGCCGCCACCGCAGCGCGTTCGGCGCGGCGGACGATCGCGCGCGCAAGGTGGAGCGCAGCCGCCCCCGGCGTGCCGCCGGGCAGGATGAAGCTGGTGAGCGGCGGCATCGCCTCGTTCATCGCGTCGATCTCGCGTTCGAGGCGCGCAACCTGGGCGGGCGTCGTCCGCAGCGCCATCGCCGACGGTTCGAAATCCTCGCCCGGGGTCGCCAGGTCGGCGCCGAGATCGAACAGGTCGTTCTGAATCCGGGCAAGGTCGCTCGTCAGCGGCCCGTCGCCCAGCGCGACGATCGCGACGCCGATCGCCGAATTGGCCTCATCGACCTCGCCGATCGCGACCAGCCGCGACGCGTTCTTGCCCACCCGCGACCCGTCGACCAGCCCGGTCATGCCATCGTCGCCAGTGCGCGTGTAGATGCGATTGAGCTTGACCATGCCCGGCGCGCGCGATCAGCCGGCGCGGCCGCTCAGCGCCAGGATCAGCACGACGACCAGGATCGCCATCGCCTGAAAGAAGATGCGGGCCTGCATCATCTTGTTGGACTTCAGCCCGGCAACGCTCGGCCCGGTGCCTTTCAGGTCGGCCTCGGTCGTGCGCAGGAAGGTGACGATGCCGCGAATGAGCGCGACCAGCGTCGCGATCATGAGGGCGATGAGCAGGATCCAGAGGAAAATGGTCATGCGCCACCCTTACCCGTTTCCCCCGACAAAGCCAATGGCGGCAGCGCTCGCGTCGATCCTCAGTCGCGCGGCAAGGACCGACCCGTCCTCCCCCGCCAGCCGCCGGGCGGCGAGCATCGGCGCGCCGTCGCGCTTGGCGAGCCGCTTGCCGTCGGGCCCGGTCAACAGCGGGTGGTGGTGGTAGACGGGCGTCGGCAGGCCTAGCAACGCCTGCAACAGGCGGTGGACATGCGTCGCCGCGAACAGATCGACCCCGCGCACGACATGCGTCACGCCCTGTGCGGCATCGTCGATGGTGACGGCGAGGTGATAGCTGGCGGGCGCATCCTTGCGCGCCAGCACGACGTCGCCCGCACCGGCCGCGCCGGCGACGACAGTACCTGCGATCGTGTCGTGCCAGTCGAGCGGCCCGGTACGCGACAGCGCCGTCGTCATGTCGAGCCGCCACGCATGCGGCTCGCTTGCCATCCGTTCGGCGCGCGTCGCCGCATCGAGTACGCGGCAGGTGCCGGGATAGGCGGGGCCGTCGGGTCCGTGCGGCGCGCTGAGGCTGGCGGCGACTTCGCGGGCGATGTCGGCGCGGGTGCAGAAGCACGGATAGAGCAGCCCCATCGCGCGCAGCCGGTCGAGCGCGGCGCGATAGTGCGCGAGCCGCGCCGACTGGAAGCTCAGGTCATCCCATGTCAGCCCCAGCCAGCGCAGATCGGCCAGGATGGCGTCGACATGTTCGGGGCGGCTGCGGCTGCCGTCGATATCCTCGATCCGCAGCAGGAAACGCCCGCCGGCGGCGCGCGCGCGATCATGCGCCAGGATCGCCGACCATGCATGGCCGAGGTGCAGGCCCCCGGTCGGGCTTGGCGCGAACCGGGTCACGACGCGGCGGAGCGGCCCGGCAATCACGGCCATTGACCACGAGTCGCGCGATCTGTCATCATGCCGTCATCCTAGTCGGCGAAACGCGGCTGCGAGAAGTCTGGGAGGGAAAATGTATCATCCCGATCTGATCCGACATCCGGACATGGTGCGGCACCCCGATGGTTGCCCGGCGCTGGTCCTCAACGCGGATTATACGCCGCTCAGCTATTACCCTTTGAGCGTGTGGCCGTGGCAGACGGCGGTGAAGGCGGTGTTCCTCGACCGGGTCGACATCGTCGCTTATTACGAGCGCGAGGTCCGAAGTCCCAGCGCGAGGCTGAAGCTGCCTTCGGTCATCGCGCTCAAGCAATTCGTCAAACCTTCGCAATTCCCCGCCTTCACCCGCTTCAATCTCTTCCTCCGCGACCGTTTCGAGTGCCAATATTGCGGCTCCGGGCGCGATCTCACCTTCGATCACGTCATTCCCCGCGCGCAAAAGGGGCGCACGACCTGGGAAAATGTCGTCACCGCCTGCGCGCCGTGCAACCTGAAGAAGGGCGGGCGCACGCCCAAGCAGGCGCATATGCCGCTCCACATCCAGCCGATCCGCCCGACCAGCTGGCACCTGCAGGAACATGGCCGGCGCTTCCCGCCCAATTACCTGCACGAAACCTGGCACGACTGGCTCTATTGGGACGTCGAGCTCGAAGCCTGATCGGCGGCGACGCCTGACAGCACAGCGCGCAGCCAGCCGAGCAGCGGATCGCTGCTGCGGTAATGCGCCCACACCATCACCACGCCCAGCCGCAGATGGGCGAGCGGCGGCGCCATCAGCTGAAGCCGCAGCGGCGCCGCGACCCGCGCGGCGAACGCCTGTGATATCGTCGTCACCGCATCGGTGACCGCGACGATTTCGGCGGCGGCGCGAAAGCTCGGCACGATCGCCGCAACCGGGCGCTCGACGCCGGCTGCGGCCAGCTCGGCGTCGATGTCGGACGCGCGGTCGCCGATCAGCGAGACGATGACGCTCGGCCATCGGCCATAGTCGCCGATCGCCCAGGTGCCGCCGCACGGATGCCCCCGCCGCGCGACCACCGCCAGCGCGTCGGCGGTCAGCGGCTCGGACGCCGCACCGCGCGGCAGCGGCGTCGTGTCGAGCGCAAGCGTCAGGTCGACGTCACCGGCGACCATCCGTTCGGCAAGACCCGGACCGATCGGCACCCATTCGATCACGACGCCGGGCGCGGCGGCGGCCACGCGCTGCACGAGCGGTGCGAGCAGCAGCTCGGCCTGCGCATCGGTCATCGCCAGCCGCAGCGTGCGCGCTTCCGCGGCCGGATCGAAGGGCGGATCGACCAGCAGCGTGCGTATTTCGGCGAGCAAGACTGCGAGCGGCTGGCGCAGCGCTTCGGCCCGTGGCGACAGCATCGACCCGCCGGGACCGCGCACGAGCAGCGGATCGTCGAGCAGGTGCCGCAACCGCCCGAGCGCGCGGCTCATCGCCGGCTGGCTCAGCCCGACCTCGGCGCCTGCCCGGGTCGCATTGCGATGGCGCAGCAAGGCCTCCAGCACCGGCAACAGGTTAAGATCGATCGCGCGCAAATGCTTCTCAAGCATGGTCGACATCATGAACTTGCATTTCACTCATGGTCAAGCGCCGCATAGATTGGCGGCATCAACCAAGGAGATGCCCGATGACCAACGCTGAAACAGCTCAAGGCGAAGAGCGCGCCAAGGACTCCGCCAATTACATCGTGATGATCGGCTATGGCCCGGTCGGCCGCGCGACGGTCGCGTTGCTGCACGCCCGTGGCACGCGCGTGCGGGTGGCACAGCGGTCACGCCCTGCCGATCTGCCCGATGGCGTGGGGTTCACCACCTGTGACGTGCTCGACGCCGACTCGGTTCGAGCGGCGGTGGCAGGCGCGGCGCAGGTCGCGGTCGCGATCGGCTTCGAATATGCCGGCGCAGTGTGGTCGCGCGACTGGCCGGTCGCGATGCGCAATCTGCTCGATGCGTGCGCCGCCGCGGGTGCGCGGATGGTGTTCCTCGACAATCTCTACATGTACGGGCCCCAGACCGCGCCGCTCGTCGAGACGATGGCGCTCAGCGACCATGGCCGCAAACCGGCCGCGCGCGCCGCGATCACCCGGATGTGGCAGGACGATGGGCGGGTGAGGGTCGCGGCCCTGCGCGCGCCCGATTTCTACGGCCCCGGCGTGCTGCTTTCGCATATCGGCGAGACCGGGCTGGCGGCGATCGCGCGCGGCAAGGCGGCGATGTTCGTCTTCAATCCCGATCAGCCGCATGATTATGCCTATGTCCCCGATATCGGCCGCGCGATGGTGAGCCTGCTCGACGCCGACGACGCGGATTTCGGCCAGGCGTGGCACGTACCATGCGCGCCCACGCTCAGCACGCGCCAGATCCTGGCGCTTGGTGCCCGGCATGCAGGCGTCGATCTGAAGCTGACGACTATCCCCCGGCTGATCCTGCCGCTGCTGGCCCGCTCCGTGCCGTTCGTGCGCGAATTGTCGGAGATGCGCTTTCAGTGGGACCGGCCCTACCGCGTCGACACCGCCAAATGGCGCGCGCGCTTCTGGTCCGATGCGACGCCGTTCGAACAAGGCGTGGCCGCGACCATGGCATCCTTTCGCCAGTAATCGCGATCGGTCGCTGGCGGCGGGCGGGAACCTTCGCCCGCGTCCGGCGCTTGGTCGTGCTGGAGAAACACATATGGCGTTCCAGCAGCTCGACCCGACCATTCCCGTGACCGTGCTCGACAAGGGCCCCGGTTTCGCCTTCGCCGTCATCGACTATGGTCAGGAACATAATCTGATCTGGGTGACGGCGATCAACGAAACCGGCGAAATATGGTGCGCGCCAAATCCTCAGGTCCGGCTGCAGGGCAATTGGACGATGGGACGCGCCCGCCCGCAGGCGAAAAAGGACGGGAGCTGCACCGCAGCGGCTTGACCGCGCCTTTGCCGCAGCGCAGCATCGGCGTCATGGCCGAGCGTCCCGCGATCACCAACAATCCCGACATCCGCTTTCTCGGGCGGCTGCTCGGCGACGTGATCCGCGCCTATGGGGGTGCCGAACTGTTCGAACGGATCGAGGCGATCCGCAGTGCGTCGGTCGAGCGGCATCGCGGCCTTGGCAGTGCCGGCGCGACCGACATGGCGCTCGACCGGCTGAGCCTTGACGAGACGCTCGATTTCACGCGCGGCTTCATGCTGTTCTCGATGCTCGCCAATCTGGCCGAGGATCGCCAGGGCGTCACCGCCGAGCGCGGCGCCGATGTGGAAGCCGCTGTCGCGCGGCTGGCGGCTGAAGGGATCGATGCCACCGCCGTCACCCGGCTGCTCGACCAAGCGCTGATCGCACCGGTGCTGACCGCGCACCCGACCGAAGTCCGCCGCAAGTCGATGATCGACCACAAGAACCGCATCGCCCAGCTGATGAAGCTGCGCGACGCGGGCGCGGTCACCACGCCCGATGGCGATGATGTCGACCAGGCGATCGCGCGCCAGATCGCCTTGCTGTGGCAGACCCGCGTGCTGCGGCGCGAGCGGCTGTATGTCACCGATGAGGTCGAGACCGCGCTCAGCTATCTGCGCGACATCTTCCTGCCGACGCTGCCCGCACTTTACCAACGATGGGACCGGGCGTTCAGCCAGCGCGTCCCGAGCTTCCTGCGGGTGGGCAGCTGGATCGGCGGCGACCGCGACGGCAATCCCTATGTCGTTGCCGACAGCCTGCGCACCGCCCTTGCCCGCGCGTGCGAGACGGTGCTGGTCCATTATCTCGACGCGGTCCATGCGCTCGGCGCCGAACTGTCGATCTCGACCGAACTCGCCGACGTGCCGCCGGGCGTGGCTGCACTGGCGGAGGCGAGCGGCGACACCGCGCCCGCGCGCGCCGACGAGCCGTATCGCCGGGCGCTCTCGGGGATCTATGCGCGGCTTGCGGCGACGCATCAGGCACTGACCGGCAGGCCGGCCCCGCGCGCCGCGACACTCGATGGCGCCGCTTATCCGACGCCGCAGGATTTGCGCGCCGACCTGATCGCGATCGCGCACGGCCTCGCCGAGGAGCGCGACGGCCCGCTGGCGACCGCAGGCGCGCTCGGGCGGCTGATCCGCGCGGTCGAGACGTTCGGTTTTCACCTCGCCACACTCGACATGCGCCAGAACAGCGCGGTGCATGAGCGCGTCGTCGCCGATCTGCTACGCGGGGCAGGGGTTGAGGCCGATTACGCGGCGCTCGACGAGCCCGCGCTCTTCCAGCGCGTTGAGGGTGCGATTGATCGACGGCGGCGAGACGCGCTCGGCGGCGGCGAGGTCGACGGGCGCGAGAACCCCGTGGCGCTCCAGCTGGAACAGCACCACCATGTGCGAGTCGGAGAGCGTCTCGTCGCTTCGATTGTGGCGGATGCGTCGGGCCAGCTTCTGGACGACCATGCGCAGCTGCTCGGTCTCGTCTCTCACTCGGTCGTCTCGGGAACTCATCACGATCGTTAGCCTAGTTCATTAACCTTGCTAATGCTGGGGGCGTCCTAGACTGAGCCGACGCGAGGAGGCGGGATGTCGGAGAGCACCATCGTCCGCGAGGACGACAGTTTCGTTGACGCACACGGGGTGCGGATCCACTACTACCGCTGGCGCGCCGCACAGCCGAAGGCGGCCGTGCAGCTCGTGCACAATGGCCAACTACTTCTTCAGTCATCGGCCTCGACCTGCTTGACGGGCTGGTGGCGCAGGGGATGGCGCAAGTAGTACTTTCTATCGCAACTCGGCCTCCCGCAAGTGGATGGACGGACGGACGGGCGCGCCGCGCGC
>PKED01000224.1 GCA_002863155.1 Sphingomonadaceae bacterium | reverse complement strand
TGGTTGAATCAAATCCGCAACCGTTCGTGTCGAGCGAAGTCGAGACACCCTCCGCAACGCTCGTTGCCTGTTTCTCGACTGCGCTCGAAACGAACGGGTCAAGGTAATGTCATCCCGCTCTAGTCGGCGCAGCCGATCGTCGGCCCGACGGTGGAGCCTCTGCAAATTCCTAACGGCTTTGCCAATCGGCGACGGAGTGCTTAAGCGCAGCTGATGCTTGCCGGCCTTTTGTTCGCGATTGCCGCTGCGGACGATCAACCCGATCAGCTCGTCGCGACCCTGCCGTTCGGCGGGGCGACTCTGCTCGAATTCCAGGCCCGCCTGCTGATTTCGGCGGGCGTGACGCAGATCGCGGTCGTCGTCGCGCGGCTTACCCCCGAGCTGATCGGGGCGATCAATCGCATCGGTCGGCGCGGCGTCGCGGTGGATACTGTCCGCTCGGCGAGCGAGGCAGTGGCCAAGCTGCATCCGCTGGCGCGGGTGCTCATGTTCGGCGACGGATTGGTGAGCACCGACGTCATCGTCGATCCGTTTGCGGTCGAGGGCGGGGACGCCCTCCTCGTGACGCGCGATGCGGAGGCTCTGCCGGGGCTGGAACGCGTCGGTCGCGATGCGATCTGGGCCGGCATCGCGCGTGTGCAGCCGGCAAGGCTGGCCGAAGTGGCCGACCTTCCGAGCGATTATGATTTTCAGTCGACCTTGCTTCGGGTGACGGCGCAGGCCGGCGCGGAGCAGATTCCCTTGCCGGCGGGGCAGGCGCGAACGGGCCACGGAGTCGAGCATGATTCGGCCCGGCTCCGCCAGCGGAACGACGCGGTCCTGTCCGCCCATGTCTCCAACCGGGTGGCATGGGCGGATCGCTACCTGATCGCGCCGGGCGCGCGCCTGCTGCTGCCCTGGCTGGTCGCGCGCGCCGCTCCGGTGAACGCCGTCGCTGCAGCGAGCGGCGTGGTGATGCTTGTCGGCCTGGCGCTGATCATGTGGCATTGGGCATCGATCGGGCTGATTGTGAACTTTCTGGCGATGATCGGCCTTGCAACCGGCGCGGCGCTGGCCTGGTTGCGCGACGAACCGCTGCTCGCGCGCGCGCAGCAAGCCGCGATCGGCGGCGGCGCAGCGCTCGGCGCGATCGCGCTCGGCGCGGGCGACGGTGGCGGGGGGGCAATGTCGGCGGGCCTGGTGGCGGCGCTGGCATTGGTCGGGCTTGGCTGGCTCGCCGAACGCGCTGCGAACGAACATGTCCGCCGTCGCTGGTGGGCAAGTGCCGCTGCCTGCCCGGTCGTGCTGCTTCCCTTCGTCTTGATCGGCCAGCCGCTCGCCGGGTTGCTGGCGGCGGCAACCTATGCCGGGGTGACGCTGGGCGCCGCCATTGAGGCACTGCGCGAAAAGCCTTAGTCTGGTCTTAACGCAAATTCCCTAGGCTTTTGCCATGTCGATCAATCGCGGCGACATGAACGATGGCATGCCAGAGGCTGCCAGCCGGCTGCTCGCGCGCGGGGCGGCCGATGACGCGCGCGCCGACCGTCGCCTCGTCGCGGCGGCTGCCGATTTGCGAACCCATCCCAATGATCGGCTGCGCGAACGCGAGCTGGTGGCCCTGCGGCACGCGTTCGCCGCTTCGTGCGCGCAGGTGGAGGGCGATCTGCGCCAGCATGCGGCGCGTCTTCTGGTCGCGCGCGGCGCGCCGGAACCAGCGCTGGCGCTCGCCGAAGGAGAACCGGTCGTCCACGCTGCGCTCGACGCCGCCGGGTTGCTCGCGACGGCTGACTTTCTTGCCCCGATGCTGACGCGCACCCAGATGTCGCTGCTGGCGGAGGCACTGCCGGTGATGACGGCGCAGCCGTCCGATCGCCCGAGCCTGCTGGTTCGGTTGAGCACCCACCGCGACGGCGTAGTCGCGTCGGCGGCGGCGGCCGCGCTTGCCGCCGATGCACGTCGTCGCGCCGCGATCGACGGCGACGCACCGCGCAACGATATTGCCGCTGAACAACAGCATCGGCTCGTCTGGTGGGCATGCGCGGCGCTGCGGACCGTCTTTGCCCCCGCGGCGGCCGGTGAACGCCCGCTGCTCGACCGCGCGCTGACCGAGGCGGCCGAGCGGGCGCTGGCCGTTCATGACGAAGGCGACCGCGCGGAAGCAACCGCTATGCGGCTTGTCCAGCTGCTGGCGCCTCCGCCGGCCGAGCGGCCCGCGTTGCTGGTCGAGGCGCTGGCCGATCGGCGTGTCCCGCTGTTCGTCGCCTTGCTCGCCCAGGCTCTCGAGCTGCCCTTCGACACCGTGGCGGCGCTGGTGCTCGATCCGTCTGCCGACCGGCTCTGGCTGGCGCTGCGGGCAGCGGCTCTCGACCGCGTGACGATCGCGCAGATCGGGCTTGCACTTTGCGAAGCCGATCCGCGTCGAGAAGTCGAAACCTTTGCCGACATGCTCGACGCGATCATGGCTATTACCCCCGATGTGGCGCGCGCGGCGATCGGCGCACTGTGGCTGCATCCCGATCTCAAGGCCGCGCTGAAGGCGCTGGAGGGCGGGCGATGAACGTCGTCGATCAGGCGCTGCCGGTCGTTCATGCCCGGATCGACGCCGAAGGCGTCCTCGTCGAGGCCGATGCCCGGTTGCAGGCGCTCAACGCGCGCGCGGGGGGGATGATCGGCGCGCCGCTGGCGGTGCCGCAACTCGCGACGCTGGCACGGCTCGCACAGCGGCTGCGGGTGCTGGTCTCGCGGTCGATCGTCGCGGCCGATGGCGATGGCGATCTCGATATGTGGGTCCGCGCCGAGCCGATGGGCGACGGCGGCGTGCGCTTGTCGGTCAGCGGCTGGCGGCCGCGCGGGACCTGGCGTGCCGATGCTGACCCGGTCGAGCGCGATATCGGCCTGGTCGGCGCGTCGGGCGGATGGTCGTGGGAAACCGACGCGACCCTGCATCTCACGCATATCGCCGAGGTGCCTGGGATCGACGCCGCTGCGCTGCTCGGCCAGCCGATGACCCAATTATTCAAGCTGGGCGAGGATGAAAGCGGCGCGGTGCCGATATTGACCGCGCTGGCGATGCGATCGCGCTTCGACGATCAGCCCGCAGCACTCCGCGCGACCGGCGCCAGGGTCCAGCTGTCCGCGGTGCCGCGGCTGGACGCGACGGGAGGCTTTGCCGGCCTTGCCGGGTCGGCGGTCGCGGTCGAGAGCGATGATGCGGCCCCGGCGGATCAGACACTTGCCTTCGCCGCGCGGCTCGATCGCGCGCTGCGGGCACCGCTCGGGCGGATCATCGCCCATGCCGACAGCATCAATGCGCAGGCCGAAGGGCCGCTGCGCCAGGATTATGTCGACTATGCCGCCGATATCGCCACCGCCGGGCGGCATCTGCTCGGTCTGGTCGACGATCTGGTCGATCTGCAGGCGATCGAGCGGCCCGATTTCGCGATCGCGTCAGAGCCGCTCGATCTGGCCGACATCGCCCGGCGTGCCGCCGGCCTGCTCGCGGTGCGGGCGGCGGCGGGCGGGGTCCGGATCGACCGTCCCGGCGCGGACGAAATCCTGGCCGCGACCGGCGAATTCAAACGCGCTCTCCAGATCCTCGTAAATCTGATCGGCAATGCCGTCCGCTATTCACCGAAGGACGGCATGGTGTGGATCCGTGCCGAACGCGACGGCGACCGCGCCGTGGTGGTGGTCGCCGATCAGGGCAAGGGCATCGCTATCGCCGATCAGGCGCGCATCTTCGAGAAGTTCGAACGCGTAGACCCGACCGAACCGGGCGGCAGCGGGCTCGGCCTCTACATCGCCCGGCGACTGGCGCGGGCGATGGGTGGTGATATCACCGTCGACAGCGCCCCCGGGCAGGGTGCACGCTTCACCTTCAGCCTGCCCGCCGCCCGGTAATCATTCGCGGACGGCCCGGCCCCGGCGCCCGCTCAGCGGGCGCTGAGCGGCACGTAATCGCGCTGCGTCGGGCCAGTATAGAGCTGGCGCGGGCGACCGATCTTCTGCTCAGGATCGGCGATCATCTCGTTCCACTGCGCGACCCAGCCGACCGTGCGGGCGAGCGCGAACAGCGCCGTGAACATCGTCGTCGGGAAGCCGATCGCCGACAGGATCACGCCCGAATAGAAGTCGACGTTCGGGAACAGCTTCTTCTCGATGAAATACGGATCGTTGAGCGCCATTTCCTCAAGCTGGAGCGCCGTTTCGAACACCGGATCGGTCACCTTGAGCGCGGCGAACACCTCGCGCACCGTCTTTTGCATCACGGTCGCGCGCGGATCGTAATTCTTGTACACGCGGTGGCCGAAGCCCATCAGGCGGAACGGATCGTTCTTGTCCTTCGCGCGCTCGATATAATGCGGGATGCGGTCAGGCGTGCCGATTTCGCGCAGCATGTTGAGCGCCGCTTCGTTGGCGCCGCCATGCGCCGGCCCCCACAGGCAGGCGATGCCGGCGGCGATGCACGCGAACGGGTTCGCACCCGACGAACCGGCGAGCCGCACCGTCGACGTCGACGCGTTCTGCTCGTGATCGGCATGCAGGATGAAAATGCGGTCGAGCGCCTTTTCGATGACCGGATTGACGACATAGGGCTCGGCCGGGACGCCGAACGTCATCCGCAGGAAATTGCCGGTATAGCTCAGCGAATTGTCTGGATAGAGGAAGGGCTGGCCGACCGAATATTTATACGCCATCGCCGCAATCGTCGGCATTTTCGCGATCAGCCGGTGGCTTGCGATCATCCGCTGGCGCGGATCGGTGATGTCGGTCGAATCGTGATAGAAAGCGCTGAGCGCGCCGACCACGCCGCACATCACCGCCATCGGATGCGCATCGCGGCGGAAACCCCGGTAGAAGGTCATCAGCTGCTCGTGCAGCATGGTGTGGCGGGTGATCGTGTAGCTGAAATCGGTCAGCTCGGGCTCGGTCGGCAGCTCGCCGTTGAGCAGGAGGTAGCAGACCTCCATGAAGGTCGAATGTTCGGCGAGCTGGCCGATCGGATAGCCGCGATGCAGCAGCACGCCTTCGTCGCCGTCGATATAGGTCAGGCCGGATTCGCAGCTTGCCGTCGAGGTGAAGCCGGGGTCGAAGGTGAACGCGCCGGTCTGCGCATAGAGCTTGCGGATGTCGATCACTTCGGGTCCGATCGAACCCGACATGATCTTGTAATCATGGTCGGCGCCATTGACGCTGAGTTTGGCGGTGTCGGTCATCCTGAACGCTCCCTAATGTCTCGCCTCGCCGAGGCGGCGTCGGCCGGTCGACTGCGCTGCGGCGACTTGGCGGCCTTTCCGTATCCGAGCTACCGACGAGGTCAAGCGCGCTTTGCCCGCGATGGCGCCTGAATCGCGCGGCGTGGACGATATCGCGCAATTGCCGGGCGCGTTTGTCCGCCGACCATGGCGCCGGGCGGCGCGATGGCCGCTTGCGCCGGCCCGAAGGTGCCCACAGACTGGCGGGCGATGCTGATCCTTCCGGCCTCTTTCGCGCAGCCGCTTGGGCACCGTCCGGTCGGGCTGTCGCCATGGGCCGGGCTTGAGCGCTGGATGGAGGCGGAGCGCGATCAGCTGTTCTTGTGGTTGCCGGTAGCATTCGGTGCAGGCGTCGCCGCGTGGTTCATGTTGGACGGCCCGCGCGGCTGGATGGTGGCGGCGATGCTGCTGGCGGCGTCGGCGACGATGGCGATCGCGATCGATCGGGGAGGGCGCGCAACCCGCGTCGTCGCGATCGCGGCCCTGGCGGGCGGGTTGGGGCTTGGCACGATCTGGTGGCGGGCGGAGCGGTTGGCATCGCCTGTGCTCGCCGGGCCGGTCGTCGCGACGTTCGAAGCGCAAGTCGAGCGCGTCGAGCCGCTCCCGCCGCGCGGATTGTACCGGCTGCGGCTCGCACCCATCCGCGTGATCGGCGCGCCTGACGGGGAGTCCGTCCAGCGCTTGCCGCCGCTTCTGCGCGTCAACCTGCGCGTCGCGGATGCGCCTGCGGGATTGAACCAGGGAGCGGTGATCCGGATCGGCGCCCGGCTTCTGCCGCCGCCGCCGCCTTCGGTTCCCGGTGCCTATGATTATGCCCGCGTTGCCTGGTTCGACGGCATCGGCGCGACCGGGCGCGGCTTCGGTCCTGTCACGATCGTCAGTACCGGGACCGCCGACAACGGCATGCGCGCGCGACTTTCGGCGCATGTTCAGAAGCAGGTGCCGGGCAGCGCCGGGGCAATCGCGGCCGCACTCGCGACGGGAGATCAAGGCGGGCTGGCGCTCGACGATGCCGAGGCGATGCGGCGCGCCGGCCTGGCGCATTTGCTGTCGGTCAGCGGCCTGCACATCACCGCCGTCGTCGGCGCGACGATGCTGCTGGTCCTGCGCATGCTTGCGCTCAGTCCGTGGCTTGCGCGACATGCGCGGCTGCCGTTGATCGCCGCCGGGGCGGGGGCGATGGCCGCGATCGGCTATACGATCCTGACCGGCGCCGAAGTGCCGACCGTGCGGTCCTGCGTCGCGGCGCTCCTCGTGCTCGGTGCGATCGCGCTGGGGCGCGAGGCGGTGACGCTGCGGCTGGTCGCAACCGGGGCGATCATCGTGCTGCTGTTCTGGCCCGAAGCATTGGCCGGGCCGAGTTTTCAGCTTTCGTTCGCGGCGGTCGCGGCGATCGTGGCGCTGCACGAGGCGCCGATGGTTCGCGGCTGGTTCGTGGCGCGCGAAGAGGCCTGGTGGCGCAAGATTGTGCGGCAGCTGGCCGCGTTGCTGCTGACAGGCATCGTCGTGGAGGCCGCGCTCGCGCCGATCGCCTTGTTTCATTTCCACAAGGCCGGGCTTTACGGGTCGCTCGCCAACATCGTCGCGATCCCGCTCACCACCTTCGTCGTGATGCCGGCGGAGGCCCTCGCGCTGCTGTTCGACCTGGCCGGCCTGGGTGCGCCCTTTTGGTGGATCGTCGAGCGCGCGCTGGGGCTGTTGCTGGCACTTGCCCACATGACCGCCGATGCGCCGGGCGCGGTCGCGCTGATCCCGGCGATGCCCGGCGGTGCCTTCGCGCTGATCATTGCCGGGCTGCTATGGCTGGGCCTTTGGCGCACGCGGGTGCGGCTGGCCGGGCTCGTACCGGCGATCATCGGTGCGGCGTGGACCCTCGCGACGCCGCTCCCCGATCTGCTCGTTACCGGTGACGGGCGGCATATGGCGCTGCGGGCGCCCGACGGTGGGCTTGCGATGCTGCGCGATCGGGCGGGGGACTATACCCAGACGATGCTGGCCGAAAATGGTGGCGTCGACGGTGTGCCGCTGCTGCTTGCCGAACAGCGTTTCGCCCGCTGCACCCGCGATCTGTGCCTCGCCGAGCGCGTCGTCGCCAGGCGGCGCTGGCGGATCTTGGCGACGCGGAGCAGCTACCGCGTCGCGGCGGGCCCGCTGATCGCGGCCTGCAATGGCGCCGACATCGTCGTCAGCGATCGCCGCCTGCCGCGCCGATGCCGTCCGCGCTGGCTCAAGCTCGACCGTGCGCTGCTAGCGCAGACCGGCGGGGTCGCGATTTCGCTCGGCAATGCAGGCATTACCACCGTTCTGACGCCCGGTGACCGCCATCCGTGGCGTGCGCCGCCGTCCCTGCCGGTCAGTCGTAGCGGCGCAGCAGCCCCGCGAGCTTACCCTGCACCCGCACCTGCGCGGGGTGATAACGCTGCGGATCATAGCTTCGATTAGCGGGATCGAGCCGGACCATCGCGCCTTCGCGGCGGAAATATTTCAACGTCGCTTCACTGTCGTCGATCAGGGCGACGACGATTTCGCCGTCTCGCGCGATTTCCTGCCGCTTGATCAGCGCATAATCGCCGTCGAGGATGCCTGCTTCGACCATCGAGTCGCCTGCCACCTCAAGCGCGTAATGCTCGCCGCCGCCGAGCAGCGCCGCCGGCACCGCCAACATCGACGAGTCCTCGAACGCCTCGATCGGCACACCGGCGGCGATGCGGCCGTGCAGCGGGATTTCGACCACGTCGTTGGCGGGTTGGGGCATCGCCCGGACATTGGCGGGCATGGCCGCAGCGATCGACGATGCCGTCGACGCGGCGCGCTTCCTGACTTCAGGCCGCTCGGGCATCCGCAACACTTCCAGTGCGCGTGCGCGATTGGGCAGGCGGCGAATGAACTGGCGTTCCTCGAGCGCGCTGATCAGGCGGTGCACGCCCGATTTCGATTTCAGGTCCAGCGCTTCCTTCATTTCCTCGAACGACGGCGAAACGCCGGACTCGCTCAACCGGTCGTTGATGAAGCAGATCAGTTCATGTTGCTTTCGCGTCAGCATCCATCATCTCCACCGTCTGGAACAGACGCCGAACGATTAGGCAACAAAACGAACGAAGTCAAGCAAGGCGCAGGATTTCCACCGAGTCGCCCGGTTGCGCCGCAGGTGCATGCGGCAACCGGACGATCAGGCAGTCGGCTTGAGCGAGGGTCCGCAGCATCGAGCTATCCTGTCGAGGGGCAGGAAATACGCGGCCGTCGCGCGTTTCCGCACGCAGATAATCCTCGCGACCGTCATTGGCGGCGATCCCGATGCCGAGCGTAGCAGTGAAGCGCGGCGGCAGCGGATCGCGAGCGCCCGCCATCGCGGCGATCAGCGGTTTCAGGAACAATGTGGCCGTGACGAATGCCGAAACCGGATTGCCGGGCAGGCCGAGTACGACGGCCTCACCCAACCGGCCGGCCATCATCGGCTTGCCCGGCCGCATCGCGATCCGCCAGAAGTCGATCGCGCCGCCGGCCGCCGTCAAGGCAGGGCGCACCAGATCGTGATCGCCGACCGACGCGCCGCCGCTGGTGACCAGGATATCGGCGTCGACGGAGGCAAAGGCGGCGGTCATTGCCCCAACATCATCGGCCAGGATGCCGAGATCGACCAGGTCGACCGGCAGTCCGGCAAGCATTGCCGCGATCATCGCGCCGTTCGATTCAGGCAGCTGGCCGGGGCCGACATCGGCGCCGGGAGGCACCAGTTCGTCGCCGCTGGCAACCATCGCGACCCGCACGCGCCGGTTGACCCGGAGCACGCCATGGCCGGCCGCCGCCGCCAGCGCGATCCGCGTCGGATTTAGGCGCAGGCCTTCTGTCAGCAGCACCTCGTCGGCTGCGAAATCAAGGCCTTTGGGGCGGACGTTGCGGCCCAACGCGCCGGGCCCTTCACCGTCGAGCCGAACGGTGTCGCCGTCGCGGCGAGCCTCTTCCTGCACCATCACCGTGTCGGCGCCGGGCGGCATGACGGCACCCGTGAAAATCCGCACCGCCTGCCCGGCGGCCATCGGGGCGCCAAACGGGCGGCCTGCGGCACTTTCGCCGATGACCGACATCGGCCCCGGCAGGTCGGCAAAGCGGATCGCATAGCCGTCCATCGCCGAAAGATCGGCCGATGGCTGGGTGCGCAGGGCGGGCAGGTCACGGGCGAGCCAGCGCCCGGCGGCTTCCGCCAGCGACAC
>PKED01000140.1 GCA_002863155.1 Sphingomonadaceae bacterium | reverse complement strand
GCACCACGTCGCCGCGCGATCTCGACACGCTGCTGGGCCTGTTCCGCGAAGTTGCAACCGACCTCACCTTCCGCACCGACACGGTCGACGAACAGCGCGCCGACGTGATGCGCGAAATGGGCGAGCGCAAGCCGGGCAACGACATCTATGCCCGCTACATTGCCGCCGTGGCACCCGGATCGCCGACCGACGTGATCGACGCGCAGAATTCCGACGATGTTCCCACCGCCTCGGTCGAGACGATCCGCGCGCTCTATCACCAGCTCTACCAGCCGCAGAACATGATGGTCGTCGTTGTCGGGCCGGTCGATCCGGTGCGGACGCGCGCGCTGATCGTCAAGCGTTTCGGTGGGTGGCGCCGCAGCCCGGAGACGAGCCCCCGCGCCGCCTACCCGGTGTTCGACGCAGCGCTGATCAAGCCGATCAGCGCCGCGACGTTTCCCGACGGACGCCGCACCGCGTTGATGACGATGGTCATGCCCACCCCAGCCGTGCCCCCGTCGCGCACGGCGCAGGCGGATGCAGTGATCATGGACCTTCTGGCCATACGCGCGGTCGGGGATCGACTTCGACAGGGGGAGGTCGGCAAAGCGGGCGCATGGATCGAACAGGGCGACCAGGGCCATCGGCTGATCATCCTATGGGACGATTTCGAGGGCGATCGCTGGCAGGCGGCGGTGGCGAACGTGCGGCGGACGACGTGCCACCTGCGGGCAAACGGCTTCACCGATGCCGAATGGGACGCGGCGCGACGCAATGTGATCGGCGATCTGGAGGAACGCGCCAAGGCGATGCCCAGCGCGCTCAACGTCGAACTGGCGAAGGATCTGTCGCACGCGCTCGCCGATGGCCGGGCGCTCATTCCGCCCGATGAATTGCTGCGGCGCGCGCGGATGATTCTCCCGGCGACCGATCGCGCGGCGGGCAATCGCTGGTGGCGCGCGCAGTGGACCGCGACGCGCGAGCATCTGCGGGTCGAATCGCCCGAACTCGTCGGTACAACCGATCCGGTCGCCGCCATCCGCAGGACCGCCGATGCCGCCGTGGGTGCCGCCTGCAAAGTCCGGCCCTGACGGCCGCCGCGCCCTGACGATCGCCGTGCCGTGCATCGGCGCCCTCTTGCTCCCGCCCGCCACTCCGGCCACGATGCCGGGCATGCGCACCATCCTCATCCCCGCCCTGCTTGCGACCACGCTGCTGACGAGCGCCGCCGCCGACGCCCCCCAATCCCCCTCTCCAGCGCGGCTGAGGGCCGATGTCGCGGCGATGGTCGGCTTCGGCACCCGCAACACATTGTCCTCCGCCACCGATCCCAAGCGCGGCATCGGCGCCGCGCGCAACTGGGCGGCGGCGCGGTTCGAGGCGATCGGGAAGGCCTGCGGAGGATGCATTAGCGTCGAGCGCATTTCGCGCAGCTTCACCGGCCCGCGCGCGCCGAACGGGGTGGTGGTCGAGGATGTGCTCGGCATCCAGAAAGGCCGCGACCCGAACCGCGTCATCATCATCGGCGCGCATATCGACAGCCGGGGGTCGGACACGCTCGACGTGACGAGGGACGCGCCCGGCGCCAATGACGATGCCTCGGGCGTGGCGCTCGTGCTGGAGGCGGCACGCCACCTGTCGCGCCAGAAGTTCGACGCGACGATCGTCTATGCCGTCTTCTCGGGCGAGGAGCAGGGTCTGTGGGGCGGGACATTGCTGGCCGAAACAGCGAAAGAGCGCGGCTGGGAAGTCTCGGCGATGCTCAACAACGACATTGTCGGTAACACCATGGGCCAGAACGGTATCCGCGTCGCCGACCGCGTCCGCGTCTTTTCCGAAGGCATTCGCGCGTCGGAGGATTTGAAGGCGCAACTCGCCCGGCGCGGCAATGGCGGCGAGGATGACGGGCCGAGCCGCATGCTTGCCAAGACGATCGACGGCATCGCCGCCGCCATCCCCGGCGGGCTCGACGTGTTCGTCGATCGCCGCCCCGATCGTTTCGGGCGCGGCGGCGATCACGAACCGTTCCTGCGGCTCGGCTATCCGGCGGTACGTTTCTCAGTCGGGGCGGAAAACTGGACGCAGCAGCACCAGGACCTGCGCACCGAAGGCGGCATCGCGTACGGCGACACGATCGACAAGATGGACTTCCCCTATCTGGCGAAGGTGACAGCGATCAACATCGCGACGATCCGCCGCCTTGCCGCCGCGCCTGCCGCGCCACAGGGCGTGACGATCGATGGCGCGCTCAGCTTCGATACGGTGGTGAAGTGGCAGGCGGTGCCGGGCGCGGCGAAATACCGCGTCTATTGGCGCCGCACCGACCAGGCGGCGTGGAGCGGCAAGCGAGACGCCGCCGCGACGAACGTTACCTTGGTCAACACGTCGATCGACGACCATCTGTTCGCCGTTGCCGCCATCAGCGCCGACGGTGCGGAAAGTCTGCCCGTACTGGCCGGGCCAGCACCGCGCTGACCACTCAAGCGCGCAGTTTCAAAATCGTCCTGGCGAGCGCGGCGACGCAAACCCGCGTCGCGGACTGGATTGCTTCGCTACACTCGCAATGACAACCGGGGTTGTGAGCGCTCCTACCGGCAGCAGCAGCGCGGCTTCGGACGCCATTTGCGCACAGGCTTGCGCCACACGCGCTTCTTCGCGGCGGCGTAGGTAACATATTCGGTCACCGTCGTCGTCACCACCGGCTGCGACTGGATCGTCACAGTAGACACAGTGCCGGGAGGGCCGGCGGGGTAGAACTGGCCGTTGACCGTCACGCCGCTCGCATAACCGCCCGCGCTATAGGTCTGGTAATAGCCGCCCGGCTGTACCTGAATCACCGGCGCCGGCCCCTGCGGCGGCACCGGCTGCGGCGCCTGAGTCCAGGTGCCGGTGTAGGTCCCTTCCCAGCGCCCCGGCGGCCCCTGATAGCCCGGCTGCGGGCCGGGACCATAGGCGCCTTCGTACCGGTCCCAACCCAGATTGCCGACCGAATCATAGACGCGTCCATCCGCATCGATCAGCACGGCATCGTCATAATAGCGGATCCAGCGATAGCCGCGCGGCGGTGTCGCCAGGCCGTAATAGGCGAAATCGTCGATGTAGAAATTGGAGCCGATCCAGTAGTTCGGGACGCGCCAGCCGCGCGTCGGGCGGCGATAGGCGGCCCAGCCACCGGGCGCGCGGTGCCCACCTTCCCAGCGACCATCGATCCGCCCGCCCCAGCGCGATACGCGCGGCCCCTGCGCCGACGGGTTCAGCGTATGCACCGGCGGGGCCGGCAGTGGCTGAATCTGCGGCTGCGTCTGCACCTGCACACGAACCTGTGGCACGGCCTGTGCCTGCGCGACCGGCGCCGGGGGCGTCTGATATTGCGCGCCATATTGCGCGACGCTGTGGTCGAGTCGCTGCGCCGCAGCGGGACTTGCCAGCGCACCGGCGGACAGGACAATCGACGCGATCAAGCGGCTTTGCATGGTAAACGCTCCCTTTGCCGATGACCGCCCGCAGATATGGGCGATCAATCAGTTAACGGAATAATTACCATTTTCGGCTGATTTTCGCCAGTTAGCAACGCTGTGCCACTTTGGTGCACCTGTCACAGCCGCGCGGCGAGCAACCCCGCAAGCGCCTCGACCCCAGCGGCATCACCATCATCGAAACGCCCGACGCGCGGACTGTCGAGATCGATCACGCCGATCAGCGTGCCATCGCGCATGATCGGCACGACCAGCTCCGACGCACTATCGGCGTCGCAGGCGATATGGCCAGGAAAGGCATGGACGTCGTCGACCAGCTGCGTCGCGCGGGTCGCCGCCGCGGTGCCGCACACCCCCTGCCCCAGCGGGATGCGGATGCAGGCGGGCTTGCCGACGAAAGGCCCGAGCACGAGCTCGCCGTCGATATGGCGGTAAAAACCCGCCCAGTTGAGATCGGGCAGATACTGCCAGATCAGCGCGGCGGCATTGGCCATGTTCGCCACCGCATCGGGCTCGCCCGCCGTCAGCGCGTCGAGCGCACCGAGCAGGTCGCGGTAAAGCGCGGGCTTGTCGCTCGCGTCGATCGTAAAGTCGTACATGCTGCCAAATGTATGCATCCCCGCCCGCCTTGGCGAGGAGGGCAAAGTCGGGGACGAGCGGTCGCGACGAATCAGAGCTTGACGATGCCGTGCTCGATCAGGCTGCGCGCGGTGTCGACGATCGTCTCCGCCGGATCGCGCGGTACCCAGCCCAGCACATCACGGGCATGATCCGACAGGGTGTTGCGTGTCTTGCCCAGCTCGCCGGTCACCATCCGCAGTTGCGGGTCGAACAGCGATGCAAGCCGGAGCACGAAATCGGGCAGGCGACGCGTCGGCACCCTGCGCCCTTCCGCGCCGAGTCGGTCGCGCAGGATCAGCGCGACATCGCGCATTTTCATGAACGGGCTCGACGCGATGAAGCGCTCGCCCGCTGCCTTGTCGGACGTGAGGCAGCGGAGGTGCAGATCGGCGACGTCGCGCACGTCGACCACGCCAAAACCGATATCGGGCACCCCCGGCAAGGCGCCGGACATCAGCCGCGTGACGAGTTCGATCGAGCCAGAGAAGTCGGCGCTCAACACCGGCCCCAGCACGGCGGCGGGGTTGACCGAGCAATAGACCATGTCTCCGCCCTCCGCCGCGATCCAGTCGCGCGCGGCGCGCTCGGCGAGCGTCTTCGACTTGGCATAGGCATGGACCTGCGGCCCGCCGACGTCGGTCCAGTCGGCCTCGGTGTAGCGAGCATTCTTCTTGCCATGGCCATAGGCGATCGCGGCGACCGACGACGTCATCACGAAGCGGTCAACGCCCGCGGCCTTGGCGAAGCGTAAAGCGCGCAGCGCCCCGTCGCGCGCCGGGACGATCAGGTCGTCCTCATGCCGAACCGCTCCGCTCGGCAGCGGCGAGGCAACATGGACCACATGGCTGCACCCCGCATTCGCCTCAGCCCAGCCGGCATCGCTCAACAGATCGGCCGCAAAGAAGCTGATCTGACCGTCGGGCACGCCCAGCCAGCCGCGCACCTCGCCCTCCCGCGACAGATTGCGGATCGTCGTGTTAATCTGCCAGCCCTGGGCCGCGAGCGCGCGGATCACGAAACCGCCGATATACCCGCTGCCACCCGTAACAAGGACGCGCCCGCTCATAACCATTCTCCAATGTATCGATCGATCAGTTTTAGATCGAAACTAACCGATCGCCAAGCGCATTAGCATCCGCTCGCGACTTGCGTTGGCACGACGCGTCGCGCCATCATCGCCATCAAGGAGAGCAGCCATGGCCGAAACCTACCCCGTGCCCGCCGATTGGGCGGCAAGGGCCCATGTCGATGCCGCCGGGCATGCCGCGCTCCACGCCGCCGCGCAGGCCGATCCGACGCGCTTCTGGCTGGAGCAGGCGAAGCGGCTCGACTGGATGACGCCGCCGACCCGCGCCGGCGACTGGTCGTTCGACGCGGCGACCTTTGGCATCAAGTGGTTTGAGGACGGCGTGCTCAACGTCAGTGCCAATTGCCTCGACCGGCATCTGGCGACGCGCGGTGAGCAGGTCGCGCTGATCTGGGAACCTGACGATCCGGCGGAGGAAGCGCGCCGGTTCAGCTATGCCGAACTCCATGCCGAAGTCTGCCGCTTCGCCAATGTGCTGAAGGCGGCGGGCGCGGCCAAGGGCGACCGGATCACCATCTACATGCCAATGATCCCGGAGGCGGCGTTCGCTGTGCTCGCCTGCGCGCGTATCGGCGCGATCCATTCGGTAGTGTTCGGCGGCTTTTCGGCCGAAGCGCTGGCCGGTCGCATCACCGATTGCGATTCGAAGCTGGTCGTCACCGCCGACGAAGGGCGACGCGGCGGCAAGCGGATCGCGCTGAAGGCCGCGGTCGACGCCGCCGCCCGGCATGCGCCGTGCCTTGAGCATGTGGTCGTGGTGCGCGCGACGGGCGCCGATATCGCGATGCAGCCCGGCCGCGACATCTGGTACCATGAAGCTGCTGCAAGCGTGTCCGCAGACTGCCCGCCCACCCCGATGGGCGCCGAAGACCCCTTGTTCATCCTCTATACCTCGGGCAGCACCGGCAAGCCCAAGGGTGTGCTCCACACCAGCGGCGGCTATCTGCTGTGGGCCAGCCTGACGCATCACTGGTGCTTCGACTATCGCCCCGGCGATATCTGGTGGTGCGCCGCCGATATCGGCTGGGTGACCGGGCACAGCTACATCCTCTACGGCCCGCTGGCGAACGGCGCGACGACACTGATGTACGAAGGGCTGCCCAACTGGCCCGATGCGCGCCGCATCTGGCAGGTCGTCGATCGCCACCAGGTGAGCACGGTCTTCACCGCGCCGACTGCCTTGCGCGCGCTGATGAAGGAGGGCGACGCGCCGGTGGCGGCGACAAGCCGCGCGTCGCTCAAGTTGCTAGGTACTGTCGGCGAGCCGATCAACCCAGAGGCGTGGCGCTGGTATCACGACGTCGTCGGCGACGGCCGCTGCCCGATCATCGACACCTGGTGGCAGACCGAAACCGGAGGGGCGATGATCGCGCCGATGCCGGGCGCGACGGCGCTCAAGCCCGGCAGCGCAACCCGTCCCCTCCCCGGCGTCGTGCCGCAGATCGTCGATGCGGAGGGGCGCGTGCTCGACGAGGCCGCCGAGGGCAATCTGGTGCTTGCGGCCAGCTGGCCGGGGCAGATGCGCACCGTCTGGGGCGATCATGATCGCTTCTTCCAGACCTATTTCACGACCTATCCCGGCAAATATTTCACCGGCGACGGCGCGCGGCGCGATGCCGACGGCGATTACTGGATCACGGGCCGCGTCGACGACGTGATCAACGTCAGCGGCCACCGGATGGGCACGGCCGAGGTCGAATCGGCGCTGGTGCTCCACCCCAAGGTTGCCGAAGCCGCCGTCGTCGGCATGCCGCACGACATCAAGGGTCAGGGCATCTACGCCTATGTGACGCTCAACGCCGGCGAAGCGCCGTCCGACGCGCTGCGCGCTGAACTCGTCAAATGGGTCCGCACCGAAATCGGCCCGATCGCCGCGCCCGACGCGCTGCAATTCGCCCCCGGCCTGCCCAAGACGCGCTCGGGCAAGATCATGCGCCGTATCCTGCGCAAGATCGCCGAGGGGGATGTGACGGCGCTTGGCGACACCTCGACGCTCGCCGATCCGGCGGTCGTCGACGACCTGGTCGCGCACCGGGTGGTGTAGGGTAAACCTGACATTTCGCTTGCAGCGTCGGAACGCCACCGCTATACGACGGCAATACAGCAAAAGAGAGGGTTCCATGCGCATTGGTGTTTTCGTTCGCCTGACTGCGGCCACCGCGATTTTCGCCGTGACCGCGCCTGCACTGTCGAAGGACGGCGCCGCCGGCGCGCCGCGTTACGGCACGTTCGGGGTCGATCTTTCGACCAAGGATGCGGCGGTGAAGCCGGGTGACGACTTCTGGACCTTCGTCAATGGCGGCTGGGCCACCCGCACCGAAATCCCGGCCGACAAGGCCTCGGTCGGCTATGGCAATGTGCTGACCGACGAAGCCGAGATCAACGTCCGCGCAATCCTGGACGACATGGCCAAGAACCCGGCCAAATATGGCCCGACCGGCAAGCAGGTCGGCGATTTCTATGCCAGCTGGATGGATGAAGCCGGCATCGAGGCAAAGGGTGCCGCGCCGCTGAAGCCTTATCTTGCCAAGATCAACGCCGTGCAGAACCTCACCGACTTGCAGACGCTGTTCGCCAGCGTCGGCTATGCGTCGCCAGTCGGCGTCGGCATTATTCCCAACCTCGCCGATCCGACGCGCTACACCGCCGCCGTCGGTCAAGGCGGGCTTGGCATGCCGCGCGATTACTATCTGCTCGAAGGCGCGAAGTATGACGGCTATCGCAAGGCGTACCGCGCCTATATCGAGAAGATGCAGACGCTGGCCGGGATCGAGAACGCCGCCGCTAAGGCGGATGCGATCTTCGCGCTCGAAACCGCAATGGCCAAGGAACATTGGTCGCCCGAGAAAAGCCGCGACATTGCCGCGCTCAACGATCCGCAGGACATTGCCGGCCTGACCAAAAAGGCGCCGGAATTCGACTGGGCGCTGATGCTGAAAACGGCCGGGGTCGACAGCTCGCCCAAGGTGCTGATGACCAACAACACGGCGATCACCGCGCTCGGCAAGATCATGGTCGCGACGCCGCTGGCGACGTGGAAGGACTATCTCGCCTATCACTTCATCAGCGACAACGCGCCCTATCTGCCCAAGGCTTTCGACCAGGCGCGGTTCGATTTCTATTCGACGACGCTTTCGGATGTGAAGACCCAGCGCGACCGCTGGAAGCGCGGCGTCCAGCTGACCAACGGCGCGCTCGGCGAGGCCGTCGGCCAGCTCTATGTCGCGAAGTTCTTCCCGCCCGCCGCAAAGGCGCAGATGACCGAGCTGATCGAGAATCTGCGCGGCGCCTATCAGGACCGGATCAGCAATTCGGCCTGGATGGACGAAGCGACGCGCAAGGCCGCGCTCGCCAAGCTCGCCGCGTTCGAGCCGCGCGTCGGGCACCCTGAAAAATATATCGACTATGGCAGCTTCAAGGTCGTGCGCGGCGACATGCTCGGCAATGCGATGCGCTCGGCCGAATTTGAGCATCAGCTGGAGCTGTCGCGCTTCGTGAAGCCGGTCGACCGGTCGCTGTGGAGCATGACGCCGCAAACGGTGAACGCCTATTACAATCCGCTCGCCAACCAGATCACCTTCCCGGCGGCAATCCTGCAGCCGCCCTATTTCGACCCGAATGCCGACCCGGCCGTCAATTACGGCGCGATCGGTGCGATCATCGGCCACGAAATGGGTCACGGCTTCGACGATCAGGGCAGCCAGTTCGGGCCGACCGGCAAGTTCGAGAATTGGTGGACGCCCGCCGCCAAGGAAGCGTTCAAGGCGCGCACCGCAGCCCTTGCGGCGCAGTACGACCAGTATGAGGCCGTCCCCGGCACCAAGGTGAACGGCAAGCTGACTCTCGGCGAGAATATCGGCGATCTGGGCGGGATCGAGGCAGCTTACGGCGCCTATCAGCGCTATCAGGCGAAGCACGGCAAGGCTCCGGTGATCGGCGGTCTCACCGGCGATCAGCGCTTCTTCCTGGCATATGCCCAGGCGTGGCAGGCGAAGCTGCGCGAGGGGGCGGCGCGTGCCCGCGCGCTCACCGATCCGCACAGCCCGCCCTATTTCCGGGTCAACGGCATCGTCCGCAACGTCGATGCCTGGTACACGGCGTTCGACGTGAAGCCCGGCGACAAGCTGTACCTGCCGCCCGAGCAGCGCGTCCACATCTGGTAGGATCGACCATCATCGCCCATGCCGCGCATCCGATATCGGAGAAGCGGCATGGGCAACTTTTCCAAGGCGCAGCACTTAGAGCCCGATGACATTACCTTGACCCGTTCGTTTCGAGCGCAGTCGAGAAACGGGCCACGAGCGTTGCGCAGGGTGTCTCGACTTCGCTCGACACGAACGGTTGGGGATTTGATTCAACCAAAAGTCATC
>PKED01000130.1 GCA_002863155.1 Sphingomonadaceae bacterium | reverse complement strand
CTGACTGTTGGCGAGCAGCACGGCAACGGCGGCAATGTCGACGGGGGTCGAGAACTGCTGCCATTCGATCTGCTCTTCGCTGCGCACGGTCTGGGTCGGCAGCCGAGAGGAAAGGTCGATCAGCGCCGCGACGTCAGCGAATGAGGAGAGGCTTGGCCCGGCAGCCCGCAGGTGGAGCGCGACCGCATGTTCAAGAACCTCAAAGCTGGCGCGCTGAGTCCAGCGACCTTCGGCGTCGGAGCCGCCGAAGGCTTCGACCATGGCCTCATTGAGCAGCCGACGGGTGATCGTGTCCCCTGCGCGCAAATGTGGAAGGAGGAGGCGCGCGGCGCGGCGATCGGCGCCTTCGGCCGCATGGATTGGGGTCGTCATGTGGGGGTCTCCTGCGTGGCTGCACCCTCGGCAGCTGCACGCCCTCGATCCCCCTCCCCTTTTCCGGCGCGGCGAGCCTAGCCGCGCTTATCCCGTTCACGGGCATCGAGAACCTTCGCCCAATCCTTGAAGCCATGCGGTGGAGGTGCCCGACGGATGGCGAGATCCTGCCGGGCATAGCGTTCCTCGGCCTTGTGCGCGGCGCGTCGGCCCTCCGGGTCGTTATCTTGCGCAATCATAAGCGTCGTGACGCTGCCCGGGATGGCAAGCTGGTCGAGGCGGCGCGCGCCGAGCGAGGCCCAGCACGGGATGCCGTGGAGCCGGGTGAAAGCGGCCGCGGTCTCGAAGCCTTCGGCGATCGCGAGGGTCGCACCCCCTTCCCCGCCCCGCCACGCGCCGCTTTGCGGCGTTCCGATCATGAGCTTGCGGGTGTAGTCGGCCGTGGCAGGATCAAGGAAGATCCGCTGGATCGCGACAAGCTGGCGTGGACTGCGGACTGCGATCAGCAGTGCCGGTTCGAAGACCGTCCTGGGCCTCGGAAGATAGGGGCAGCGCGGGTGGAAGCGAATGTCCGAGGGGGGTGGAAGCAGATGACGTCGGCCAAGATAACGTTCGGCGAGCGTGCCGCGCACGTCGACGGCCTGGTCCCAGAGTCGCGACACGTTCCCAGTCCGCGGTGGGCCAGCTTCGGTGGGGCTCGGATAATGGCGATCGGCGCGCACGCGGCGCAGCTCGCGCAACACGTCGTCGCGAGCGCACCCGGCGAAGCAGGTGACGAGAATGTCGCTATCGCCCTGGCGGATCGAGAGACTCGGAGTGGCGTCGCTGTGCGCCGGACAGCGGCACATCGCGACATAGCGATACCAGGTGCCGCCGAGGGTGCCGACGAGGTCGACCAGCTGCTGTGTTGGACGTCGTGCGGTGAGAGGCATTAATTTTCTCCGGGCTCAGACGCTCGGTCCCCCTCCCCTCTTCGTTCTCAAAAAAATATCAAAACCACCGCTGCGCCAGCAGCGGGAGCGATTCTCCGATTCTAGAGATTCTGATTCAGGCCGAGATTACTGCCTGCTTTCAACAGGTTGGTAGACCATTCCTGACCGCTTGGGGGAGATAGCCTGACCTGCTGGGGGCTGTTTCCTGCCGAATCGGGGGCTGAATCCTGACCTGCTGGGGCCTGCCTGTCCTCGTGGGGGCGCTTCAATTTCCGTCGTTTGTCCACTGCTTGCCGGAGCTAATCGGTTGCGGTGTGCCGATCTGATGCGACTCGCGGACTCGGGCCGATTCCTCGGCGTGATTGGGGCCCTTGTATCCTGACCACTTGGGGGCTGTCGACGGCCGCCATTCCTGTCCTGACTTGACGTTGCGGGTCAGGTCAGGCAGCCAACAGGCCCGGAGCCAATGTATGGATGATTCGCCGGTACAGGATGTCGAGCTAAGCGACGACGAGCAAGAACGCGCCGGCCGTGCTATGCGCGTTGCGCATGCGCTCGCGTCCAAGCAGACCGAAGAATTCGCCAAGCCGGGGAAGCTCGTTGAGGTAAGGTTCGTCAAGGGCCAGTCGCTCAGCCTGACCGCATCCCGCTTATTGGCGCTGATGATCCTGGCTGCGGGCGGCGATGCTTGGCGCGACGTGTCGCACCGGATGCGCAAGGCAGATATCCGCCGGGGTCACAAGGGCAACGAGCGCATCTCGGATATGCTCGAGGAGCTTCATCGCACCCTATTTGCCGAAGACGATCGAAGCTGGCGCGGCCGGAAGGCGACGCGTCGCTTCCCGCTGATCCAGATGTCGAAAGAGGAGGTTGAGGACGAAGACGGCGTGGAGAGCGGTTGGATCGAGTGGGAGTTCACGGCAGACGCTCGCAAGCTAATTCAGGAGTCGGAAACATACGCGGTCCTGAATAGACAGGCCGTGCTCGGATTCCGATCGAGCTACGCCCTCAAGCTTTACGAGATCGGCGCGCTGCGGATCTATCGGCGGCAGCCGACCTGGCGCTGCGACATCACGGCGCTTCGGGCCGCGCTCGGCATAGCTCCCGACGTATATAAGGATTTCGCTCAATTGCGCCGCAAGGTGCTTCAGACGGCCAAGAGCGAGATCGACCAGCTCGCGCACTTTCGGGTTGAGTGGAAGGAGACGCGGCAGGGAAGAGCCGTCGCCGAAGTCGAGTTCCGTTTCGAGGCAAAGGATGCGCCTGCGCAGATCGGGACGGTGGACGAGTTGGAGCGGCACTCGGCGGGCCGGCGCGCGCGGCGCGAAGGTACGGTCGAGACGGTCGCAGTCGTCGAGACGCCGCGCCAGGTCAGTCCCCAAGTACGGCTACCTGTTGTTATTGGGCGAGTGAAGGACGGAACCGGTGGTGCGGTTGGCCAGGGGGACGACGCCGGCTCGACCGAGCGCGCGGCTGCCGTCTCGGACCTAGTGCGTCAGGCCGCGGGGCGGATGAGGTCGGCCGACGCGGAGCGGCCGCCCACGAAGTTCGCAAGCTTCCCTTCCGGCTCACTGCGTTGGTCGGGAGCGGAGGAGTTCCTGGCGATTGGTCGGTCCCATGGCGGTGGCTGGGACGTGGATCTCATTGCCGAGGCTTATCGCGGCCATATGGGAGACCGCCTTGCCAGGTTGAGCGGCGCCAAGCTGCAGAAGTCGTGGCAGGGCTTTTGCGAGAGCTATGTCGCGCGAAAGGGTCGGCCGAGCTGAAATTGCACCGGTGCAAATTTGTTTAAAGTAGGTCGAGGACGGCCCCCAAGCGGTCAGGCAAGCAGTACTCCCTGCAGGTCCACGTGTTGGCTTTCGAAATATAGCCTACCGTTGACGGAAAAGTGCAAATGCGGCATGCCATGCTCTCCTAGCGAAAGGACGGCCTATGGCGACCGCAATTGCGCGGGTCAGACCGGATCAGACCCGAATCAGCGCGCTCGCCGAGCGATGCTCGAACATTCTTGAGAAGCTGCGGGATGGCGCGCAGAGCAAGCGCGCCGACGAGCGCCGCGAACCGATCTTCACGATCGGAAAGGCGGCTGACTTGGTCGGGCGCACGCCGGCGGCGATACGCGAGGCTGAGAAGGACGGCCGTCTGCCTGAACCAGGGCGCACCGAGACGAACCGCCGGGTCGGCTATACGCTGGCACAGCTCAACGACATGCGAGGGGTGTTCGGCACGCGCCCTTGGCGCGCAGCGGACGATCGCTGCGCCATTGTTGCCGTCCAGAACTTCAAGGGTGGGGTCGGTAAGTCGACGATCTCGGTGCATTTGGCCCAATTTCTGGCGATCCGGGGCTACCGGGTGCTGCTGATCGACTGCGACAGCCAAGCGTCGGCAACGACCTTGTTCGGTTACGTCCCGGACCTCGACCTTCAGGAGGAGGACACGCTCTATCCGTTCCTGCGGCAGGACGAGCTGGGGAGCCTCGAATATGCCATTCGCGCCACGCATTTCGACGGTCTCGACCTGATCCCGGCGAATCTGCGGCTTTTCCAGTCCGAGTACGAGCTGGCGGCCAGAATGGCGCGGGGGCAGGGGACGCTGCTGGATCGGCTGCAACAGGGCATCGCTTCGGTTGCGGACCGCTACGACGTGGTTGTCATCGACCCACCGCCGGCGCTCGGCGCGATCTCGCTCTCGGTGCTGCGGGCTGCCAACGCCCTTGTCGTGCCGGTACCGCCCACCGTCATGGATTTCTCCTCGACCGCCGCTTATCTCGCGATGCTCGATGAGACGATGCAGGTTCTCCTCGATCACGGCATGAACACCGACCTCGCCTTCCTCCGCTTCGTGGCGTCGAAGGTGGACGAGAACAAATCGATGCAGCGCGAGCTGATGGGACTGATGGGGCAGCTCTTCGGCAATGCGCTCGTCCGCACGCCGCTCAAGGATTCGGCGGAGATCGACAATGCCAGCGCGCGGTTGATGACGGTCTATGAACTGGAGGGCCCGACGACGAGCAGGTCTGTGCGTGACCGGTGCCTGACGTATCTCGACGGGGTGAATTCCGAGATCGAGACGGATATCCGATCGATGTGGCCGAGCCATGAAGGCCGTCTGAGGCGGGAGGGACTCGCATGAGCGCGGATGAAAATTGCACCGGTGCAATTTCGGGTGAAGGAGAGGCGCCATGAGCGCGAAAAACCGTAGTTTTGCGGCTGATCTGGCCGGTGCGATCGACACCCCGGATGATCCGCCAACCCGACCGACACGGCTCGGCATGGGCGTGCTCGCCGGACGCAGCACGCGACTTGCCGAACTCGCCACCGGCGCGCTCGTCAACCGCGCGACCGAGCTGGTCGACCCGGCCCGGTGCCGGATGTGGCACGGGCACAACCGCGACTATGCCGCACTCTCAGAGGAGCGTTGCCGCGACCTGATCGACAGTCTCAAGGCGCAGGGCAAGCAGGAGATGCCGGCGCTGGTACGCCGTGTCCGGGACGATCCTGATCACGACTTCGAGGTGATCTCGGGCGCGCGGCGGCACTGGTCGGTGAGTTGGCTGCGCAGCCACAACTATCCCGAGTTCCGCTTTCTCGTCGAAATCCGCGAACTCACCGACGAGGAGGCTTTCCGGTTATCCGATATCGAGAACCGCGCACGGGAAGATATTTCGGACTTCGAGCGGGCTCGCGATTATCTCCGCGCGCTGGACGCCTACTACGGCGGGAAGCAGCAGGAGATGGCCGAGCGCATCAACGTCACGGCGAGCTGGC
The DNA here is from genome assembly GCA_002863155.1 of Sphingomonadaceae bacterium. Classification (GTDB taxonomy): domain Bacteria; phylum Pseudomonadota; class Alphaproteobacteria; order Sphingomonadales; family Sphingomonadaceae; genus Sphingomonas. The sequence continues at coordinate 4,789 of PKED01000130.1, read as the reverse complement.
TCAGCCGCTATCTCGACATGGCGCGCCTGCCGGCCGAGATCATCGCCGCGTTCGCGTCGCCTCATGACCTAGGCATCAAGCACGTGACGCAGATCAAGCCGCTGTTGAAGCCCGAGGATCGCCGTTCGCGCGTGCTCGCCGAAGGGCGCCGGATCGCAGACGCGCGCGCACGCGGAGAATCGGTTCCGCAAGCCCCCGCGGATGTGGTGCGGATGCTCGCCGCGGCCGCCGAAGCCCCCAAAAAGACAGGCTCCCCCAAGAGGACAGGAAAGGTGTCGAGCACCGTCACGACGAGTGGCGGGACAGAGATCCTCCGCGTCGACGGCCACGGCCGAGCCGGAGTGACCCTGACCTTGCTTCCCAAGGCGGGCGCGAGCCGCGCCGATGCGGAGCACGCGCTTGGCGAGATTCTGGATCGATTCTGGCCGGCGAGTTGACCGGACATGGATCCGGTCTCACCCGCCTTCGGTGGTGTTGAGCCCCAGGCGTGCGAGGCGCTCGTCGATCGCGCGCATCTCGGCATCGAAGTCGGACAGCACCGCATCGAGCGCCGGCCCCGGCGGGGGAGGGGCGAGCGGACGCCCCCGGCGGGCCGGCACGAAGCCAAAGGACTGCGCGAGGTCCGGGGAGAGGTAGGCACGCCAGCTCTGGCGTCCGCTCACCTCGACAAGCAGGCCGGAGGCTGCGGCGCGCGCCAGCAGCTTGCCGGCTCCGGAGATGGTCAGCCGAAGCCGGATCGCCACGGCACGGGGGCTCAGCACCGGATTGACCTGGGCGAGCGCGAGGAGCGGCAAGAGCGAGCCGGGCCGGCGCGCGCGCGACAGCGCCTCAGCCGCGCGCAGGCGGTCGCCTTCGATCGCCTCGAGCCGCTGCAGGCCGGTTTCGGCGGCGCGCCGCAGCTGCTTGAGGTATCGTCTTACGATCGCCTCGCGATCGCCGGGCTGCAGCCGCAGTGCCTTGTCGGCGCAGACCAGATTGGGCAGCGTATTGCGCGTCGCGCCAAGCTCATTGAGGAGCGTCGGCATCGCGAGCCAGGGGGCGCTGGTGCGATCGGCCCGCGCGTGGCGGGCGGTCAGCTCGAGCGCGCGCAGCAGCACCGGCCGGGTGCCCCAGTCGGAAGGGGGATCGAACGTGAAGGGCAGGGCCTCGCGCCAGTGGCGACGGGGGGTCACGCGAAGGTTCGCCTGCCATTCTGTGAGCTGGGACAGGTCGTCGCCAACGGTCGGCTGCCGGGTCCGGGAGGGCAGGGGAAGCCCGCACGCTTGGCCGAAAATGTCGATTTCGTCGATTTCTGCTCCTTGTCCACGCAGCGCTTCGGCATAGCCGCTCCACGCGGCCCGGCGGACCCAGGCGGATCGGCAGTTTGTGGCGGAAAACCGCGCATCCAGGCTACCGACGGCTGCTGCTGTGGTCTCGAGTCCGTGCGCGAGCGGGCCCGTCCAGCTGGGCATCGAAAGATCGGGAATGGGTAAGGCCATCTGGCAGATAGTAGACGCAAGCACAGTGTTCGGTCTAGCGTGCCGGTACGCGCAGTGTTGATAATGGGACCTTATCAACACCCCGTTGTTGAAGCTTCTATATCCCGGTAAGGAATAGGAGCTGGCTGTTCGTGCGCCGGCGGGCCTCCGCACCGGGGCGCAACAGGGAAGACGAGGCGTGTACGAGCATCTGAGTGACCTTGCGCAGCGGCTCGGCCGCCACATGGCCGAGCACAGCCCCAAGGGCCTGCCGACGCATTTTGGCGACGAGCTGCTCGAGGCCTTTCCCCAGGAGAGCCGCAAGACCTTGGGAATGGCGCTGGCCGAGCTCGAGGCCGACGGGCTCGTGACGCTCTCGCACGTGCTGGGGCCGCACCTGCCGCGCGTGCGCACAACGGTAGAGCTGTTCATCGCCAGCGATCCCGCGATCACCGGGCACGACCCGGTCGAGGATTCGGTCGTGCTCGCCCGGCTGCTGCTCGATCAGCCCGAACTGGGCGGGAACGCCAGGAAGCTCGAGGAGGCCGCGGGCTGGGAGCGCCGCCGCTTCAACCCCGCCTTCGCGCTGCTGATCCCATGCGTTCACGACGGCCGCGTGCGCAAGTCGCTGCAGGACGACTATCCGACGATGGGGATCCTGCTCGCCGACGAGGATCTGGTGGAGCTGCGCCGATACGTTCAGCGCAACAGCCAATGATCAGGTTCACCCACAATGGCCGGCCGTTTGACGCAAGCAGGTTCGCCGCTGACATCGAAGCCAAGGCGATCGCGCTCGGCATGCAGGCGCTCGAGGAGAAGGCGAGGGGAGCGGCCGCCTCGATCGTCGATCCCGAGACCGGCCGCCACGCCGACGTCTTCGTCGATCGGCTGTCGGGCAATCGGGTGGCGATCCGCACCACCGGCTCGCCGGCTTTCGCGCGGCTTCTCGAAGAGCGTCTGGGGGTCGACCCGGGAAAGGTTCAGGTCATGAATGCCGCCGACGGCGTCCCGCACCCCAAAGTCTATCTGGCGCATGCGAGCGAGGACAAGGATCGGGTGCGTCCGATCGCAGAGTATCTGATGGCGAACGGCGTCGACGTCTGGTTCGACGAATGGGAGATCGAGCCCGGCGACAGCCTTCGCCAGAAGATGGAGGAGGGCCTCGGCGCCATGACCCATTTCGTCGTGGTGTTGACCGAAACGTCGATCGCCAAGCCCTGGGTGGCCAAGGAGATCGATGTCGGGCTCGTCCAGCAGGTCGGGGGCAAGAGCCGGTTCGTGCCGCTCGTCGTCGATCTCGATCCCGCAAAGCTGTCGCCCTTCCTGCAGGCGATGCTGTTCCTCAAGATCGATCCCGCAAGCGAGGCGGACCTCAAGGGCCTGGCGGACCGCCTGCACGGCGTGAGCCGCAAGCCGGCGCTCGGCGCCGCGCCCCGCTATGTCCAGACGGCGCCGAGCGGGCTGGAGGGCTGGTCGCCAGCGGCGGTCGCGGTCGGCAAGCATGTCGTCGAGACCAGCGCGCATGCGCTGGCCGTCGACCCCGTGGTGACCCTCGAGGACCTCACGGCCGCGCTCGACATCGCGGCGGATGATCTCAGGATCGCGCTGCTCGACCTGAAGGACGGCGGCTATCTGCGCGAGTTGAACGTGAGCGGGCACTATGCTCCGCAGCCGGCGCTGTTCGTGGACTTTGACGAGGCGTTCATGCCGTTCAGCCCCAGCGAGGATGCGCGGACGCTGGCGAACCGGATGGTGACGGGCGAGGAGCGGGCCGCCGACACCAAGCGGCTTGCCGAGGCGCTCGGATGGGAACCGCGCCGGATGAACAGCGCCATCTGCTATCTCGAGCGGGTCGGGGCGATCAAATCCCGGCATGCGCTGGCCTCGGCGCCCTGGCGGGCCGTGCAGCTTGTGCGCACGGACGAGACGTTGCGCTTCGCGCGCAATCATGGCTGAACCTGCGCTCCACCGTGCCGAGGCGGCGCCGATCAGCGAGATCGTCTCGCAGGTCGAGGCGCTGGCGCCGGCCCGCCGGCTCGCCGATCCGCAGCTCGTCGCCGCGGCCGCGCGGGCCTGGTCGACGAACACGATCCGCGCCTTCCTGTCGGACCTGAAGATCTGGGACCAATGGTGTCGGCGGCGCGGACTTGCGACAGCGCGGGCCGATGCGGAGGCGGTCGCGTCCTATCTGCGCGCCTTGTCGGGGGTCGAGCAGGATCCGCGCAATCCGCTGAAGCAGCGGGCGCCGGCGACGATCGAGCGCTATCTGGTGAACATCGGCTGGGCCTATCGCATGGCGGGGCTTGATGATCCGACAGCGGCGCCGCTGGTGCGGCTCGAGCTCAAGGGCTTGCGCAAGCTATTGGGCACGCGCCAGCGCCAGGCGCGCGGCATCCGGTTCAAGGGCGAGGTGAGCGACCTCGACGATCCGGCGACCGGTATCTGCCTGGCGCATCTGCTCAAGGCCTCTCGCCGCGACATGCTCGGCGCGCGCGACCGGGCGCTGCTGCGCGTCGCATACGACAGCGGCTGCCGGCGCTCCGAGCTGGTGGCGATCGTCTGTGACGCGGTCGAAGGGCCCGATTCCGACGGCTCGGGAACCCTGTTCATTGCGAGCAGCAAGACCGACCGCGAGCGCGCAGGCGCTATCGCCTATCTCTCGCCCGCGACCATGCAGGCGATTGAGGAGTGGAAGCGGGCCGGCGCGATCGCGGGCGGACCGCTCTTCCGGCGCGTCGAGACCTATTTCGACGGCTCGGTCCGGTCGGTAGGGGAGGGACCACTGCACCCGAACACGATCACCTTGATCTACCGTCGCCTCATCCGCGCGGCGTTCGAGAAGAAGCTGCTGGGCACCATGAGCGAAACCGAGCTGGAGCGCTGGCTGGCGGCCGTCTCGAGCCACTCGATCCGGGTCGGCGTGGCGCAGGACAACTTCGCCGCCGGCGAGAGCCTGCCCGCGATCATGCAAGCTTATCGCTGGCGCGATCCCAAGACCGTCATGCGCTACGGCGCGCGGCTTGCCGCCAAGAGCGGGGCGTCGGCGCGCCTCGCACGCCGCTTTCAGGAGAACCGTTGAGCGATGGTCAGCACTATGGTGACAAACCCGACTGCACCCAAACGCCGCTTTAGCGGTCGCGCATGCTCGCAACCACCGGGGAAGCCTTACCTCGTTAGTGGTGTTGGGCATACGGGGATTGTGCGCCGGCAGGAGTCAGGTGAGTGCGGCGTGCGTATGGCCTCGATGGTGAGCTGGGGCTTGCGAGAGACCAGTCGCTTCGACCGCTGCTGAAATATCTGCTCGACTGCGGTTGTTGCGGTTGCAGCGCATA
>PKED01000115.1 GCA_002863155.1 Sphingomonadaceae bacterium | reverse complement strand
ATCGACGTCAAATGGCCGTTCGTCGGCTCGTTCCTCGGCGGCACTCAGCGGCTGACACCGCGCGTCCAGTTCGTCGTGTCGCCGCCGATCGCCAATCTGCTCGTCCCGAACGAGGATTCGCGCGCGGTAGATCTGGAGGATTCGAACCTTTTCGCGCTCAATCGCTTCCCGGGCTATGACCGGTTCGGCGGCACGACGCGCGTTACCTATGGCATCGAATGGGCGCTCGACCTGCCCGATCTAAGCATCACGACCAATATCGGCCAGAGCTACCGGTTCAGCGCCGACCCGACTTTCATTCCGCAGGGCACGGGCTTTGCCGACAAGGTTTCCGACATCGTCGGGCGAACCGAAGTCCGCTATCGCGATCTCGTGGCGCTCACTCATCGCTACCGGCTCGACAAGGACGGGCTCGCGATCCGCCGCAACGAGCTCGACGCGACGATCGGCACCCGCGGCACCTATCTGCTCGTCGGCTATCTCCGGCTCAACCGGCAGATCGACCCGACGCTGGAGGATTTGCGCGACCGTGAGGAAATACGGCTGGGCGCCCGCGTGCAATTTGCGCGCTTCTGGTCGGTATTCGGCTCGACGGTCATCGATTTGACGACGCAGCGCGCCGATCCGCTGTCGCTGACCGACGGATTTGCACCCGTTCGTCACCGCATCGGCGTCAGCTACGAGGATGATTGCCTCCGCCTCGGCCTAACGTGGCGGCGCGATTATCAGGACACGGGCGACGCGCGCGGCGGGAACGCCTTTCTGTTGACTCTGGCGTTCAAGAACCTCGGGCGTTAAGCACGCGCTGACAGGGGAACGCCACAGAACCGCCACAGAGCTGTGCGGAATCGCGCCGACATATCGAATATTGGACCACGCCGATGAAATCTTTCGTTAAATTGCGCACGCTGCGCACCGCCATGCTGCTAGCGGCCTCCGCAGGAATCGCGTCGGTCGCGATCGCGCAGACGGTGAGCGACCAGACGGTGCCCGACACCGGGCTCAACATTCCCAAAAATCTCCAGATTTTCGGCAAGCGCGATCCCAATGTCCGCAAGGCAACGGCGATCGTCAACGACGCGGTCATCACCGGCACCGACGTCGACCAGCGCGTCAACCTGATCCTGGCCGCCAATACCCTCAAGCTCAACGAGCAGGAGCTGGGGACGCTGCGGCTGCAGGTGCTCGGCTCGCTGATCGACGAAACGCTGCAGATGCAGGAAGCGAAGACCGCCGAGATCAAGGTCACGTCCGAGGAAGTCGACCAGCGCATCGCCCTGATCGCGCGTAATTTCAAACAGACGGTGCCGGAGTTCCGCACCTTCCTGCGCAGCGCCGGATCGTCGGAACGCAGCCTGCGCCGCCAGGTCGAAGCCGATATCGCCTGGAACCGCTATTTGCGGCGCCGGATCTCGGCGACGATCAATGTCGGCGATGCCGAAGTGAAATCGATCATCGAGCGCATCAACGCGCAAAAGGGCCAGACCGAATTCCACGTCAAGGAAATCTATCTGCGAGCAACGCCCGAACAGGCATCACAGGTGTTTGCCGAAACGCGCGCGCTGATGCAGGAAATCCAGGCGGGCAAGCGGACGTTCGAGGACATCGCCGTGGCGCGATCCGAAGCGACCACCCGTGCAGTTGGTGGCGATCTCGGCTGGGTGAAGGCCGATCAGCTGCCCGAATCGCTGGCCCAGGCCTCGACGGAGATGAACGTCAACCAGCTGGCCGGCCCGATCGAGGTGCCCGGCGGTTTCTCGATCCTTTATCTCGTCGACAAGCGACAGGTGCTGACCGCCGATGCCCGCGACGCTGTGCTCAGCCTGCGCCAGGTCAGCATCGCCTTCCCCAAGGGCATCACCGAGGCTGAGGCATCGCAGCGGGTGTCCGCCTTTGCCAGCGCGATCAAGACGATCCGCGGCTGCGGCGACGTGCAGAAAGTCGCCGCCGGTCTGCAGGCCGAAGTGGTCGACAATGATTCGGTGAAAATCCGCGCGCTGCCGCCCCAGCTTCAGGAAATGATCGCGGGGCTCAATATCGGCGAGGCGACCGCCCCCTTCGGATCGCCGACCGAAGGCGTGCGCACCTTGGTTGTCTGCGGCCGTTCGGATCCCGAAACCGCGCTGCCGAGCATGGAGCAGATGCGCGACCAGATGGAGCAGCGCGCGGTCAATCTTCGCGCCGACCAGAAACTGCGCGACCTTCGCCGCGACGCGATTATCGAGTATCGTTGATCCCCTGCATCCCGGCGGACCAGCGCACCGAAAGGACCGAGCATGATCGCACCGATCGCTGTGTCCATGGGCGACCCCGCCGGGATCGGCCCCGAAGTGATCGGCAAGGCGTGGGAAGGCCGTATCGGCGCGTCCCTGCGCCCCTTTTTCGCGGTCGGTGATCCGCGCGCGATCGAGCGGGTGTGGACGGGGCCGGTCGAGCGGATCGGCGACCCCGCCGAAGCCGTAGGTCTGTTCGATCGGGCACTGCCCGTCCTGTACATCCAGGATGCGGGCGAGATAACGCCGGGCCAGCCCGATACCGATGGGGCGCGGTGCTCGCTCAGCGCGCTCGAACTCGCGGTCGGGCTTGCCCGTTCGGGCACCGCAGGCGCGCTGGTGACCGGGCCAGTGTCCAAGGCCCAGCTCTACGGGATCGGCTTCCTCGATCCGGGGCAGACCGAATTCGTCGCCGAGCGCTGCGGCATCGCGCTCCAGAATGCGGTGATGATGCTCGCCGGGCCGACCCTGCGGGTCGTGCCGATCACGACCCATGTCCCGCTGTCGGCCGTGCCCGAGGCACTCAATCTCGATCTGGTGCTGGCCCGCGCCCGCACCACCGCGCGCGGGCTGACCCGCAATTTCGGGATCGAGACGCCCCGCCTCACCTTTGCCGGGCTCAACCCGCATGCCGGAGAAGGCGGCGCGATCGGACGCGAGGAGATCGACATTCTTATGCCCGCGATCGAGATCCTGCGCGACGAGGGCATCGACTGTACCGGGCCGATCGCCGCCGATGCCATGTTCCATCAGGCCGCTCGCGCGCGCTACGACGTCGCGATGTGCTGCTATCACGACCAAGCGCTGATCCCGCTCAAGCTGCTTCATTTCGATGACGGGGTGAACATCACGCTCGGGCTGCCGATCGTGCGCACCTCTCCCGATCACGGCACCGCTTTCGACATCGCCGGCAAGGGGGTTGCCCGTCCCGGCGCGATGATCGCCGCGATCCGCATGGCGGCGGAGGCTGCCGAACGACGCCTGGCAGCGCCGGTGTGACCATGCTCCCCCCGCTGCGCGAGGTGATCGCGCGGCATGGCCTGACCGCGAGCAAGGCGCTCGGCCAGAATTTCCTTCTCGATGGTCAGCTATTGGCCCGGATCGCCCGGATTCCTGGCGATATCGACGGCGCCGAGATTTTCGAGGTCGGCCCCGGCCCCGGCGGGCTGACCCGCGCGCTGCTCCAGGCCGGCGGGCGCGTGACCGCGGTCGAGCGCGACCGCCGCTGCCTGCCCGCGCTCGACGAGCTCGCCGCGCATTTTCCGGGCCGGCTCCGTGTGGTCGAGGCCGATGCACTGGCGGTCGATGCGCCGTCGATGTTCGATCAAGCGCCGCACATCGTGTCGAACCTGCCCTATAATGTCGGGACGCCGCTGCTGATCGGCTGGCTTTCGGCGCCGTGGCGGCCATGGTGGCGCAGCCTGACGCTGATGTTCCAGCGCGAAGTCGCCGACCGCATCGTGGCTCCTGTCGACAGCGAACATTACGGGCGGCTGTCGGTGCTGGCTCAGTGGCGGACGACGGCGCGGATCGCGATGCCGGTTCACCGATCGGCCTTCACGCCGCCACCCAAGGTAATGTCGGCGGTAGTGCATCTGACCCCGCTCGACAGCCCCGACGGGGTGAAGCTCGCCGCGCTGGAGCGGCTGACGGCCGCCGCCTTCGGCCAGCGCCGCAAGATGCTGCGCCAGAGCCTGAAGGGCGTGCCGGGCGCGGCCGAAGCGATGGAGGCGCTCGGCATCGCGCCGACGCGACGCGCCGAAACGGTCAGCGTCGCCGAATTCGTGGCGCTTGCCCGCCTGCTTGGCTGATCAGTTCTGCCCGCTCTTGGCGGTCTGCGCGGCAACCACCGGCACCGGCGTTCCGCGGGCGATCACGGCGGCAAGGTCGGTCGCCTCGGTGCAACCCTTGGCGCAGAGCCGCTTGATCTTCGCCAGATTCTGCCGCGCACGCTCGATCGCGCCCTTGGCGACCAGCGCCTTACCCTGCCCCGTCAGCGCGGCAATGTCGTTCGGATCAAGGTCGAGCGCGGCACGGTAATGGCGGATCGCCTTGCCCGAAAGGCCGCGCGCCAGCGCCACGTCACCCAGCGCGACAAAGGCCGCCCGGTTGCGCGGATCGACCGCCAGCGCGGTTTCGAGCGTGTCGGTCGCGCTGTCGAGATTGCCGGCCGCCGCCGCCGCTTTCCCGGCCGCCACCAGTTGGACCGAGCGCGGATCGATCTGATCGTCGGGACGCTGGCCATGCAACGAAGTCGAGATGGTGACGAGCACAAGCGCCGCAGCGGCGGCAAGCGACGAATAACGCATGAACATCTCCAACAGACTGGTCGGCTTGGCTAGCATGGCGCTTCCAGTCTCGCGACAAAAAAGCCATCCGTCGAGTCATGTCGTGGCGTCAGCCGCAACCCGACGCCATGCGCCTGCCCGGCCGGCAGGTCGAGCGGGGCGGCACGCCAGCCGGAATGGCCCTCCAGAAAGGCCGCCGCCTGATCGGCACCCTCCGCGTCGAGCAGCGAACAGACGATATAGACGATCGCGCCGCCCGGCTTCACCAGCGCGGCCGCGACGTCGAGTACATGCCGCTGGGTGGCGGCTAGCCGCGTCAGTCGATCGGGCGTCAATCGCCAGCGCGCCTCCGGGTTGCGCCGCCAGGTGCCGGTGCCCGAACAGGGCGCGTCGACCAGCACGCAATCGGCGCGCGCGGTCCAGTCTTGGAGCATCGCCGCTTCGCGCCCGGGATTGAGCAGCCGGGTCTCGATGATATGCGCGCCGGCGCGTGCGGCCCGAGGGGCGAGCCGCGACAGGCGCGCGCGATCGGTATCGGTGGCGAGCACCTGCCCTTGCCCGGCCATCGTCGCAGCGAGCGCGAGCGACTTGCCCCCTGCCCCCGCGCACAGATCGGCGATATGCTGGCCGGGCGCCGCCCGCGCTGCGAGGGTGACGATCTGGCTGCCGGCATCCTGCACCTCGATCGCCCCGTCGCGATAGTCGGCAAGCTGGTCGACCTGCGTACCGGACGGCAGCCGCAGCGCATCGGGCAGGCCGGGCACCGCCTGCGCGCCTTCGATCATGACCGCGCCGCCGACCGCGCGGTTGATCCGGATGTCGAGCGGCGCACGGTCGACCAGCGCGGGCCATTCCTCGGCGCCCACCCCCGAGGCCGCCAATGCCGCCAAAAGCCATGCGGGCGCGGCGCCTGCGTCGGCGACCGCCTCGCCCGGCGCGATCGCGGCCGGACCGTGCGGCGATCCGTCGAAGCAGGCGCGCACCTCGGGATCGTCGGCGGCGAGCCCGAGCATCGCCGCGCGGCCGCTCAACGGGCACTCGCCCGCGCGCCGGATCGCCGCATAGACGAGCGCACGGACTGCCCGCCGGTCCTTGGCGCCCGCATAGCGGCGCGTCGCGAAATAGCGCGCAATCAGCGTATCGGCGGCTGCCCCGCCTTCCCGGGCGGCGAGGATCACGGCGTCGAGCAGTTCGATCGCGGCCTGGACACGGGCGGCAGGAGTCATGCTCTCCCGCTTAGGCGCAACTGCCCCGGCGTGGCAAAGCCATTCGTGCGCCCGCAGGCGGCGCAGATCAGCGCTGCTTGCGCCCAAACACGGGCCGCGCGGGCTCCGATGGCGACGGTGGCAACGGTGGCGGTTCAGGCGGGCCCGACAGCTCGGCCGCCTGCTTCTTGGCCAGATAGCGCGCCAGGACCGCATCGGGATCGAACGCCTCGCCATCGGCATCGGCGCGCGGTGCTTTGACGAGCGACGGGATGATTGGCAGGCCGTCCGCGGGTTCGTCTCGCCGCTTGCGCCGCTGCCAGATTTGCCAGCCGGCATAGCCGAAACAGGCGAAGGCCGCGATCGTCAGCAGCAACGCCGAAACGTGATTGCTCAGCGCTGCGCCGCGATTGCCGAGCGATGCCGCGAGATCGCCCCGCAGTCCGACATTATGGGACATCGCATTCAGCCCAAAGCCGATCCCGATCGGCAATATCACCTTCATTAAGCTGATGCGTGCCATCGCCCTGCGATAGCGCAGATCGCTAAACGCGGCGTAAATCCCCGCCGCGCGTCAGCCGCCCTTAGCGGGTCGGATAGTTCGGCGCCTCGCGTGTGATCGTCACGTCATGGACATGGCTTTCCTTCAGGCCCGCACCGGTAATCCGCACGAACTGCGCGCGCGCCTGCAATTCCTCGATCGTCCGCGCGCCGGTATAGCCCATCGCCGCGCGAACGCCGCCGACGAGTTGGTGGATCACGTCCTTGGCGGGGCCCTTGAACGGCACCTGCCCCTCGATGCCTTCGGGCACCAGCTTCAGCTGATCCTTGATGTCCTGCTGAAAATACCGGTCCGCCGATCCCTTCGCCATCGCGCCGACCGACCCCATGCCGCGATAGGATTTATAGGCGCGGCCCTGGTACAGGAAAGTCTCGCCCGGCGCTTCCTCGGTCCCGGCGAGGAGCGAACCGATCATCACCGCCGACGCGCCCGCTGCCAGCGCTTTCGCCACGTCGCCGGAGGTGCGGATGCCGCCATCGGCGACCACCGGCACGCCCGATTTCGCCGCTTCCTCGGCACAGTCCATCACCGCCGTCAGCTGTGGCACGCCGACGCCCGCCACTACCCGGGTGGTGCAGATCGAGCCCGGGCCGATGCCGACCTTCACGCCATCGGCGCCTGCATCGACAAGCGCGCGCGTCGCCGATGCGGTCGCGACGTTGCCGGCCACCACCTGCACCGAATTCGACAGAGATTTCACCCGTTCCACCGCGCGCGCAACGTCACGATTATGGCCATGGGCGGTGTCGATCACGATCAGGTCGACTTCGGCCTCGACCAAAGCCTCGGTGCGCGCGAAGCCCGAATCGCCGACCGTGGTGGCCGCCGCGACCCGCAACCGGCCCGCGCCATCCTTGGTCGCGCTGGGATAGCTGACGGCCTTTTCGATATCCTTCACGGTGATCAGCCCGATGCAGCGATAGCCGTCATCGACCACCAGCAGCTTTTCGATCCGCCGCGCGTGGAGCAGCCGCCGCGCTTCCTCCTGGCTGACGCCGGGGCGCACGGTCGCCAGATTGTCGCGTGTCATCAGCTCGGCGACGGGCTGCTGCGGATTTTCGGCGAAGCGGACGTCGCGATTGGTGAGGATGCCGACCAGCTTGCCACCCGGCTCCACCACCGGAATGCCGCTGATCCGGTGCCGCGCCATCAGCCCTTGCGCGTCGGCAAGCGTCGCCGCCGGGCCGATCGTGATCGGGTTGACCACCATCCCGCTTTCGAACCGCTTTACCTGGCGCACGGCCGCCACCTGTTCCTCGATCGTCAAATTGCGATGGAGCACGCCGATACCGCCCAGCTGCGCCATGACGATCGCCATGTCGGCCTCGGTCACGGTGTCCATCGCCGCCGACAGCATCGGGATATTAAGCGCGATCCCCCTGGTCAGGCGGGTTCGCGGATCGGCCATCGACGGCACGATGTCGCTTTCCCCCGGGTATAGCAGCACATCGTCGAAAGTAAGGCCGAGCCGAATGTCCATGGGGTGCCGGTTCCTGCGTCGCGAAGGAGAGTCGTGGCGGCCCATGTAACCAAGCCCGCCGCCCGGCGCTAGGCCCGCCGCATTTCGCTGCGCGCGGCGTGCGCCTGTGCTAGAAACCAGCGCGCCGCAGGTCCGCGCGGCAGGGGATGGAGTGTCATGGAAATCATTGCGTCGGTCATCGTCGGCCTGCTGGTCCTGGCGGTCATGTTTCTCGCAGCAAGCCTGAAGATGGTTCGCCAGGGCTTTGAATATACGATCGAACATTTCGGTCGCTTCACCACCGTCGCGCGGCCGGGGCTGAACTTCTACCCGGCCTTTTTCTACCGCGTCGGGCGGCGCATCAACATGATGGAGCAGGTGCTCGACGTTCCGCAGCAGGAGATCATCACCAAGGACAATGCGATGGTCGCGGTCGACGGCGTCGTGTTCTTCCAGGTGCTCGACGCGGCCAAGGCCGCCTATGAAGTCTCCGACCTGTTCGTCGCGATCATGCAGCTTGCGACCACCAATCTGCGCACGGTGATGGGGTCGATGGACCTCGACGAGCTGCTGTCGAAGCGCGACGACATCAATGCGCGGCTGCTGAGCGTCGTCGATCACGCCACGAACCCATGGGGCGTGAAGATCACCCGCGTCGAGATCAAGGACATCCGCCCGCCGGTCGACATCGTCAACGCGATGGCGCGGCAGATGAAGGCCGAGCGCGAGAAGCGCGCCAACATCCTCGAAGCCGAAGGCGCGCGCGCCTCCGAAATTCTGCGCGCCGAGGGTCAGAAACAGGCGCGCATCCTGGAGGCGGAGGGCCGCAAGGAATCAGCTTTTCGCGACTCCGAGGCCCGCGAACGCGCCGCCGAAGCGGAGGCGCGGGCGACGCAGCTGGTTTCTGATGCGATCGAACAAGGGAGCGCGCAGGCGATCAACTATTTCATCGCCCAGAAATATGTCGAAGCGGTCGGCAAGTTCGCGACCTCGCCCAATGCCAAGACGATCCTGTTCCCGGTCGAGGCCACCAACCTGATCGGCACGATCGGCGGGATCGGGACGCTCGCCAAGGAAGCCTTTGGCGAGCCCGCCGCGCCGCCCAGGCCCCCAGCCCCACCCCGCGCCCCGCGACCCTTCGAACGCGAGAGCGAGTGACGTCGCCATGAATTTCGGCGATCTCGTCGGCAATGCGGGCCTGTGGTGGATCGTGATCGCGCTGGGTCTCGCCGGGGCGGAACTGGCCAGCCCGGGTGTGTTCCTGATCTTCCTCGCGGCGGGCGCGTTGCTGACTGGCGCGACCGTGCTGGCCATTCCGGGCTTGCCGATCCTTCTCCAGCTCGTCTCGTTCACGCTCTGGAGCACCGTCGCCGTCGCGATCGGGCGGCGCTGGTATCATCAATTCCCGGTGCCGACCGCCGACGCGCTGCTCAACGACCGCGCCGGGCGGCTGGTGGGCGAGATGGTGACCGTCGTCACGCCGATCGAGGACGGCAAAGGCCGCGTCCGCGTCGGCGACAGCGACTGGCCGGCAACGGGCGCCGATGCGCCGGTCGGCACGCGGATGCGCATCGCCGCCGTCCGCAGCGGCATCCTGATGGTCGAGCCGCTGCCGCCGCTCGGTTGACCCGCCGCGTCCCTGTCATGCAACATTGCCAGCCTTTCGGTCGTTCAGCTCGAACACCCGATCAAGGAGCAGCAAGATGAGCATTTTCGGCGCGATCAAGGACGCGATCTGGGGCAAGAAGGCCGAGGCCAAGCAGGTGCCCGCTGCCCCGCCGAGCACGGCGGCCACTCCAGCCGCGCCCGCGCAGGCGGCTACGCCGGCGCCCCCGCCCGCTGACTATTCCCTCCCGCCTTCCAGCACGCTGCAGGCAGCGCCATCACCAACACGTTGCGCTAGTTACTGGTCGGGTGCCAGCGATCGGTGGACGCATCAACCGCGCCGCCGCTTCTGCCTGTGCTCCTCCCAAACAATACCCTCTTAATGAAGCTATTGTAATTTGATTGATTTTTAAGATTGACTCTATGGCTTCTTTGCCTAGATTTGATTTCCAAAGTTCTAATTTGGATAATTTTTTTTGCTTTTCTTTGAT
>PKED01000107.1 GCA_002863155.1 Sphingomonadaceae bacterium | reverse complement strand
CGGCGGGCGGCAGGCGGGCGGCCGCGGCGGCGCGGTCCTCCGCGTTGAGCAGCAGGAAGGCGAACGACTGCCAGTACAGCACGAGGAAGGTGGCGAGCGGCCCTTCCCGCCCGAGCAGCTCGAGCGGCGTCATGCGGAGGAGCAGCTCCACGCGCGAGGCGGGCACGAGGCCGGGCAGGCCGGTGGGCTGGAGCTGGAGCCAGAGCGCGGCGCTCCAGCTGGACGCGTTCAGCAGGAGCGCCGCGGCGATCGTCGCGAGCAGCACGACCTTGAGCAGTGACTTGCCGAGTTCGATCCATCCGGTCGGACCGAAGATGCGCTTGAGTCCCGATGCCGGATTGATGCGTGATGCCTTGGGCGCCATCAGCTTGCCGTTGAAGCTCAGCGCGCCGAGCCCCGCCTGGCTCAGGATCGCGGCGACGAAGGCAATCACCAGCAGCGCGATGATCGACGGCGCGATCTGCCACCCGGCAGCCGCAAGCGGACGGAAGGGCTGGAAATCGTCGACATCGCCCGATCCGAACTGAAAGCTCGACACCATCAGCGCGCGGCACGCCGCGAACAGCTGCGGCCCGAACAGCGCCAGCCAGCCGATCCCCGCCAGCACCGTCAGCGCGGTCGCGAATTCGCGGCTGCGCAGCACCTGCCCTTCGTTGAATGCGTCCTTCTTGCGCTTGGCTGTTGGCGCTTCTGTCTTGTCGCCGAAATCCTCCGCCATCAGCCGATCACCAGGCTCTGGACGGCGGCAAGGCCTTCGCGGACGATGACGACCATGTAATCACCCATCGCCGGAAAGGCGATGACGAGCGTAACGATGCCCACCGCCAGGCTCATCGGCAGGCCGATCGCGAACAGGTTGAGCGCAGGGGCGGAGCGCGACAGCATGCCGACGATAAGGTTCAGGCATAGCAGCAGGAACCCGACCGGCAATGCCAGCAGGAAGCCAGCCGAAAAGGCATAGCCCCCGAACAGCGCGATATCGCGCAGCTGCCCCGCCGCGAGCCAGGCACGCCCGGGCGGCAGCGCGGTGTAGCTTCGGACAATCAGCTCGACGAGCATGAGGTGGCCGTTCACCGACAGGAAAAGCAGCGTCAGCAGCGTCGACATGAACATCCCGAGCGCGGTCGACGACCGGCCGTTCTGCGGATCGATCGCCGACGCAAAACCAATTCCCATCGAATTGCCGATCAGCTCGCCCGCCAGCAGCGGAGCGGCAAAGGCGATCTGCAGGACAAATCCGATCGCGAGACCGACCAGCGCCTCCGCCGCAATCGCAAGGAACGTGGCCAGCGCAAAGACTTGGGCAGGCGGCGTCACCGTCTGGCTGCCGAGCACGAGCACGCCGATCGCCCCCGACAGCGCGATCCTGGCCTGGAGCGGCACCGACACCGCACCGAAGACGGGCGCGGCGATGAAGGTCGCGCCGACCCGCACCATCACGAACAGCAGCGCCCAGAATTGCGGCTCGATCGAGAGGCCGAAACCTAGCATGGCGTAGCGCATGAGAGCGCGCGTGCTGCGCGCCACATGGGCAAGCCCAGCCGGCGGGGCATCAGCCCCGACCGACGGCCCGGCTTTGCCGCGACGGCCCTCTCAGCCCGGCCCATGGTTATTTCACCAAATCCGGAATCCGCTCGAACACGCCGATCGTGAAGTCGCTGAGCAGGCCCAGGATCATGCTGCCGAAGATCAGCAGCGATAGCGCCACCACGACAAGCTTGGGCACGAAGGTGAGCGTCTGTTCGTTGATCGACGTCGCCGCCTGCACCATGCCGAGGATCAGGCCCGACAGCAGCGCCGGGATCAGGATCGGCGCGGCGGCCAGTGCCAGCACCCAGAGCGCTTCGTGCGCGACCGTCAGGAAATATTGGCTGTCCATCGCGGGCGCTACCTCATGAAACTGTTGGCAAGGCTGCCCATCGCCAGCGCCCACCCATCGACGAGCACGAACAGCAGAAGTTTGAACGGCAGCGAGATGATCGTCGGCGATACCATCATCATCCCAAGCGCCATCAGCACCGATGCAACGATCAGGTCGATCACGATGAAGGGCAGAAAGATCAGGAAGCCGATCTGGAAGGCCGTCTTGAGCTCGCTCGTCACGAACGACGGCAGCAAGACCGAATAGGGCACGTCGGCGCCGTTCGCATAGGGACCGGATTTGGCGATCTGCGCGAACAGCGCGATGTCCTTCTTGCGGGTCTGCTTGAGCATGAAGCTGTGCAGCGGCGCGGCGGCGGTCTTGATCATCTCGGTCGCGCCGATCCGTCCTTCGGCATAGGGCTGGATCGCGGTCTTGTTCATCACGTCGATCGTCGGCGCCATCACGAACAGCGACAGGAACAGCGACAGCCCGATCAGCACCTGATTGGGCGGCGTCTGTTGCAGACCGAGCGCCTGACGCAGCAGCGACAGCACGATAATGATCCGGGTAAAGCTCGTCATCATCAGCAGGATGCCGGGCAGCACCGACAACAGGCCCATGATGATGAGCACCTGGAGCGACAGCGCCAGCGGTGCCTTGCCGCCGCCCAGATCACCGAGCGCCCGGTCGACGGCATCGCCGACCCCGGGCGACGCGGGCGCGGCCGGCGCCGGCACGACCTGCGCAAAGGCAGGCATGGCGATCACGAGCGCAGCGACGATCGCGAGCAGCACGATCAGCCAGCGGCCCGTGCCGGATTTGCGGGCGGGCTGCGCCTCGCGGAACAGGCTCGGCCGGTCGCCCGACCCGAGCCGGCGCACGATCGCCATTATTTGTCCCCCCGATCGATCAGCGCCACCCCGCCGCGCCCGACCGAGACGAGCAGCCTGCGCCCCTCGAACTCGAGCACCGCGAGCTTGACGCCCGTCGACACCATCATCGTTTCCTTGACGACGAGCATCCGCTCACCCGACTGGCCGGGAATGCGATCCTGCAGGCGGCGCCACAGATAGAGCGAACCGATCATCAGGCCGCACACCAGCGGCAGCATGATCGCCAGCTTCAGGATATATTCCCACATCATGATCAGCGGCTTGCGCGCTTTTCGGGGCTGACGAGCTCGGTCATCCGCACACCGAAGCGTTCGCCGACCGTCACCACTTCGCCGCGACCGATCAGCGTGCCATTGACGAAGACGTCGAGCAGGTCGTTCGCCTGCCGGTCGAGTTCGATGACGCTCGATTCGCTGAGCGCGAGCAGCTCGCGCAGCGACAGGCTAGTCGAGCCGATCTCCACCGTCAGCTTGACATCGACGTCCTGGAGCAGCCTGAAATTGGCCGCGACCGCGCCATCGACGGGGAATCCGCCGGTCATGTCGTTCATTCGAAATCCCCTTCGTCCTTGAATGCCAATTGCGTGAGCTTGATCGCGGCCCGCCCATTGGCGGTGCCGACCGTGCCGAGGCCGAGCCGGTCGTTGCCGACCATTACCGGAACATCGGCGCCGAAGCTGATCGGGATTACGTCACCCGGCTGCAATTCCATCAGCCTTGCGAGCGAGATCACCGGTTCGTCGAGCACCGACCGGACCGGAAAGCGGACAGCCATCGCGGCGCGCGTCAGGCTGTTGCGCCATGCCGGATCGGCGTCGCCGCTGCGGCTGACCACCTTGCCGGTGAGTTGCGGCGCATGCGGCTTGAGCGCGGCGACGGGGTAGAGGAGATCTAGGAAGGTCGGCTTCGCGCCGCCCGCGGAAATGCCGAAGCGCGTGACGATGGCGGCATCATCGGCATCGAAACTGGCAAGCATCGCCGGGTTCGATTCGGGGTGGCCGGGCGTGAAATCGATCCGCGCCAGCGGTTCCCAGGCGGCACGCAGCGGCGGCGCGAGCATGCCGCCAAGCCGCGCGATCATCGCTTCTGCCGCAGGCGAGAATTCGCTGGGAATCGGATGCGGCGCCTCGCCATTGCCGCCGAAGAACAGGTCGAGCAACTCGAGCACGAATTTGCCGTCGGCGATCAGCAACGCCTTGCCCGGTGAGGGCGTCATCATCATCGGCAGCCACGCCGTCAGCGCCTCCGGCCGTTCGGCGCGATAATCGGCGAACCGCTGAACGACGAGCGGCTCGGCCCAGACGCGGAGTTCGCGGCGGAGCAGCGGCTCGAACACGCCCCGCATCGACCGAGCGAACATCGCCGAGAGATGCTGGAGCGTGTGGAGATCGCCGAACGGATTCAGATTCTGCTGGCCGAGCACCGCCGTACGCGCGATGAGCGGCCCCGGCCGTTCCTTCGTGCGACGATCGGCGGCGACCGCCAATTCTGAAGTCTCGTTAACCATGCCTCACTGAACAACGAAATTGGTAAAGTAGACGTTACCAACGCCGCCAAATCCCTCTTTTTGTTTGAGCACGCCGTTAATCGCATGCGCGAGATGGACCTGGAGCGCGCGCTTGCCCTGCACCGTGAACACCTGTTCCTCGGTCGCGTCGCCGAGCGCGAGCAGCACCGCCGAGCGCACCGCGATTTCGTGCGTCTTGATCGATTCGATGACGCGTTCGTCATAGGGGGTCGAAATCGCGATCCCGACCTGCACGAAATGGACGCTGTCGCGAAGGTTGGAGGTGAACTCCTTTTCCATCGTGTAGTAGGTCGACGCGAATTTGTCGCCGCCCGCACCCATCGGTCCGTGGCTCGTGGCGCTGCCGCCGCCCTCGCCGTGGCCGCCTTCGCCGCCGGCGGCGCTGACGCGCTTCTCCTCGCTTTTCGGGACGAGCTTGGGCTTGTCATAGGTCGGCTCGGCGGCATGCGCGCCGCCCCCGCCGATTAGCCCCGACTGCATGGCGTAGAGGCCGCCAGCGACGCCGCCGCCGACCAGCACAAGCACACCGACCACCAGCAGCACGATCTTCATCATGCCGCCCTTCTTCTTTTTCGCGCCACCGCCCTCTTCGACGATGTCATCCTTTGCTGCCGCTTTCGCCATGTCGATATCCCCTTGTTCTCAGCGTTTCCGGATCACGCGATCCGCTCGGCGGACCCGATGTCTGTTTCTGCCCGCGAATCACTTGCCGGAGCGTTAGCGCGCGTGGGTTCGATGCGGGTCGCGCGGCGGCCATGGTCGCCGCCGGTGCCGGCATGGCCATTGGCGCCGGCATGGCCGCCATCGACTCCGGTCTGCCCAAGCCGCAGCCCGCGCGCTTCGGCGAGATCGGCAAGCCGCGCCTGTGCGCCCGCCAGCAGCTCGCGGGTCGCGGCCTGTTCGACGGTGAAGCGGACATGGAGCGTGTCGCCCTCCTGCCTCAGCGCGATGTCGATCTTGCCCAGCGCCTCCGGCACCAACCGGATGCGCGTGTCGGCGGCGTTGGCCGCGTCGCGTGCAGCGTCGATGCGGTCGATCAAGCGCTGCGGCCAATCGTCGCGACGAGTGTCGAGCGCGCGGGGTGCAATGACGACCGCGCGCGCATGAGCAGCCGCAATCGCTTGGGCAGACGTGGCGACAGTGGAATCAGCCACAGGATCGGCGCCGTCCGGCGCGGCGCGGTGCTCGGTCCCTGCGATCCTCCGCTCGGCCCGCGCAATCGCCTGAGCAAAGGCCCGCAGTGCAGGCTGGGCGACGCCGGCAAGCACCACTCCTTCAGGTCGAGGCGGCAGGGGAACACCGACGTCCGGCTCGACGGCAACGAAGCGCAGGACCGGGCGCGGATGATCCGCAACCGTCACGGGCTGGGCGCGACCGGCATCGATGATCTCGATCGACGGATCAAGCTTTAGCGACAGGCGCCGCGACACCGGCGCCGCCGACTTTGTCGGCGATGGCGGAACGTCGGTATCGGCAATATCCGGCGTGAGCTCGGTCGCGGTCGGCAGGGTCTGTTCGGTTACGAGCGGGACGATCGGCGCCGGAACGGGTCCGGCGATCGGCGCTGCAACCGACGCGGCGTTCGCCCCGGCGATGATCGGTGCGGCCTCGACCGGTGGCGCCAGGAATATCGCCACATAACCCGAAATCGGCTGCGCAGCGACAGGGTCGACAGTCTCGACGTCGGTCACGCGATCATCGGTGCCCGCCTCCGCCACGGTGCGATCCGCACGCGGTGCCTCGACCAGGGGTGTTTCGGGTGCCAGCGGCAACCGACCGACGATCACAGGCTTTGCGACAAGCTCGCGTGCAATCGGCACGGCGGTGACTTTTTCGCCCTCGGGCAAGGGAAGCGGCAAGTCGCCGCCGATCATTGGCTTCGCCACCAGGTCGCGCGAGACGGGCACCGCTGCAACCTTGCCGCTACCCGGCAAAGCGGTGGGCAGTCCGGCGCCGATCACCGGCTTTGAAACAAGCGCGCGCGAAACCGGCACCGCGACGGCCTTGTCGCTGCCCGGCAAAGTCGGGGGCAAATCATTGCCGGGGGCGGCAGGATCTTGCCGGTCGCCTCCGGATGCCGTTCCGAGCTCGATCGCGGCGAGTGTCTGCGCGAACGGCTCGCCCGCCCCGCGCTCGATCGCCGAAGCCGGTGCCGCAGGCGCCAGGCCGACCACCGGTCCCAGCGCGGGCGTTGATAATGTCGTGGTCAGTCCCAGCATCGAACAGTTCCATGGGCACAAGCGCCCCTGGGCGTTCAGCAAGGATCGTGCCGAACTCTCCGTATCGGCGGCGCGGCTTCAAGCGCGCGTATTTCCTTGATGACGTCAATCGCTTCGCGGCGGGCGATCAGCTTTTCGACCGCGGTCTGGTCGCGCTTCGCCTCGATCGTCGCCTGCTTGGCCTGTTCGACGCCGGTTGCAGCCTGCCGTTCGCGTACCGCTGCGGCCTGTGCGGAATGATTCAACCGCTCGCGATAATGCGCTGCTGCCATCAGCGTGAAGGCACCGGCGCGTTCGGGCTCCGGCGCGACATTGGCCGCAAGCTGGGCGATGCGTTCGCGAAGCGCGGTTTCACTGGCGAGCCGCTCATGCGCCTGTGCCTCCTCGGCACGGACAAGACCAAGCTGCAGCGTGCGCACCCGCAGAATGCGTTCGAGCGGGAGTCCGCGCCTAGCCATCGCCGAACACGCCGGTCAGCTCGGCTGCGGCCTCGTCGAGAGTCACCACCTCGTCGGGATCCTGCCGGATATAGTCGAGGATTGCGGGGTGATAGGCGATCGCCGCGTCGATCGCAGGATCGGCCCCGCCGCGATAGGCGCCCATCAGCACCAGATCGCGATTTTCCTCATAGGTCGCCAGATGTCCGCGCAGGACGCGGGCGGCCATCTGGTGGGTCTTGCCGACGATGTCGGTCATCACCCGGCTAACCGACGGGCCGATATCGATTGCGGGATAGACGCCGCGTTCGGCAAGCTGGCGCGACAGCACGATATGCCCGTCAAGGATCGATCGCGCGCTGTCGACGACGGGGTCATTGCCATCGTCTCCATCGGCGAGCACCGTGTAGATCGCCGTGATCGACCCGCCCGAGGCGACGCATGTGCCTGCGCGCTCGATCAGGTTGGGCAGCATCGCGATCGCGGAAGGGGGGTAACCGCGTGCCGAGGCAGGCTCGCCAAGCGCCAAGCCGATCTCGCGCCCGGCATGGGCGACGCGGGTGAGCGAATCCATGATGAGCAGGACATTCTTGCCCTCCGCCCGGAACGCTTCGGCGATCGCTGTTGCCCGCAGCGCGCCGCGAATGCGCAACACCGGCGAATGATTGGCGGGCACCGCGACCACCACCGATCGCTGGCGGGCGATGCCGGCCACCTTGGTTTCCAGAAAGTCGGCGACTTCTCTGGAGCGCTCGCCGATGAGGCCGATCACGATCACATCGGCCTGTGCCGCACGCACGATCATGCCAAGCAGCACCGATTTGCCGACGCCCGATCCGGCCATGATGCCGATCCGTTGCCCCTGCCCGATCGTCAGCATGCCGTTGATCGCCCGCACGCCGACGTCCATCGGCTGGAGCACGCGGCCACGGTCGAGCGGCGACTGGAGCTTGCCGCCGAGCGGCCAATGCCCCGCGCCGCGCACCGGACCGAGCCCGTCGATCGGCTTGCCGGCGCCATCGACGACGCGACCGAGCAGTGCCTTGCCGACTTCGGCCTCGCCCGGCGGACCGATCGGGCGCACCGGCGCATGCGGCAGCAGCGGGGCTGCCCCGCCCAGATTCATCATCAGCGTGCGGTCGCCGCGAAAGCCGATGACTTCTGCCTCGACGCGCCCCTTGCCGGTGCCGACCGCACAGACCGTGCCCACCGGAAGCGACAGGCCCGTCGCTTCCATCAACAAGCCGTCGAATGAAGCGAGCCGCCCCGAAATGCGCGGCGCGGGCGTAAAGTCGGCCTGCGCGACTGCGTCCAGATAATCGCCGGTGAAGCGGTTCAGCATGACGGCGGCAACGCGACCCGGTCGATCGCGGCGGCAAGCTGTTCGAGCCACAGTTCGGGCCCTTCCTCGACAATGGTCGAGGCGGCCTCGAGCACGAAGCTGCCGCGCGCAACGGCTGCGTCGCCGATCGGGAAGATCGTCGGCGGCAATTTTTCCTGCAGTAGCGCGACATCGTCGGGATTGACCCGCAACAGCGCTGATTCGGCGCCATCGGCGAGCAACCCGGTCGCTGCCTCGACGCGCGCGGCCAGAATGTCGGCGGGGACGCCGACTTCGCCGACCATTTTGGCAAGAAGAAACAGCACGGTTTCGCGCAATTGCCGCGCGACGGCTTCGCGGTCGATGCGGTCGGGCGACTGGAGCGCGGCGGCAATCGACGTTATCAGGGCCGCGTCGCGCTCGGTCTGTTCGGCGGCGAGCGCACGGGCATGCGCCAGCCCTTCCGCAAAGCCGTGCGCGCGCGCCTGCTCGATGGGATCGACAAAGGCGCCGCCTTCGCTCGGAAATTCGGCCAGACCGTCGCCTTCCGGCGCATGGTCGGCATCGGCGTGTCTCGGGCCCACCGGCTGCGGTGAGAAGGGGCTCGGCCCTGCCTCTGAATGGGCGGTGCGGTGCCGACCATGCGAGGCCCGCGCCTTCAGATCGGCCGGCGCGAACGGATCGCTGGCGATCAGCGCAAGCTGAGCGTGCGCGCGGGGATCGTGCCGCGGGACGAAGCCGGCGGCAAAGCCAAGTGCCTCAGACATAATCGTCGTCGCCGCCGCCCATCATGATCGTGCCATCCTTGGCGAGCGTGCGGGCGATCTGGATGATCGCCTTTTGCGCTTCGAGGACTTCGGACAGGCGCATCGGCCCGCGCGATTCCATTTCGTCGCGAATGCCGTCGGCGGCGCGCGCCGACATGCAGCCGAGGAAGCGGTTGCGCGCCCCCTCGTCGACGCCCTTGAGCGCGCGGACGAGCAGGTCGCCGTCGATATTGCGGATGAGCGTGCCGAGATTCTTGTCGTCGAGATCAAGCAGATTGTCGAAGACGAACATTGCTTCCTCGATCGCGCGCGCAACCTCGCGGTCGATCTTGGCGAGCTTCGGCATGACGCGCTGCTCGGTCGACTTGCGCGAGGATTGCATGATCTTGGCGGCCTCACGAGTGCCGCCGAACGCCACCCCGGCCGCCTGTCCGCCCAGCCCGATCCTTTTCGACAAGACGGTCTTCAGGGTTTCCACCGCTTCATGCGTGATCGGGCCAAGCTTGGCGATCCGGTGAAGAATGTCGGGCTGCACGCCGTCGGGCAGCAATTCGAGTACCTGCGCACCGATCGCCGGGTCGAGGTTGGCGATCAGCACCGCGGCGATCTGCGGATGTTCCTTTTCGATCAGCGCGGCAATGTCGCCGGCCTCGAGCCAGGCGAGCAGTTCCAGCGCGCCGGCTTCCTGCGGCGGCGTGATCCGCGACAACACGCTCTCGGCCTTTTCCGAACCGAGCGCGCGCGTCATCATCCCCTCGATCCGCGACCGGGGGTCAAAGCCTATCGCGGTCCGTTCGCGCGCCTTGTCGACAAAATCGTCGAGCACGCTCTCGACTTCGTCCTCGCTCACATCGGCGACCGCGAACATCGCCTTGCC
>PKED01000023.1 GCA_002863155.1 Sphingomonadaceae bacterium | reverse complement strand
GATGACTTTTGGTTGAATCAAATCCCCAACCGTTCGTGTCGAGCGAAGTCGAGACACCCTGCGCAACGCTCGTGGCCCGTTTCTCGACTGCGCTCGAAACGAACGGGTCAAGGTAATGTCATCCCGCTCTAGCGGATGCCCTGAACGAAGAGAGGGCGCCTCCCGTGCCGGGAAGCGCCCCCATCCGACGGCGGTCAAGCTCCGATCGGATTACTTCTTTTCGGCCGCCATCGCGTCGGCGTTGTCGGCCATCGCATCGCCCTTCTCGCGGACGGCATCGGCCTTGGAGTTCATCGCGTCGGCCGAATTCTCCATCATTTCCTCAGCCGTATCGTTCGACGTGCTGTCGGCCATCGCGTCCATGTTGTCGGCCTTCATTTCCATGTTGTCGGCCATCGCGTCGGCGCTGTTTTCGATCGCCGCACCTTCGGGCGAGCGGTTGCAGGCGGCAAGGCCGAGCAGCGCGGTGGCGGCGGCGACGATAACGATCATTTTCATGAATGATGCTCCCATAAACTCTGGCTTGGTCGTTTCCGGCCACCCTGGCGCGACGCGGCGCGGGTTTTGGTTCCCCCCAAGTTGCAGCACGAACCGGCCAAAGGCGGATTGGTTCCGCGTTGTCGAAAAAAATATCGGCGCCCCCTATTCGGCGGCTATTTGGCGGGCGTCGGGCCGATATCTTCGGGCGCATTGGCGACCACCGCGAGCATCGCCGTCCACGCCGCGACATTCTGCGCCAGCTGGGCCGGATCGATCCGCTCCAGCGTGTCCTCGGGCGTGTGGTGGTAATCGAAATAGCGCGTGCCGGTCTGGTTGAGGTCGATCACGGCGACTCCCGCGCGCACCAGCGGGCCGACATCGGCGCCGCCATTTGCCGGTTCGCGCGTCCGCACGATGCCGAGCGGGGCGAGAGCCGCCGCCACCCGGTCGCCAATCGCGTTCGCACCCGATGGCAGCTTGGATGCCATTCGCCATACCCGGTCGGCACCGAAATCGGATTCGGCCACCAGCACATGGCGCTCGGCCTTGTGCGCGGCAAAATAGGCGTCGGCACCGGCGCCGCCGGTTTCCTCGTCGCCAAACCAGACAACGCGGATCGTGCGGCGCGGGGCCGGACCATCCAGCAACCGTTTGGCCGCCGCCGCCGTGATCGCGACGCCGGCGCCATCGTCGATCGCACCGGTCCCAAGATCCCAGCTGTCGAGATGTCCGCCGATCAGGACGATGCCCGCGGTCGGATCGGTGCCCGGCACTTCGCCGATCACATTGCCCGTCTCGGTCATGCCGAGATCGCGCGGCGTCAGCGTCAGGTGCAGGCTGATCGGCTTGCCGCGCTTGACCATGCGCGAAAGATTGTCGGCGTCCGACGTCGACAGGGCAGCAGCCGGAATCTGCGTCACGCCCTTTTCGAAATTGGTCTGCCCGGTATGTGGCCCGCGCCCGTGATCGCTGCCGATCGACCGGATGACGATCGCGACCGCGCCCTTCTTTGCGGCGATGTTGGGTCCGACGAAGCGCGCGGCACCGAACGTGCCATAGCTCGACCCGTCCTGCGTCGCGACCATCGCGTTCGAGACGAAGGCAATCTTGCCCTTCAGGCTGCCGTCCGGGGCGGCCTGCAGTTCCGCAAAGCTTGGGAAATAGACGATTTCGGCGGTGATCCCGCCGGCAGGCGTTGCGCCCGAGCCACCGAGCGCGGTCAGCCGCAGCTTCTGCGGGAAGGGGCTGACGACTTCGGCTGTTTCGACGCCGCGAACCCAGGTCCGCATCATCGTCGTCTCGATACGGACATTCTTGAAGCCGAGCGCCTTCATCCTGGCGAGGCCCCAGGCGCGCGCGCGCGCTTCGGCTTCGGTCCCGGCTAGGCGCGGGCCGACTTCGGTCGTCAGTCCCTCGACAATGTCATAGGCGACATCGTCCTTCAGCGCGGCATCGCGCAGCGCGGCAACCTGAGGGTCGAGCACGGGCGCGGGTGGCGGCGCGGCGCGCTGCGCGGCGGCGGGCTGGACGAGGAGGGGCAGGGCGATGGCGGCACCGGCCGCGAGCAGAAGGCGCAATTTCATGCGGCTGACCCTAGCCGTCCCGCCGCAGGATGCAATCGCGCCGGTAGCCCGCTCGGCCACGCCGCGCTCGTTGCCAAGCGGCGGAGCGGCGGCTATGTCCCCGCCCGCATATCCCCAGCCACCCAAACGACGGAGCCCGTCGGCCATGGCCGTTCAATATTCCTATGTCATGAAGGGTCTGACCAAGACCTTCCCCGGCGCTGCCAAGCCGGTGCTGAACAATATCAGCCTTCAGTTCCTGCCGACCGCCAAGATCGCGATCATCGGCCCCAACGGGTCGGGCAAGTCGACTCTGATGAAGATCATGGGTGGCATCGATCCCGATTTCACGGGGGAGGCATGGGCGGCCGAGGGGATCAAGGTCGGCTATCTGCCGCAGGAGCCGCAGCTCGACCCGACCCGGACCGTGCTCGAGAATGTGAAGCTCGGCGCGGGCCCGGTCGCGGCGATGGTCGAACGCTTCAATGCGATCTCGGCCGAGATGGGCGACCCGAAGGACGACACCGATTTCGACGCGCTGATGGAGGAAATGGGCGATCTTCAGGCCAAGATCGATGCCGCCGACGGCTGGGCGCTCGACAGCCAGCTCGAGCAGGCGATGGAGGCACTGCGCTGCCCGCCGAGCGACAGCCCGGTCACCAACCTGTCGGGCGGCGAACGGCGCCGCGTCGCGCTGTGCAAGCTGCTGCTCGAAAAGCCCGACATCCTGCTGCTCGACGAACCGACCAACCACCTGGACGCCGAAAGCGTTGCCTGGCTGGAAAACTATCTGAAGGAATATGCCGGCAACGTCATTCTGGTGACGCACGACCGCTACTTCCTCGACAATGTCGTCAACTGGGTGCTCGAGCTCGATCGCGGCCGCTACTACGTCTACGAGAGCAACTATTCCGGCTATCTCGAAAAGAAGGCCAAGCGGCTCGAACAGGAAGAGCGCGAGGAACAGGGCAAGCAAAAGGCGATCGCCGACGAACTCGCCTGGATCCGTCAGACGCCCAAGGCGCGCCAGACCAAGTCAAAGGCGCGCATCAAGGCATTCGACGAACTCGTCGCCGCGCAGGAAAACCGCAGCGTCGGCAAGGCGCAGATCCTGATCCAGCTGCCCGAACGGCTCGGCGGCAAGGTGATTGAGGCGAAAGGCCTGAGCAAATCCTATGGCGACAAGCTGTTGTTCGAGGATTTGAACTTCACGCTGCCGCCGGGCGGGATCGTCGGCGTGATCGGCCCGAACGGCGCCGGCAAATCGACCTTGTTCAAGCTCATTACCGGCCAGGAACAGCCCGATTCCGGCACGATCGAGGTCGGCCAGACGGTCAAGCTCGGTTATGTCGACCAGAGCCGCGACGACCTCGATCCCAACAAGAATGTTTGGGAAGAGATTTCGGACGGGCTCGACGTGTTCCGCTTCGGCAAGCAGGAGTTGGGTACGCGCGCCTATGTCGGCGCATTCAACTTCAAGGGGCAGGACCAGCAGAAGAAGGTCGGCCAGCTTTCGGGCGGCGAGCGCAACCGCGTCCACATGGCCAAGATGCTGAAGGAAGGCGGCAACGTCCTGCTGCTCGACGAACCGACCAACGACCTCGACGTCGAGACGCTGCGCGCGCTGGAAGAGGCACTCGAAAGCTTCGCCGGCTGCGCGGTGGTGATCAGCCACGACCGTTTCTTCCTCGATCGGCTCGCGACGCACATCCTGGCTTTCGAAGGCAACAGCCATGTCGAATGGTTCGAGGGCAATTTCGAAAGCTACGAGGAAGACAAGCGCCGCCGCATGGGCGACGCAGCCGACCGCCCGACCCGACTGGCGTACAAGAAGCTGACGCGGTGAGTGGGAATCCGCCGCGTTCAGAGCGCGGCGGTGTCGACCGTCAATTGCGGCAACGTGGCAGCGTTTAGCGGTTCGCCAAACGCGATCGAGCGCCGTTCCGAATAGGCGTCATCGGCGGGGGCGCAGAATTGGTGGATTACCCGCGCCTCGACATCGACAACCCAATATTCGGGTACGCCGTGCTTGGCATAGAGGCGCGCTTTACGGCCCAAATCCATGTCGAGCGTGGAATCGGAGATTTCTACTGCCAATCTTACCTCGGGGCCCGCAAGCATCTTGGTGTCTTCCGGCACTGCGATGACGATGTCGGGCTCGGGCAGCGAGATGTTCGACAGCTCGGTCGAGGGGTTGGCGAAAAGGTCAAGTGGCGAACCGATTGTTTTGAGTGCGGCAAATAGCTCGCCCGTCAGCACGGCATGCGCGCGGGCGTGACGACGGTGGATGGCATTCACGACCCAGATTTCCCCCTCGATCAATTCGGTACGCGCATATTCGTCAAACGCGCCCGACTCCGACAGGAGGAGGAAATCCTTGACCGTCAGCTTTGCGAGCTGCGGCGAGGCGATGGCGTGTTGCGCTGTCATCGTGCAATACTTACCACGCCTCCTCGTCATGCCAAAGCAGGGAAAACCGGGGCGACGTCCAGGAATCAACGGCGGTACGCTATCGCAGTGGCTGGAGGATGAGGGGTTTGCGCCGGAAGAGCCTGCCGCCGCCATTGCCGATGTGCCGCGCGTGCGCGCGATGCTGGTCGCGGCGGCGCGGGAGGGGAGGGCGATCAGCTATTCGGAGGCGCTGGGTGCGCTGGGCTTGCGGTTCTCGCGGCCCAAGATGCGCGCGCTGTGCCGGACGCTTGACGCGATCGACGAACAGGCTGCCGCCGCAGGAGAGCCCGAACTGGCGGTGCTGGTAGTGCGTGAGAATGACCGTTTGCCCGGGCAGGGCTGGTGGGTCGGATCAGACGCGCGCGGCTATTCCGGGCCGTGGGCGGGAAGCGATGCGGCGGCGCACGTCCGCACCATTCAGCAGCGCGCCTTTGACTATTGGGGTGGTCGCAAGTCCTGAACCCGCGCCCTCACCGATTGCCGGGAACGATCAGCGCCGCGATGGTGGCGGCTTCAATGGCTTGCCCGAATGCCACGGCACGGCGTTCGGTATAAGTCGCTCCGTCCGGCGCCCACAGCTGGTGCAACGTAGCACCCTTCACGTCGACCACCCAATATTCGGGGATGCTGGCGCCTGCGTAAAGCGCTGCCTTGGCGCCAAGATCATTTGCCAGTGTCGTGTCGGCGACTTCGACGACAAGCGCGACCGTGGCGGCCGGGACCAGACCCTCGCCCTCGGGCTCGCTCGTCAGCACGATGTCGGGCTCGGGCACGCTGTTTTCGGGAATCGCGATGCTCGCCTCGACCAACGCTGTCAGCGATGAGCGAGAGGATCGCAGCGCCGTGTCGATCGCAACGAAAAGCTGCGATTTGATCCGCGCGTGCGGTCGATGCTGCGCGTTCATGAAAAGGATTTCCCCGTCGATCAGCTCGGTCTTGGCATAGGCATCGAACGCGCCCGATCGATCAAGGAGAAGATAATCCTCGATGCGGAACCTCACCGGCAAGGGCGACGTATTGAGCGGCAACACTTCGGTCATGCCGACAGATTAGCAGAAGCTGTGTATCATCGCCAACGGCGCCTGCTCACGCCGTAAAGCGCTTGGTGAAGCCCTTGGGCAGGCGTTCTTCCGCTGCATGGGTTTCGACATGATCGACACGCGCGCGGGGCGGACCTAGCCGGGCGGCCTCGACCAGCGCATCGGCGGCCGCTTCCTCGCCCGCGATCAGGATCTCGACGCGCCCATCGGTGCAGTTGCGCACCCAACCGGCAATCTTCAACTCTGCTGCCCGGCGCACGATCCAGTCGCGATAGCCGACATGCTGCACTTTGCCGCTCACATATACCCGGCGCATTGCCGCTTCACCCCTCACGCTACCGGCACGCGGCTTACCTGCCGCGCGCAGCCTTTTCCCTAGCATCGACTGGGCGCGGACGCGCGGCGTTCGCGATCGCTTCGTCGCACAGCCGAATCCGCTTGGCGCAGCACCGCTCAGTCGGGATAGCTGATCGCGATCACTTCATAATCGCAGGCGCCGCCGGGCAGGGTGACGCGCCGCGTGTCGCCGACCGCCGCTCCGCGCAGCGCGCGCGCGACCGGCGCGTTCCAGCCAATCCGTCCTGCACCGGCATCGGCCTCGTCATCCCCGACCAGAGTCAGGACGCGGCGATGGTCGTCCTCATCGGCGATGGTGACAGTGCAGCCGAACCAGACCCGGCTCTTGTCGGGCGCCCGCGCCGGATCGACGATCCGCGCCGCCTGCATCCGCTTCGCCAGCCAGCCGAGCCGCCGGTCGATTTCGCGCAGCCTCTTGCGCCCATAGATATAGTCGCCATTCTCCGATCGGTCGCCATTGCCCGCTGCCCAGGCGACGACATCGACGATGCGCGGGCGCTCCTCGCCCAGCAGCTGATCATATTCGGCGCGGAGCACGGCATAACCGGCCGGCGTGATGAAATTGGGCTGGTCCACCGGGCGGGCGCCGTCAGCCCGGCTTGCGGCCCAGATACCAGCTCAGCCGTGCCTGCCCCTGCGACCGGCTGCGTTCGGGGTGAAGCAGGTCGTAGACAACCGCATTTTCGAGCACGCGCTGCACGTAACCGCGCGTTTCGCTGAACGGGATCGCCTCGATCCAGTCGATCATGTCGATCTGGCCCTGGCGCGGATCGCCATTGGCGGCGAGCCACTTGTTCACATTGCCGCCGCCCGCATTATAGGCGGCGATCGCCAGTGGGTAGCTGCCATATTGGGTGTAGAGCCGCTGAAAATAGCTCGATCCCAGCTGGATGTTGTAATTGGTGTCGGCGGTCAGCGCGCTGCTGTCATAGGCAAGGCCGAGCTTGGTCGCGGTGTCGCGTGCGGTGCCCGGCATCAGCTGCATCAATCCGCGCGCGCCCGCCCGGCTGACGGCGGCGCGATCGAACTGGCTTTCCTGCCGCGCGATCGCATGCACCATCGTCCATGCGTCGGCGGCGCCGTCCGGCACCTTCACGCTCGGATAGCCGGTGGCGGCATAATCGGTCAGGCCGTTGAGCAGGGCGCTCTTGCCGACCATCACGCCCAGATCAGGTCGGCCCAGGCTGCGCGACAATTCGTTGGCGAGGACGTGGTCGCTGTCCGATTTCGCATCGAGTGCGATCTGGCGGACGAACGCCGTCTGGTCCTGATAGGCGCCGATCGTGCCGAGATAGCGCGCGGCGCGCACCGTTTCGCGCGCGTAGAAGCCGTCGCGCGTGCCCTTATCGACCTGGCGGAGCGCGACATCGGTCGGCGGAGTCAGCGCGCGGCCGAGCTTTTCGATCGCGAGCTGGCCGTAGAACTGATCGCGATACTGGGCTGCGCGCTCGAACAAGGCGGTCGACTGCGCGGTCTGTCCGGCGGCGAGCGCGGCCCGCCCCGCCCAGTATAGCCCCTTCGAGCGGACAGTCGGCGACGCCGAACCACCGGCATAGCGTTCGAACAGCCCGGCGGCGTCGGCGGGCCGTCCAAGCGTCGTCAGCGCAGTCCGCGCGGCGAGCCACACCAGATCGGTATAGGCATCGCGTTCGGCGTAGCTGCGCGTGCTGACGTCGGTGCCCGCCGGAAAGGCGTCATCGACCTGGCGGGCGATGTCGAACGCCAGCTGATATTGCGCATCGGCGGCGGCGCTCTTGGCATTGGCGAGCAGCAGGTCGAGCCAGTTGGCGGCGTTGCGCGGCGGCACCGCGAACCGGTGCGGCTGGGCGAGCAGCGCCCGCGCCTCGTTCCAGCGATTGCCGGCGCGCAGCCACGCGGCCTTGTCTGCGATCAGGCCGGGTTCGCCGACAAACCGCGCCTCGACCAAGGCAAGCCGGTCCGCGGCATCGGCCGCCTTGGTCCGCAGGGCCAGCCGAGCCTCGAACAACGCGCGACGATCGGCGCTGGTCAACGGCAGCTGCCGCTGGGCGGAGGTGGTGGCGCCCGCCCAGAGCAGCGCGTCCATCCGCGCGTCGTGATCGGCGGGGGTCAGCGCGCCCGAAAAGCCGGTGAGCAGCGCGGCTTCGTCGGTGACCGGCATCGATCCCTGAAGCCAGGCTGCACGAGCGGCGGCATTGGCTTCGTCGCGCTGACCGATCGACGCAAGCGCCTGTGCAAAGCGCGCCGCACCCGCCGATGTCAGCGGGGGGAAGCGCCGGAAATAGCTGACCGCGACACCCGGCGACCAGCTCGCGGTGTCGAGCGCGCGCTCGGCGGCCTTGCGCCGCGCCGTCTCGCCGGGCCAGCCGGGATGGGCGAGCAGGAAACGCGCATAGGTATCGAAGCTGTAGCTGTCGGATTGCTGGAGCTGCTTCCACTCGGTGACTGCCGTGGCGATCGCGTCGCTGGCGGGCACCTGCTGCAGTTGCTGGCGATAGCTGTCGAGCTGATCCTGCGTCACGGCGCTTCCCGCGACCAGCCCGGTCGTGGCGGCGAGCAGCAACGCGGATTTGAAGGCGCCGGCGATCATGTGGACATGATAGGCTATTCGATCCTATCTGTCGCCAGCCAATATGCGCCTGCCGCGCCGATTGTGCGTGGTCGATCGATCCAGCGGAGCGCTTTACCTCATGTTTTCCGGTTCAATTCCCGCGCTCGTCACGCCGTTCGCCGCCGATGGCCGCTTTGACGAAGCGGCCTATCGCGCGCTGATCGACTGGCAGATCGCCGAAGGGTCGAGCGCGCTGGTTCCCTGTGGCACCACTGGCGAGTCCGCCACGATGACCGCCGAAGAGCATTTCGGCGTCGTTCGCGTGTGCGTCGATCAGGCGGCGGGTCGCGTGCCGGTGATCGCCGGGGCGGGATCGAACGATACCCGCGTTGCGATCCAGAACATCGCCGCTGCCAAGGCCGCCGGTGCCGATGCCGCGTTGATGGTGCCGCCCTATTACAATCGCCCGTCGCAAGAAGGTATTTTCCAGCACTTCAAGGCAGTCGCCGAAAGCTGCGACCTGCCGGTGATGCTCTACAACGTGCCCGGCCGCACCGTGACCGACATCATGCCGGAGACGATGGCGCGGCTGGTGAAGGCTTTCCCCGCAAGCTTCGTTGCGGTGAAGGATGCGACCGGCAATCTCGCGCGGGTCACCCAGCAGCGGCTGTGCTGCGGCGCCGCCTTCGCGCAGCTGTCGGGCAATGACGAGACCGCGCTTGCCTTCAACGCGATGGGCGGGGTGGGCTGTATTTCGGTGACGGCCAATGTCGCGCCCCGCCTGTGCGCTGATTTCCAGGCGGCATGGGCAGCGGGCGACCGGGCGGAGGCGCTGCGCCTTC
Source organism: Sphingomonadaceae bacterium (assembly GCA_002863155.1). Taxonomy (GTDB): domain Bacteria; phylum Pseudomonadota; class Alphaproteobacteria; order Sphingomonadales; family Sphingomonadaceae; genus Sphingomonas. The sequence goes on along the minus strand of PKED01000023.1, from coordinate 665 downwards.
ACGACCTGCTGTTCCCGCTGCATCTGGCGATGTTCACCGATGCGTCGCCCGGCCCGGTCAAATACGCGATGAGCAAGGTCCGCCCCGGCTTCCCCACCGCGCTGCGCCTGCCGATGACCTGGCCGGGCGAAGCGAGCCGGGGGGCGGTCGACATGGCGCTTGCGGGGGCGGGGCTGATCTGAATCTTCCCGCTGACCGGCGGGGACTGGTGGCAGATCACGCGGCGGCGCTATCGTCCGCGAGCAGCCAGGCCTCGGCTTCCGCAACGCTCGCACAGAACCGCATGTCCGGCCGGTTGACCACGCGCCGCGCCTGCATCCGGACCAGCGCGCTTTGGACCACCATCGCGCATTTCCCGGCTCGGAAGACCGGATTGCCGATCGCCGCCTGCAAGGCTTCGGCGACATCGGGCGTCGACAGGTCGCAGCCGACAACATCGATCAGCACCTTATGGTCGTTGAACCCGCAGCGCAGCGAGCCGATCGCGCCCTTGCGCTCGAGGTCCATCTGATCGATGTCGGCGACCGAAAAGGTACCGCCGAGCGTGATGCGGAGCAGCCGATGGGCAGGGTTGGTTTCGAATGTCCAGGTGGCGGCCATGCCCAAGGGCCTAGCTGCGGCGCGTTGCGGATTGCTTAAGCATCACCGAGGCGGGGCGAGACCGG
>PKED01000018.1 GCA_002863155.1 Sphingomonadaceae bacterium | reverse complement strand
TCACCGCCAGTACGACCGAACCGAGCGCCAGGAACCCGCGCAACGGGTCGCTCACGAAAAAGCCGAGCGCATGGTGCGGCGAGAGCGACCAGAGGATCACCGGTGTCTGCAGGATGCTCATCAGCCCCAGCACACCGATCGCGACGAAATAGACGAGCATGATTGGGCCGAACAACATGCCGACCCGCGCGGTGCCGCTGCGCTGGATCGAAAACAGCATCACCAGGATCGCCACCGCCAGCGGCAGGACCCATCCGGCGAAACCCGGTTCGGCAACGGTGATCCCCTCGACCGCGCTCAGCACCGAGACGGCGGGCGTGATCATCGCGTCGCCATAGAACAACGCCGTCGCCATGACGCCGAGCAGGACGATGCCGGTCGACCATCGCTGCGTCTTCGTACGACCCGAAACCAGCGCCAGCAGCGCAAGGCTGCCGCCCGCGCCGCGATTGTCGACGCGCATGATGACGTAGAGATATTTGAACGTCACCACGATCATCATCGACCAGAAGATCAGGCTGACGACGCCCATGACATGAAAGGGATCGGGCGCGAGCGGATGATGCCCGGCGAAGGTTTCACGGAGTGCGTAGATCGGGCTCGTGCCGATGTCGCCGAACACCACGCCCATCGCGCTGATCGCGAGCCCAGCCGCGCCGCTTCTGCCGCTGGACCGGGGAACGGCCACCGTCTCGCTATCGGGAGGGGTGGTCACCAGCGCGGCCACCCGGCTGGTGCAATGTCATTGGAGGTCATTGATGCTTGGTAATTCGCCCTATTGGCACTGCGCGCGCGACTAGCACTTGCACTGTTCGCCTGCAACGGGACATTGGCGCCGGACGCGCCTATAGCGCGCGCCATAGCTGCAAGACGGAGAGGGAAAATGCGAGTCGGTGTCCCCCGGGAAATCAAGAATCACGAATATCGCGTGGGGCTTACGCCGCCCTCGGTTGCCGAGCTGGTGCGTGCCGGCCATGAGCTGATCATCGAATCCGGGGCCGGCCTGGGCATCGATTTCGAGGATGCCGACTATGTCGAGGCGGGCGCGCGTATCGTTGCCGACGCCGCGCAGGTTTTCGCCGAATCGGACATGATCGTGAAGGTGAAGGAGCCGCAGCCGCGCGAAATCGCCATGCTGGAGGCAAGGCACACTCTGTTCACCTATCTCCATCTTGCCGCCGACAAGCCACAGGCTGAAGGGCTCATGAAGTCAGGCGCGACCTGTATCGCCTATGAAACGGTGACCGCCAGCGATCGATCGCTGCCGCTGCTCAAGCCGATGAGCGAGGTTGCCGGGCGCATGTCGGTGCAGGTCGGCGCGCATTATCTCGAGAAAGAACAGGGTGGACGCGGCGTGCTCCTCGGCGGCGTACCGGGCGTGGCCCCTGCGCGGGTCGCCATTCTGGGCGGCGGCGTCTCCGGCGTGAATGCCGCGCAGATGGCGGTCGGCATGCGCGCCGATGTGACGATCTACGACATCAACAATGCCCGCCTTGCCGAACTGGACATGTTCTTTTCCAGCCAGATCAAGACCGCCTATGCGTCGACCGCCGCCATCGCCGCAGCGGTGCGCAATGCGCATCTCGTCATCGGCGCGGTGCTGGTGCCTGGCGCCGCCGCGCCGAAGCTCGTCACCCGCGAAATGGTGAAGACGATGAAACGCGGATCGGTGATGGTCGACATCGCGATCGACCAGGGCGGCTGCTTTGAAACCAGCCACGCGACGACGCATGAGGATCCGGTGTTCGAGGTCGATGGCGTGATCCATTATTGCGTCGCCAACATGCCCGGCGCGGTTGCGCGGACCAGCGCCTTTGCGCTCAACAACGCCACCCTGCCCTTCGCGCTCAAGCTCGCCAATCTGGGTGCCGACGCGGCAATGGCCGCCGATCCGCATCTGGCGAACGGCCTGAACGTGTCGGGCGGCAAGATTCGGCATCAGGCTGTCGCCGATGCGCTCGACCTGCCGATGAACTAAAAGAATTCGTCGAGGACGAGGTGGAGCTCGATCTTGTGGCGGTCGGGCTCCACGCCGTAAGCGGCGAACATCGCCTCGGCGAGCGCGGGATCGAATTCGCGCAGGCAGTTCCACAGGATGGCGAGATCCTGATAGCGATCGGCCACGCCCGCCCGGCCGACATCGATGCAGCCCATCACGGCGCCGCTCTCGTCAAGAAAGATATTGTCGAGCGAAAAATCGCCGTGGGTGACGACGAGGTCGGCGTTGATCGGCAGAAGCTGCTCGAAATGCGTCCATAGCTGCTCGGCCGACCAGCCCTCGCGCTCGACATCGAGGTCGTCGAGCGGCACCCGCCCCGCTGCCAAGTTGGCAGCCGCAGCGGCGCTGCGCCGCGCCAGGCCGGCATCGAAAGGGCATGGCGCGACTGGAAGCGCGTGCATCCCGCGCAGATGGGCCGCGATTGCGGTCATCGCCGTATTGCGTCGCTCGGGATGGTCGCACATCCAGCCATAGGCTGCCCGGCCCCGCATCGCGGTCGACAACAACCAAGCGCCCGAGCGATCTTCGGCATAGCCGATGATCTCCGGCACCGTCCATTGCCCCTGCAGCCAGCGCAACCGGGCATGTTCATCGGCGATGTCGGCAGCGACCCGTCCGCTGCCCTGCTTCAGATAGAGCGACGGTCGGCCGTCGGCGTCGCAGCGGTGGATCACGCTCCCAGATTGGCCGATCTCATCCCGGGTCGCGCGATAACCGCCCAGAATATCTTGGAAAGACGGCGGCAGGTCGAGCGCCGCGACTTTCATTCCCGGCTCAGCCCCGTCCGATCAGCCGCCGGGCGATCATGTCCGCGACCGCCGATGCCGGTTCCCCGCTGCGTTCGCTCTCGTCCCACACTTCGTTGAGGCGATCGGGAATCTTGTGGATGCGCGCCTCCACCTCGGCGCGGTCGCCCTGCCCCATATATTCGAGGCAGACATTGATGATGCCACCCGCGTTGATGACGTAGTCGGGCGCGTAGGTGATGCCGCGCGCATGCAGCCGCCAGCCATCCTCGCGCGTCGCGAGCTGGTTGTTGGCGCCGCCGGCGACGACTTTGGTGCGCAGGCCCGCGATCGACTTTTCGTGGAGGATCGCGCCGAGCGCATTCGGGCTGACGATATCGGCCTCCACGCCCAGGATCGCATCGGCGTCGACATGCTGCGCGCCCAGCTTGTCGGCCAGCGTGGCGGCACGCCCGGCATCAACATCGGCGATCGTCAGCCGCGCGCCGTCGCGCGCCAACAATTCGGCCAGCCCGCCGCCGACCGAGCCGACGCCCTGGATCGCGACATGCACGCCCTTCATCCCGTCCGCACCGAGCGCGCGCTTTGCCGCCGCCCTGACGCCCAGATAGACGCCGAGCGCGGTCGACGGGCCGGGATTGCCGCCTGCGCGACCGGACGCGACAGGAAGCCCGGTGACGAACTTGGTCTCGTTCGAAATCGTCACCATGTCGCGGTCGGACATGCCGACATCCTCGGCAGTGACGTACCGCCCGCCGAGCGAGTCGATCGCGCGTCCGAACGCCTTGAGCAGCGCGTCGGACTTGGTCCGCTGCGGATCGGCGAGCACCACGGCCTTGCCGCCGCCCATCGGCAACCCGGCCATCGCGTTCTTGAAGCTCATGCCGCGCGACAGGCGTAGCGCATCGGTGATCGCATCGTCGCTGTCGGCATAGTGCCAGAAGCGCGCGCCGCCGCCTGCGGGGCCCAACGCCGTCGAGTGGATCGCAATGACCGCGCGCAGGCCGGATGCGGGATCGGTGAACAGGTGGACGCCTTCATGCGCGTCGAAATCGGGAAAGCCCCAACCGTTGGTCACGCCTGCAATCCCCGTGCTGCGCTGAAGAAGTGGGGCGACCGACGGGACTTGAACCCGCAACTTCCGGCATCACAAGCCGGCGCTCTAACCAATTGAACTACGGTCGCCGTGAAGGCCGCGCCACTAGCGGGGCCAAAGGGCTTGCGTCAACCCTATCAAAATCGTCCTTCGACCGAAAGCCGGTAGCCGTCGCTCGCCGACTGGAAGCCGCTCGCCACCAGGCGGGCATTGGTGTCCGGGTCGCTGCCCGCAACGATCAGCTCGCCACGATAGCGGCCATCGCCCCGGATCAGCAGGCGAACCCGCTCGTTCCCCGAAGCGCTCACCAGTGGCACGAGCAGCGAGCCCGCTTCACATTTGGCGCTGCCCGTCATGCCCTGCGCCAGGGCGATCCCCGCGATGCCGCCGCCCAGGTCGGCGGTCACGCGCCCGTCGGCGGCGACGCAATTGCCGCCTTCGAACCGGGCCGACACGTCGTCGAGGTCGATCTTCGTAACCGGGAGTGGCGCAAAAAGGCCGCCCGCCGCCAGGCTTGCGGTCACATCGTCGATGCCAAAGCTATGCCGCGTCACGCCGACCGCGCCACGCAGCGGCGGCCCGGCCACGGGCTGCGGCCCGACAAGGTCGATCCGCGCGCGCCCGACAAGCAGCTGGACCGGCGACAGATAGGCATGAACGTCGCCCAGATCGACGTCGCCGAAATGCACTTCGCGCAGCGTCGCAAACCACACCGGGCCGGTCGCCGACCTCGCCGTCAGACCTGCCTCCCCCAACCCGGCCAGCCCAAGCGCGAGCCGCATCGGAAAAGTAGCGATGAGGGCCGCGACGAGCATCGCCCCGAACAGCACCGCCGGTCGTGTCGCCAACCTGATCCGCATCAATTGCCCCGCACTTTCCAGGTGATCTGCGCCGATATCGTCTGGTCGCCATTGTCGGTGGTCGACAGTTGTTCGACGATCAGGCCGTCGCGCTCCATATCGGCGATCCAGCCGAACAGGGCCGCCGGCCGCGCCGATGCGATCCCGACCAGCAAGGCATTGTTCGACTGCGCGGATACCGTCGACAGGGCGAACCCCGCCTGGGTCGCGCGGTCGCGGACGGTTGCCTCCAGCGATCCTGCCATCTGCGCCGGCCCGGCATTGAGCAGCGGGCGGAGCGCGGCGATCCGGCCTTCGGTGGCGGCGAGGCGGACGATCGCGCTCGTGTGACGCGACTTGGCGCTTGCCAGGGCATCGCCGACCGGCCGAATGAGCCCGAACCAGACGAGTGTTACGACCGCCAGCAGCGATGCGACCGCCACCCCGATCTTTTCGCGCCGGCTGAGCGCGGCGAACCACTGGCGCAGTGCGGCGGTCATCGCGGAGCCACCGTCAGGTCGCCCGACACCCGCCCGCCGCCGCTCGTAAAGGTGCTCGGCGTTGCGGTCAGCCCCCGTGCGCCGATCCGCGCCATCACATCGGTCACCTGACCCTCGTTCTGCGTCACAAGCGATACGCGCAACTTGCCGGTCGAGTCGAACGACAGGCTGCGCACCTCGCTGCCGGGCACGTTGCGCACCGCGTCGAAGACGATGGCCGCGCTCTGGCTGAACCCGACCCCGGCGCCGCGCATCCGCACCAGCCTTGCCTCCAGCTGGCGACCGGCGTCATTGACGGTCTCGCCGCGCGGCAAGCCGCTGCGGGCGAGCCGGTCGGCACGCTGTTCGATGGCATCGGCGGCAAAGCTGTAGCGCGCGATCTGGACGAGCGTGATCGCCAGGGTCACGAGCAGGATCGCCGCTACCAGCCACGCCGCGCGGCGCAGCTGCCCGATATCGAAAGCGATCGGATCGCGCTTCGCAAAAACGCCCTGCCGAAGGTCGAGCGCCGGCCGGGCGATTGCCGCGACGACGGCCGCCTCCAGCGCATCCTGCGCGATGGTGACCGGTGCATTTCCCCCGGTGACGATGTCGGTCAGGCACTGTTCGTCGGCAAAGCCGCTCGTCGGGCCGCGCACCACCGCGTCGCCGCCGAAATCGGCGCGGACGAAGCCCTCTGCCGGTCGCGGCAGCAGCATCGGCGCCGGGATCATGGCGTCGGGATCGATGCCCTGTGCGGCCAGCGCGTTCAGCCAATCCCGCATCCGGGCAATCGCGACGACGCCGATCGGGCGATCCTCGGTCCCTTCGTCGCCGACCGCGACATGGAGGTCGGTGATCGGCGATGCGCTTGCCTCGCCCACCAGCAGTCGGGCCGCGGCCACTGCCTGGGCGGTCGATCGCACGGGCATCTGCGCCCAGTGGAGCGTCACGTCCTCGGCAGGCACAATCACCGTCAGCGGTATGTCGTCGACGGCCGGAACGCCTTCGCCGCGCGCGACGATCGCCTCGCCGTCGATCGCGATCCAGCGCGGCGCGGTGTCCGGCGATCGGGACAGGAACAAGGCACGCGCCATCACGAGGGATCGCCCCAGGCGCGCGACACCAGCCGGACGGGCGGCTCGGTGGCGTCGATCAGCGCGGTCTGCGTCAACTGCGTTCCCCCCAATGCGACGTCGATCTTGAGGCCGAACCACTGGGTGGTGACGGCGGTCTGCTGCTGTCCTTCGGGGCCCGTCGGCGTCCCCTTCTGCGCGACGCCCTGCCAGAAGGCGACCGTGCTGGTAAAGCCCTGCGGCGGCCGTTCGAGCAGAACGGCACGCGCGCGTCCGATGTCGAGCGTGTCGGGCAACAACATCGCCAGCAGTGGCGCCTGTTCGGGCAGCAGCGTATTGACGTTGATCCGGGTCGGCCGCGCGACCGGCAGCGTGCAGATCCAGGGCCTGAGCTTGGCATAGATTGCGGGCGTCATGCCGATCACCGCCCTCAGCTCGCTGGGGTCGATCATCAAATTGTTGGCGGGGAGGTAACGCGGGCTGCGTCCGGCATAGTCGCCATCCTCCGCGCCCTCGGCATGGGGGACATTGTCGGTATCGATCCAGTCGGCCGCAGCGGCGGCGATCGCGCGTCCCTGAATGTCGGGAATGCCGATGATCCGCATCAGGCGCGCGAACTGGTCGATCGATGCCTGCCGCGCGACGAGGGTGGTCGCGTCGCTCGGCTGCACCAGCGAGTTCAGATTGAAGCAGTTGCCGCCGTCGGTCACGGTCGCCGTCGCCACGCCGCCGGGGATCGGCAAGGGATAGGGCTTGCCGGCCCAGTCGCCCTGCAGGGTCACCCGCGCGGCATCGCGCGCGAGCACCGCATTGATCCTGACGATCGCCGCCGTTTCCGCCGCCATCGCAAAGGCGCGCGCCTGCTCGATCGCAACCGCATTGCCGCCAAGCCTGGTCGCGAGCCGCATCCGTTCGAGCGCATGACCCGCCAGCACCGCGATCACGGCGACCAGCAGGAGGACGGTAAGCAGCGCAGCACCGCGCTCCTGCTCCGCGCGCTTACTGGCCAAAATCGCCTCCCTCGCGCAGCGGCGGCGCATATCCGGTGCCGACCGGCGCCACCAGCCGCAGCGTATTCCCGCCCCGCCTCGCGATCTGCATTTCGACGGCATCGGGAAGCGGCGCCTCTGGCCGCGACTCCCATCGATCGCTCCAGGCCCCCCGAATGCGATAACGCAGCGCGACACGGTCTACCTGGCTCAACAGCGCCGCCGGTGGCAGCGGCTCGGCGCCATCGAGCAGCGGATAGGCGATCCGTTCCAGGGTGCCGTTGTTGAGGCGATAGGCGATCTTCTGCGCATCGGGCCGGGGCGCGTCGTCAAGGTTCGTCCAGCCCCCACGCACCAGCATCAGCATCGGGTCGGTCTGCGACCCCGACCCGCCGATAAAGGGCGGCATCGGCGTCCCGCCGCCGTCGCGGGTGCCGCGCGGCAGCGCCTGGGCGAGATCGGCGGCGAGCAGTGCATTCAAGCGGCTCACCGCCGCGATGTCGTCGAACTTGCTCTGGGTCACGCCTTGCGCGCGCACGCTGAACGTCAGCACCGCAACCCCGGCGGCGGCAAGCAGCCCGAAGATCAGCAGCGAAATCATCACTTCGACCAGCGTGAAGCCGTTCGCCGCGCGGCCGCCGGTACGGTGAGCGGCTGTCATACCCGCCCCGGAGGCGCGGCCGCCGGCACCTGACCGGGGGCAACGCGCGGCTGTCGCGGGGGCGTGGCCGGGGGACGGACGACGATGAGCTTGCCGACCGTCGATCCTTGAGCATCGGTAACGCTCACATCGATCCGCATCGCGCCTTGATCACCGATCGGTTCCGCAACCCTCTGCCACCGCCAGCTGCGCCCGCCATTCGTCTCTGTCCCGCCGACATTGCCGGCCGTCGGTGGACGCGCATCCGTCAATGCCTCGACCGCGACGTTGCGCGCGACGATCTGCCCCATCATCGTGCCATCGAGAATGGCCGCGCTGCGGATCGTGGCGCCTTCGAGACGGACCAGCGCGAGCCCCGCCAGGCTGAAAATCGCCAGCGCCACCATCATCTCGATCAGCGTGAAGCCGCTCGATCCAGCGGAAGACCGCCGGGTCGGACCGCAACTAATTGCCCGGTCAGCCATCGATCGCCACCGAGCCGTCTATCGCGATCCGCACCGTCGCATTGTCACCCCCACGCTGCAGCCGGATCGTCATCGGCACGTTGCCAAGACCGGTCGAATCGAAGATCACGCGCTCGCGACCGGACGGGCTTGCGATCACCGGCCGAACATCGGCTCCCCACCGCGTCACCAGCAGTGGCTTCTCGCCGACGGGCGACCACGCGCCAGCCTCGCGGCGATCGAAGCCATAACCGCCGTCGCTGACCCAGATGCTCACCGAACGTCCCTCGACGATCGCCAGATCGTGGGCGGCGCGCGCGCGTGCGGCAAAGCGCTCGGCGTCGTCACGCAGCCGCCCGCGCGGGTCCGGCAGCGCAAGGACGACCGCCGCCGATGCGAGCCCGATCAGTGTGATGACGATCATCAGCTCGACCAGGGTGAAGCCGTTGCCCCCGCGCCGGCCGGACGCGCCCGTGCCGGGGCGCCTCCGGCTCGGCGGGTTACTGCCAGCTGCCGATATCGGCATCGACACCCTCGCCGCCCTCGTGACCGTCAGCGCCGTAGCTCCAGACATCGATCTGCCCGTGCGTTCCCGGCGAGGCGTAGAGATAGTCCCGCCCCCACGGATCCTTCGGCAGCTTCTTGATATAGCCGCCCTTCTGGTAGCGCGACGCGTCGGTCAGCGAGGCCGGCGGCGCTACCAGTGCCTGAAGCCCGTCAGCTGTCGTTGGATAATTGAACTGCTGGAGCTTGTAGACTTCGAGCGCCTGCTCGATCGTCGCGATGTCGGACTTGGCCTTCTGCACCTTGCCCTGGTCGCCGAGCGGGATGACGTTCAGTGCCACGATCGTTGCCAGCAGCCCGAGAATGACGATCACGACCATCAGTTCGACGAGCGTGAAGCCGTTCTCGATAGGACGCGTCGCGCGCATCACGTCATCCTTTTGACGGCGGCGGCGGGGATAGGGATTGGGGCGTTGTCGCATGATCTTCCTCATTGCCCGGCAAGTGTGTTGAGCTGCAGGATCGGCAGCAGGATCGATAGCACAATCGTCGCGACGATACCGCCCATCACCACGATGATTGCCGGTTCGAGCAGCGACAGCGCGGTGGCGGTGAAGCGGTCGAACTCACGCTCGAGATAATCGGCGGCGCGCTCCAGCATCTCGTCCAGCCGTCCCGCCGCCTCGCCCGACGCGGCGAGATAGGTCAGCAGCGGTGGGAAAACGCCCGACCGACGCATCGCCGCCGACAGGCTGCCGCCCTGGCGGATCGAATCGGTAATCTCGTCCGATGCCTGGCGCAGCCGTGCGTTGTGGATCGTACCAGATGTCAGCGCGAGTCCTTCGAGCAGCGGCAGACGGCTCGCGACCATCGTCGACAGCGTGCGGGCCATCCGCGCCGCGTGCAGATCGCGCAGCAGCCGCCCGATCAGCGGAAGGCGAAGCAACCAGCTGTCGAACGCAAGCTTGATCGGCGGCTGGCGCAGCGCCTGCCGCGCGCCCACCGCGAAGACGATCAGCCCCAGGATCATCGCCCACCAATATCCCGCCAGAAAAGCCGAGAGCGCGATCACGACGCGTGTCAGCAGCGGCAATTGCTGGCCGACCGTGTCGAACTGCTCGACCACCTGGGGCACGACGAAAATCATCAGCGCGGCGACCACCGCCATCGCGACCATCGCCAGCACCGCCGGATAGGCGAGCGTCGTGATCATCTTGCCGCGGATTTCGGCCTGCCGCTCGAGCAGCGT
>PKED01000187.1 GCA_002863155.1 Sphingomonadaceae bacterium | reverse complement strand
GATTATGCCTGGCGCGAGGAAATCGTCGCGGTCGCAGGTGGTGTCGGCGGGATCGAGGCGGCATCCGAAATGCTGGCGGCTTTGCCCGCCAATTGTCCGCCGACGATCGTATCGCTGGCGATCGACGAAGGACTCGGCGTGCCGTTCGCGTCGCGGCTCGCCCGAACTGCGGCCGCCAAGGTGAAGCTGGCCGAGGATGGCGCCGCGCTCGAACAGGGGGTGATCCTTGTCGCGGTCGATCCGCGGTTCCATGTCGTGGTCGATCGCTGGCCCGGCGGACGGCTGCGGCTGGTCGAGCGCGATCCGGTGAACGGCGTGCGTCCTTCCGCCGATCTGCTGTTCGGCTCGGTCGCGAAGACGGCGGGCGCGCGCGCGGTCGGCGTCGTGCTGTCGGGCGACGGCAATGACGGCGCGGCCGGCATCGCGGCGATCAAGGGCGGGGGTGGCGTCTGCCTGGTGCAGGATCCGGCGACGGCGCTGGTTCGCACGATGATCGACGCGGCGATCGCTCGCGGGGTGACGGCCATGGCAGGCCCCGCCCAGCTCGCCGCCCAGGCTTGCCCGACCGGGAGCGCCACCATTGCCGCCTGACCGGTCGCAACTTGCCATCGTTGCTCGAGAATTGAGCGCGCTCGCCGCCGAGATCGAGGATGTCGGTGCGGGGCTCTGCGCCGATCCAGCGGTCATCGTCGCGCATATGACGCTGCTGCAGGCGATCGACCTGATCGGGCAGCGCCAGCGCGCGCTTGCGGACCTGCTGCGCGCCGCCGATTTCGGCGATGCGGTGGCGGCCTGCACGCTCAGCCACACCGCCGGTCTGTTCGTCGATCAGCACGCCTGACGCTATCGCCGCTGCCGGGCGGACCGCATATCGCCGTTGACCAACCCGCCAGGATTATGCCACTGCCGCTCGCGTCGAAGCGCTGCCCGCCGAGGATATTTGCCGGGGCGGGCATTCGCGACGCGGGTGTAGCTCAATGGCAGAGCAGAAGCTTCCCAAGCTTACGACGAGGGTTCGATTCCCTTCACCCGCTCCACATTCGCGCCGGGGTCTTGCACAGATGCTGAAATGGCGCGTTCTCCAGCGTTCAAACCGGACCCGCACCGGTCATCGGAAGATGGCGTCGTGACGCTGCTCGTCGCGATCGAGGGGGGTGACGGCGCAGGCAAGGCGACGGCGGCGGCCAATCTTGTCGCGCTGGCGCAGGCCGCAGGCAAGTCGGCGAAGGTGCTTGCCTTTCCCCGCTATGCCGACACGGTCGGCGGCCATGTGCTCGGCGAATTCCTGTCGGGCCGCCTGCCGCGGACGATGACGCCGCAGGCGGCAGCGGTGATCTACGCGCTCGACCGGTTCGAATCGGCCGCGCGCATCGCCCAGCTTGCCGCCGATCACGACCTGGTCGTGCTCGACCGCTATATCGCATCGAACATCGCCTATCAGGCGGCGAAGGTGCCGACCGACGACGCGCCGGCGCTGATCGACTGGATCGTCCGGCTCGAGCGTGAGCAGTTCGGCTTGCCGGCGCCGGGGTTGACCGTCTATCTCGACACCCCGCTCGACGTGGCGCGCGACCTGATCCTGCGCAAGCGTCAGCGCAGCTACACCGACCGCAGCTATGACGAGCATGAAGCCGACCTCTCGCTACAGGCGCGGGTGCGCGAGGTCTACGCGACGCTGGCGGCGGGTTCGGTGCTCGGCAGCTGGATGACGGTGCGCACCGTTGCCGACGGCGCGATGCGCGCGCCCGATGCGATCGCAGCGGAAATCGGGGGCGCGGTGCTCGGCCTGCTCGGCGCTCGCCCGCCGGCAAACTGACGCGCGTTCGCGACCGGAAATACCGGCTGCGGAACGATTGGCGTCCTCGGCGGTTGGGTTTCCCGCATTGGTAGCGGGGGATCGGCTGTTCAGAATTGGTACGGTTACCGCATTGCAACAACGGTCCAGCGCGGCGGATGCCGCAACCTACCGGAAAGGGGCCTGAACGGCGCAGGCAAGTCTTTGCGCCGTCGCGATGCTGCATTGCAAAACAAATCCCGTTCGATTAGCCGACACTCGCCGATGCGGCCTCAAGCCGGAGACGATCATGACGAAGAAGATTCGGACCGCAGTTTTTCCCGTCGGGGGGCTTGGCACCCGCTTTTTGCCGGCGACCAAGGCAATGCCGAAGGAGATGCTGCCTGTCGTCGACCGGCCCCTGATCCAATATGCCGTCGACGAGGCGGTCGAGGCGGGGATCGAGCAGATGATCTTCGTCACCGGGCGTGGCAAGAGCGCGATCGAGGATCATTTCGACATTGCCTATGAGCTTGAAACCACAATGGTGTCGCGCGGCAAGAGCCTGGATCTGCTGCACCAGACGCGGCTGAAGCCGGGCGCGGTCGCTTATGTCCGTCAGCAGGAGCCGATGGGGCTGGGCCATGCCGTGTGGTGCGCGCGCCATCTGGTCGGCGATGAGCCTTTTGCGGTGCTGCTCGCCGACGATCTGATGGTCGGCAAGCCCGGCTGTTTGCGGCAGATGGTCGACGCCTATGAAAAGGTCGGCGGCAATTTCATCTGCGCGCAGGAAGTGCCCGACGACCAGACCCATATGTACGGCGTCCTGACGCCGGGCACCCGCGACGGCGCGCTGACCGAAGTGAAGGGGCTGGTCGAAAAGCCGGGCCCCGGCACGGCGCCGTCGAACCTGGCGGTCATCGGCCGCTATATCCTCCAGCCCGAGGTGATGGCGGTCCTCGAAAACCAGGGCAAGGGCGCGGGCGGCGAGATCCAGCTGACCGACGCAATGGCGCAGATGATCGGCAACCAGCCCTTCCACGGCCTCACCTTCGACGGACGCCGCTATGATTGCGGCGACAAGGCGGGCTATATCCATGCCAATCTGGCGATCGCTCTCGCCCGCCCCGATTTGCGCGACAGCGTTCGCGACTTTGCGACCGAACTGCTTGCGCGCTGATCGCCGTCTGGCGCCGACGGCGATTTGCGCCGCGATGGTGTTCAGCGGCGGTCAGTCACGATAATGGTTGCCGGATTTATCTGGTTGCTTAACCGTTTCGGTATATGCGCGCCTTGGCGAAGCATGCAGTCGGGGAGATTTTGGTGACGGTCGAAACAGTGTCGGGTCCGACGGCGTCGATCATCATTCCGGCCTATCAGGCGTCCTCGACGCTGGTACGCGCATTCGACAGCATGCGCGCGCAGACTTTCACCGATTGGGAGGTCGTGATCGTCGACGACGGATCGACCGACAATACCCGGGCGGTTGCCGAAATGCTCGCGTCGAAGGACGCCCGGGTCCGCGTGCTGCATCAGGAAAACAAGGGCGCATCGGCGGCGCGCAATGCCGGGCTGCGCGCGGCCCGGGGCGCGTGGATCGGCTTTCTTGATTCCGACGACTGGTTTGATCCGGCGTTTCTGGAGACGCTGCTGGCTCTGCGCGCCGATCATCCTGATGCGGGCGTGCTCTATTGCGATTTCGCGCTGGTCGACGCGAAGGGCAAGGTTCAGGAGGAACAGCGCGTCCCCGACATGAGCGATCCGTTTCGCGAGCTCGGGCGCAGTTGTTCGCTGTCGGTGCACTGCGCGCTGACCCGCGCCGACATCATGGCCCGCGCGGGCGAGTTCGACGAATCGCTTACCATCAACGAGGATTGGGATCTGTGGCAGCGGATCGCGCGGACTGGCACGCCGTTTCGCGGCGTGCGCAAGATCCTTGCATTCTACTACACCCGGCCAAGCTCGCTGTCGCGGCGGCAGGTCGACGCGCTCGCCCGCGACGGCATCGAGGTGATCGAGCGCGTGTTCAAGGCCGATCCGCGCCTGCCGATGGCCGATCCGCGCTATCTGGACGGCCTGCCGGCCGAGGAGCGGCTGGGCATCGAGCTCGAATGGATCGTGATGTGCGCGGGCAACGCGATCGCGCTCGATCTCGATCCGATTCCGTTTCTTGATCTCGTCCCCGGCCTGAAGGACGGGTTCCTGCTGTCCGACGACGTGGCGTCGACGATGAACGGCGCGCTGGCCTTTGCCAAATGCGTGTCGGTGCGCGAACTTGCCGCCGATTGGGACACGCTCGGGCCGAAGGTCGACGCTTTTTGGGACGCGCTGCACCGGTTGATGGGCCAGACGCGCGCATTCGACATGGCGCGCGCCTTTCAGCTGCGTGGCGTGTTCGGACCGGGCGCGTGGATCGACCGGTTCAACGCGACGACCGTGCATGCCGTGCGCATCGACCTGTCAGCGCCGCTGCCGACGATCGATCCGGGCGCGTGCGACACGGTGCTGCTCGATCTTTTCGACGGCAATTGGCCGCTCGGCATCGCCGCGCTGCCGGTCGTCGGCCCCGTGCCGGCGTGCCTGCTCGCGAAGGTGATCGAGCGGGCGGCCCCCTATTGGCCCAACCGCAAGGAACTGGTGAAGGGCGTGCCGCTGGCCAAGCTGCCCACGCTGACGCTGCGAACGCTGGGTGCCGTCGCCGCGTCGCGCGGCTGGGGCCTGCGCACGCGCCGCGCGGCCACGGTCCTGAACCTACCGGTGATCAAGCACCGCGCGCGCAATGCCGTGCTGCAGGCGTTCGGCGAAATGGTCGCCGCGCGGGCAAAGGGCAGCGGCGATCCGCAAGCCTGGCAGGCGGGCATTGCCGAACTAGATGCCGAGGCAAAGGCCGCCGTCGCCGCGGTGCCCGAACGCGAACTGCCCGATCTCGGCGATCGCGAATGGCGCGACGGGGTGGAGGTCAACTCACCGGCTTATTGGGACCAGGTGTTCGAGGTCGAGAATCCCTGGGCCTATGACAGCCCCTATGAGCAGACCAAATATGAGCAAACGATGTCGCTCATCCCCGCGGACAAGCCGGCACGCGCGATCGAACTGGCCTGTGCCGAAGGGCATTTCACCGTGCAGTTTGCGTCGATGGTCGGCGAATTGCTCGCCACCGACATCTCGGTGCTCGCGCTCAACCGTGCGAAGGAAAAGTGCGAGGGGGCTGGGCTGGGCAATGTGCGGTTCGAACAGCTCGATTTCTTCAACAATCCGCTGCCGGGCGAATTCGACCTGATCGTGTGCAGCGAAGTGCTGTACGAGGCGAAGACCCGCAAGGCGCTTGAGGGCATCGCCCGCAACATCGCCACCCATCTCGCCCCGGGCGGCGCGCTGGTAAGCGCGCACATCATCGAAGTGACCGAGGAGCGCCACCGCTCCGGCTTCGACTGGGGTGGCGTGTTCGGGTCGAAATCGATCACCGATGCGCTGCTCGGCACCGGGTTGCTCCAGCTCGAGGAAGAGATCGAGACCGAACTCTACCGCGTGCAGCGCTATCGTCGAAGCGCCCAGCCGATCGAGACCAAGCATGTCTTCGGCGAAATGGGGGCGGCGCCCGAACGCGAATATGCCTTCCATGTCGTGTGGGGCGGGGCCGACGTTACCTGGGCGGAAGTGGCGCATGAACGCGCGCTCGCGGTGCCGATCCTGATGTATCACCGGATCGCCGCCGCCAGCGAGGGCCCGCAGAGTCTGGCCCAGTACAGGGTGTCGCCACAGGCGTTCGAGGAGCAGCTGCGCTGGCTGCGGCGCAACGGTTATCACGGGATCACCCCCGACGAATGGCTTGACGCGGTGCGCAACCAGCGCGCCATCCCCGGGCGACCGGTGATGCTGACCTTCGACGACGGCTATCATGATTTCGCGACCACTGCCTGGCCGATCCTGGGCAATTTCGGCATCCCGGCGACGGTCGCGGTCGTGACTGACCATATTGGCGGCGCTGCCGAGTGGGACGCGCGCTATGGCAAGCCCGCGCCGCTGATGAGCTGGGAAGAAGTGGCCCGCGTCGCCGCCGAGGGTGCGGTGATTGCCAGCCATTCGGCCAGCCATCCAGCGCTCACCGGCGTCGGCGGCAGGGACATGCTGCGCGAGGCGCTCCGCTCGCGCGCGGCGATCGAACGCGCCACCGGTCGCGCGCCCGAATGCGTCGTCTATCCCTATGGCATTACCGATCCGGCTGCGCTGGAGGCATTTGCGCTGGCCGGCTACACGACGGGCATGGGCACATGGCCCAATACAGCGACCTTTGCCGACAATCCGATGAACCTCCCGCGGATCGACGTGAACGGTTTCGATGACCTCGACACTTTCGTGCGCAATGTGACGCAGGTCGATCTGCGAAACGGCAGACGGCGATGGGCGAGCGCGGCGTGACATCCTCGCCGGTCGGTAGCGATCGCGAAGCCCCGCCGACAACATCGCCTGAGTCCGCCTTCGAAATCCTGGAGCGGCACGAGGAATTCGGCGAGGATGAAGGTGCCCGGCTGAGCGTCGGCGGTCTGGCGGAGATCATCCGCCTGCTGCGTCCCTATTGGCACGGCCTGCGATGGATGTGGCCGCTGATTGTCGGTTTAGGGCTGGTCGCCTCGCTGGCCGAAAGCGCGGGCATCGGCGTCATCCTGGTGCTGTTGTCGGCGATGCTCCGCGGCAATGCCGATACCGGCCTGCTCGAGGGAGAGATTCCCGATCGGGTCATCAACATCATCCTGCAATGGACGGGCGGCGGCATTGGCGTGCTGGCGAGCCTGGCGGTGGTGTTCGTCCTGATCCGCATTATCAGCATCGTCGCCAATGACTGGGCGACGACACTGCTTCAGGCCCGTATCGGACATGAGGTCCGCATCGCACTGTTCCGCAGCATGCTCCACATGCCGTTCGAGGCGAGCAAGAACCGTTCCTATGGCGACATGCTGACGATCCTGAACCAGCATAGCTGGCTGGTGGCGGAGGCGACCGATGCCGTGTCGCACATGGCGATGACCGGGTCGGTCGCGCTGTTCATGGGCGTGGTGCTGTTCCTGTTCTCGCCCCAGATCGCGCTGGTCGCGCTGGTCGGGACGGTCGCGTCGAGCCTGATGCTGCAATTGCTCCAGCGCCCAGCCAAGGCGGCGGGCGAGCAGAGCTCGGCGGCGGCGCGACTGCTGAGCGCGCGCGCGGCGCATGTTCTGCAATCGATGCGCACCGTCCGCGCGTTCAGCCGGGTACGGTCGCAGGCGGAGGCGTTCCAGGCCGAATCGAGCCGGATGCGGCGCGCGTCGATCCAGAGCGACCTGCTGGGCAGCGTCGTCGATGCGGCGAACCAGCTGGTCTATATCGCGATGCTAGCTGCGATCGCGCTCGTCGCGGTGTTCGAAAAGCTTGATTTCACCACGATCCTGGCGGCCGTCGCGCTGCTCTATCGCATCCAGCCCTATGCCACCCAGTTCGAGGGGCATCGCCTGCGCCTTGCCGGGATGCTTGCACCGCTGCGCGCGGTCAACGAGCTCGTGCGGCTGGCGCCGCCGCCGGACGCGGACCAGGGGACGGCGCCGTTCGACAGGCTCGAGTCGGGCATCCGTTTCGACGACGTCAGCTTCGCCTATCCCGGCCAGCCGCAGCCCGCGCTGAACGGGGTCAGTTTCACGATTCCCGCCGGCGGCTGGACGATCATCGAGGGGGCGAGCGGGGCGGGCAAGTCGACCATCGTCAACCTGCTGCTGCGCTTCTATGCGCCGCGCAGCGGGCGGATCAGCGTCGACGGCGTGCCGCTCGATCAGCTCGATATCGACGCGTGGCGCAGCCGCATTTCGGTGAGCGGGCAGGATGTCGAGCTGATCGAAGGAACGCTGGCCGACAATATCAAGCTCGGTCGCCCGGAGGCATCGATCGACGAGGTCGCGCGCGTGGTCGATATTGTCGGCCTTGCGCCGATCGTGGCGGGCCTGGAAAACGGGCTCGACACGCGCATCGGCGAACGCGGGCTCAGCCTGTCGGGCGGCCAGCGCCAGCGCGTCGGCCTGGCCCGCGCACTGCTGGTCGATCCCGACATCCTTATCCTCGATGAAGCGACCAGCGCGCTCGACATCGAATCGGACGAGGCGATCCTGGCCGGTGTCCGCACGTTCATGGCGGGGCGGACCGTGATCCTGATCGGCCACCGGCTCGACCCCGACCTGCCGGTGACCGCAACCGTCAGCCTGGGCTGAACGTCGCGCCGATCCGGCTCGATCGAAAAATCTTCACGCCCCCGCGGCCGGCCGGAATTTCCTCAGCGCCTGTCCGGCCAGCGTGATGATCTCGGTCTCCGCGCCGTCGGGCCTGCCCTGGGCGACCCAAAGCCCGGCGAGCGTGGCCGCATAGGCGAGCGCGCCGGAAGCGACCGCAACCACCACGCGAGCGATGAGCAGCCCGCTCGACCCGCCGTCCGGGATCAGCGCCTGCGCCGCCGTCGCGGCGACCACCATCACCGCCGATCCCACGCCCGTTCGCCACACTGCGATCAGCTGCTCGCCCACGCCCAGTCCGATGATCCGACGGACCAGCAGCATGTTCAACAGATTGCCAATAACATTGCTGGCGGCGCGCCCCCAGATGATGCCCATCACTGCGCCCAGGATCGTCTGCGACCCGATCCACAGGCCGAGCAACATGAACGGCACCCGGATCAGCAGGTTGCGCACGTCGCGACCGAACAGCACCTTCGTTTCGCCCGCCGCCATCGCCAGCGCCTGAAGCGGCATCGTCAGCACGCTCAGTGCGATCACCACCGTAATCACCTGAATGATCGGTACGGATGGCAGCCATTTGCCACCCATCAGGAGCAACACCAACGGCTGCGCGACCACCGCGAAGCCGATCCCGACGGGAAAGGCGATAGCGCACAGCAATGCATGCGCGCGGCGGTATGCGTCGCGCAGGCGGCCAACGTCCTGCGAAAGCCGCGCGAAGGCAGGGAACAGGGTCTGCGTGAGTGGCGCGATCGCCTCACGGGTCGGCAGCGCGGCGAGATTGTCGCCGACGGTGTAGTAACCAAGCAGCTTTGGCCCGAGGACATAGCCGATCAGCAGCTGATCGGACCGATAATTGAGTGCATTGACCGCGCGGCTGAGCGTCAGCCAGACCGAAAAGGACAGGAGTTCGCGCGTTTCAACGAACCGCAGGCGAGGCCGATAGGGGTAGAGCGCATAGGAGAGGGCGATCGCGCAGACCTGCGTGGCAATCATCCCCGCGACCAGTGCCCAATAGCTGCGAAAGATGATCGCCACGCCGATCGCGACCACGAATCCCGCCACTTTCTGCGACACGCTGAAGGCGAAGTCCTGCCAGAAAATCAGGTTGCGCTGAAAGACGATGAGCTTTGGGTTGCTCGCACCATTGAGCGCCGTCACTGCGGCGATGACCAGCATGATCGGCAGCAGCCGCGGATCGTCATAGCCGAGTGAAATCGGCCAGGCCGCGATCGCAATGACGAGGCCCAACAGGCTCGACCGTGCAACGTTGAGCGTCCATGCGCTGTGGAAATGCTCTTCGCTTGGATCCTCGTGCTGGACCAGCGCTTCGGCAAGCGAAAGTTCGGTGATCGACTGGACGATCGTCGTGATCGCCGTGGCGATCGCGACGATGCCAAAATCGGTCGGCGTCAGCAGCCGCGCGAGCAGGATGGTGCTGGCAAACGCGATGCCATTGACGAGAACGCGCGCGCCCGCGATCCACATGGTGCCGCGCATCATCCGTGCTTTAATGCCGGAAGCCATTCAACACATACTCACTTTATCGCCGGACCAAGCGTGGCGGGATTGATGACAGCCGCATAAACCTATCGCCGTCTTGGACCCGAGGCGATTGATAGATCGTCGCGTTCAGCAAGCCCGAATTTTCGCCGCGATCGCCTCCGCTTCGCCGACAGCCGATCGCATGCGGTCGAGCCGATCGGCGAAGACCGCATCCTCGCTCAGAAAAGCCGGCCCGGCTTTGAGAGCTTTGAGCGTGGCTGACAGTTTCCTTTCATATATCGGGTTGAGCAGCATGAGCGCCCGGGCAAGATATCGTCGCTTGCGCCCTTCGGAAGGCGGCCAGAGCAGTTTCGACTTTGTCGCGGCGCTGAAGCGTCTTTCGAAATATTTCGCCACCCGGTCTTCGGACTGATCTTCGGCCAGGAAAGCGTGACGGCCGACGCCCGCGTCATCGAGCACGGCCTGCATCGCGCCGAAATGGCTTATGTCGCGGGCATCGCCCGACGGCAGATAGCTCGGCTGGAAAGGCACTCCCATCGAAAGGCACTGTCCGTCGTCAGAACATTCGGCACAACTCGCGGCGTAGATTAGCGGAGTGCGGACCTCGTCTCGGGGTTGATGTTATGCGGCGAGCTTGCGGTGTTGCAAGCGTCGATATTCGATGGTCTGT
>PKED01000106.1 GCA_002863155.1 Sphingomonadaceae bacterium | reverse complement strand
GCGAAGATCTGAACACCGCCGTGCATGGCTGGGGCGGCATCACCCTTCACGACATCATCGATGATCGTTTCGCGCGCAAGGCGATCGAAAAGGGCGCGGACGGCCTGATCGCGGTCGCGGCCGGCGCCGGCGGCCATGCCGGCCGCTTGTCCCCCTTCGCGCTGATCCAGGAAATCCGGCAATGGTTCGACGGGCCGCTGGCGCTCTCCGGGTCGATCGCCAATGGCGACGCGGTGCTGGCCGCGCAGGCCATGGGCGCCGACCTTGCCTATATCGGCTCGGCCTTCATCGCGACGGAGGAAGCCAACGCCCAGCCTGCCTATAAGGAATCGATCGTCGCATCGAAGGCAGCCGACATCGTCTATTCGAACCTGTTCACCGGCGTGCACGGCAATTATCTGCGCAGCTCGATCGAAGCCGCCGGTCTCGACCCCGAAAACCTTCCCGAAGGCGACCTGAGCACGATGAATTTCGGCGGCAACGCGGGCGCGAAGGCGTGGCGCGACATCTGGGGATCGGGCCAGGGAATCGGCGTGATCGACCGGGTCGGCACCGTTGCCGACCTTGTCGATCGGATTGCGGCGCAATATGCCGCCGCGCGAGCCCGGCTAGGGGTTGCCCGGTCGACCGCTGCCGCGTGATCTAGATCGACGTCGCCAGCCGCTGCAGGATCGCCCGGACCGGGCTGTCGCGCGGCGTCACGACTTGATCGGCATCGAGCCGCGCGGTGCGGCGGAACAGATCGATGCTCGCCTCCACCAGCGCCCGCGCCTGGGGCGGCATTTCGGCCACGACCTGCGGATCGGTATGCGGCGGCAAGCCGAGCCTGCGTGACGGATCGAGCGCGTCCGACCGGCTCATTTCGCCGGCATCGACGGCGCGCTGGGTGAGCAGCCAGGCGATGACATGCATCAACCGAGTCGTGACCTTCAGTGATTCGCAGGAAAAGGCGACGCGCGCCATCGGGCCCAACGCCTCGCGTTCATGCCGCCCGCCCTCGTCGAAATAGGTCCGCGCCTCGTCGGCGAGCACCATGGCCTCGACATAGAGCGCGTCGATGAGCCGCCGGTGCAATCGCGAGCTGACCTGATCCGTCGTCATTCGCGGTGGCTTGCCAGAAACTCGGCGCCGGGGGAACGGCGCGACTCAGTCGCTTCGTCCCAAAGCGGCTCGATCAGGCGATGATGTCGGGGATAAGTTGGTCTTCGAGCAGCACGATCTCGTCACGCAGCCGCAACTTGCGCTTCTTGAGCCGCGCCAGCTGGAGCTGATCGGTCGAATTCTGATCGAACAGCGCGGCGATTGCGGCATCGAGGTCGCGATGCTCGATCTTCAGAATTTCGACTCGCTTGGCGATCTGGCGCTCGTCCATGATTCCCTCTGCCGACCGCTGCCGCCATAGCAAACCTGTCCATCGAGGCGAGCCCCAAAGTCGCCCCAGGTCCGATCACCGACGGATTCGGGTCTTTCGTCGCGTCACCCCGCAAGACATGGCGACACGCGCGCCGGGTTATGATTTACTGTTTTCCCCGTCGATGAAGGGCGGGTCATTCAGGAAAGGAATTCCTTCCCATGCACAGCGCTCATCAAGCAACCCTCGCGGCCAAGCATGCAACGCTCGATCGTCGGATCGAACGCGAATCGCAGCGGCCGCTGCCAGATGCCCTGATGATTGCGCGCCTGAAGAAACAGAAGCTGCTGATCAAGGAAGAGCTGGCGCTGCAATAACCGCAGCGCGCCCCGTGCCACCGCGCGGGGCGCGCCTTGCGCGCTCGGTGAGAGGACCAGCTTAGAGTATCGGCAGGATCGGCTTGACGAAGACCGGGGTTTTCGCGCCGCCCGTCACCGGCTTGCGTGCGAGCGCCGGATCGATCGGATGATCAAAGGCCACGCCGACGCGCCCTTCGACACACCACGCCACCTGCCCCGGTATCCAGCCGATGCCACGCACATTGAGTTCAACGGGCGTCCCCGGCGGCAGCGGTGCCGGCAAGTCCGCCATCAACCCCCCCGCAGAGAGATTGCGGATACGGACCTGGCTGACGTCGCGACGCCGCGTGCTCAGCCGAAACTGCGCGACCAGGAAAAGACTGTCGCGATTCTGCTTGCGGCTGTGCGCCGCATCGCCGGACGAAGCTTCGTCCAGCGGATCGCGTCCTAGATCATCCATCCGTGCCTGCCCAACTCTCTACTCGCTAAGCACATGATCTAGCGATCATTGCTTAGCAAAGTGCTTACGGACCGGCGCCGGCGGTATCGCCGTCAATCCTCGCGCGAGATTTTCTCGTGTCGCTCGTGGCGTTCCTGCGCTTCGACCGTCATCGTCGCGATCGGCCGTGCTTCGAGGCGCGCAAGCGAGATCGGCTCGCCGGTGACTTCGCAATAGCCATATTCGCCGTCATCGATACGGCGGAGCGCCGCGTCGATCTTGGAGATGAGCTTGCGCTGGCGGTCGCGCGTGCGCAGCTCGATCGACCAGTCGGTCTCGCTCGATGCGCGATCGGTCAGGTCGGCCTCGCGCAGGCTCTCGGTCTGGAGCTGCGACAGCGTTCCCTGCGCCTCCACCAGGATCGCTTCCTTCCACGCAAGCAGCTTGCGCCGGAAATATTCGACCTGACGCGGGTTCATAAAGGGTTCCGACGGGCTCGGCCGATAGCCATCATCCCAGTCATTGGCGGGCTGTGGCCCGCTCTCTTCCGATTTGTCGACGCGGTTCACCAGCGATGCCATCCCCACTCTCCTGACGTATTATATACGCTTGGCGTTTTCGCAGACCTCGAGCGGGCCTATAGACAGGGCGGTGCCGGTCGACAAGCGAACCCTGCACTAAATGATATTGGATTTCCGACACCTGCCGCATTCGGTTCGTCCGCCAGGCCCCGGCGCCAAGCGCTGACGACTAAGGATCGCAAGCACGCCGCCAAATCATGGTTAACAAAATTGCGCAGATCGCGAGCGAACGTGCGAAAGCTGTACCAATTAGAAACATTAACGCAAATAACTGTGCGCCTGGGCCAAGCCATCGATCATATGGCGCTCGAATCATGGTTAACAATGTTGAACTTAATCTCTTGTTCTGCACTTTGGGGGAATAGCGGCATGCCTGTCACTCGATCGCCTTTTTGATCGTTCGGCCGGCAATATTGAGAGAGCGACGCGATGTCTGTCCGGATGGCCTTGGCGAAACTTTGTGCGTGTGCCTGTGGCGGCGCGGTGGTTGGCGGCGGCGCGGTCCATGTGACCGAGTCGGCCAAGCCCCGCCCGGCCTATGTGAAGCACACCAAGAAGATCGTGCGCACGGCAGCGGTCCGTCGCAAGGCGGTGCGCGTTCGTCGGGTCGTCACCAAGACCACCGCCACCTGCCCGCCGGCGACCGTGCAGATCGCCAGCCAGCCGATTCCATTGCCGCCGCCCTATGCGGCGTCGAGCGGTGATTTCCCGGTCTCGGGCGGCAGCGGCGGCATTGCGCCCGTCATCATCGGCGGCAGCGGCGGCTTTGGCGGCGGCTTCGGCGGCTTTTTTGCGGGCGGGTTCTTCGGCGGCGGGGGCGGCAGCAGTGGCGTGGTGATCTCGTCGAGCGGCGCCAGCACGTCGAGCGCCAGCAGCAGCGGCGCGACGTCGGCCAGCACGAGCTCGGGCACGTCGAGCGGCATCAACATCACCATTTCCTCGACCTCGAGCACCGGCGGTTCTGGCGGCTCTTCCAGCTCGACGTCGTCGGGCGGCAGCGGCGGTTCGTCGTCCTCGACCTCATCGGGCGAAATTTCGAGCACCTCGTCGACCTCGTCGGGCAGCGTGTCGAGCACGTCGTCGACCGGCGGCTCCTCTTCGTCGACGTCGTCGGGCGAAGTGTCGAGCACGTCGTCGAGCGGCCAGGTGTCGAGCACCTCGTCGACCGGCGGATCATCGTCATCGGGCAATGTGTCGTCGGCCTCGTCTGGCGACGTGTCGAGCTCGACCTCGTCGTCGAGCGCATCGAGCGCCAGCAGCGCATCGAGCGCGAGCAGCAGCGGGTCGTCGTCGATGGGTTCGTCGAGCGTCGGCTGGAGCACCAGCGCATCGGGATCCACCTCGGCCAGCGGCAGCAGCGGATCGTCGGGTTCGGCAAGCAGCAGCACGTCGTCGGCGTCGTCGGCATCGAGCGCCTCGTCGGGCAGCAGCGGCTCGACCGGATCGAGCGGTGGTCCGCCGACCCCGGTTCCCGCGCCGCCCATGGTCCTGCTGTTCGGCGCCGCCGCCGCCGCGCTGGTCGCGCGCAAGCGGCTGGCGAAGCGCGAGGTCGCGCAGGCCGCCGCA
Organism: Sphingomonadaceae bacterium; assembly: GCA_002863155.1. GTDB lineage: Bacteria > Pseudomonadota > Alphaproteobacteria > Sphingomonadales > Sphingomonadaceae > Sphingomonas. The sequence goes on along the minus strand of PKED01000106.1, from coordinate 5,951 downwards.
TAAGCTTGCGTCACGGCATCGGCCCCGCCATAGCGCGGGGCTATGCACGACATCCGACTGATCCGCGAAAAACCGGAGTGGTTCAACGCCCAGCTCGCGCGGCGCGGCCTGCCGCCGCAAGCAGAGGCGCTAGCCGCGCTCGATGAACGCCGCCGTGCGCTCGCGACCGAGATGCAGGCCGCGCAGGCCCGCCGCAACGATGCGTCGAAGGCGATCGGCGCCGCGATGGCTAAGGGCGATACGGAGGCCGCCGAAGCGCTGAAGGCCGAGATCGCCGCGCTCAAGGACCGGCTGCCCGCGCTGGAAGCCGAGGAGAAGGCTGTCGCCGCAAGGCTGAAGGCGGCGCTGGAGATCATCCCAAACCTGCCCGCCGACGACGTGCCTGATGGCGCGGACGAAACGGCCAATCGGGTCGAGGCGCAATGGGGCACGCCGCGCGTGTTCGACTTCGCGCCGAAGGAACACGCCGATCTTGCCCCCGCGCTGGGCATGGATTTCGAAACCGGCGCGCGGCTGTCGGGTGCGCGCTTCACGTTCCTGCGCGGGCCGATGGCGCGCCTTCACCGCGCGCTCGGCCAGTTCATGCTCGACGTCCAGACCGGCGAGCACGGCTATCAGGAATGCAACCCGCCGGTGCTGGTGGGCGACGAAGCTATGTATGGGACTGACAAGCTACCAAAATTCGCCGATGACAGTTTCGAAACTGATATTTCGTTCGACCCGCTAGATTACATTGAGTTCAAGGTCGCTGAATATCAAAAGCAAGCCGAAAAGCTGGGGCTGAATACGGTTGATGTCTCATCCGTAGTCGAGGAGGATGTTTGGTACGCGTTGCCAGACCCGCCTACCCGCCGCTGGCTGATCCCCACGTCGGAAGTCTCGCTCACCGCCAGCGTCATGGGCGAGCTCCTCGACGAAGGCGCCCTGCCCATCCGGCTGACCGCGCTGACCCTGTGCTTCCGTTCCGAAGCAGGCGCGGCGGGGCGCGATACGCGCGGCTTCATCCGCCAGCATCAGTTCGAAAAGTGCGAGCTCGTCAGCATCGTGCGCCCCGAGGACAGCGAGGCCGAGCATCAGCGCATGGTCCGCGCCGCCGAGACGATCCTCGAACGGCTGAACCTGCCCTATCGCAAGCTGCTGCTCTGCACCGGCGACATGGGCTTCGGCGCGCGCAAGACCTATGACCTTGAAGTCTGGCTGCCAGGGCAAGGTGCGTTTCGTGAGATCAGTTCCTGCTCGAACACCGGCGATTTCCAGGCGCGGCGCATGAACACGCGCTACCGCGTGGCGGGCGAGAAACGGACCGAGTTCGTCCACACGCTCAACGGCTCGGGCCTTGCCGTCGGCCGCACGATGGTGGCGGTGATCGAGAATTACCAGAATGCCGACGGCAGCGTGACCGTGCCCGATGCCTTGCAACCCTATATGGGCGGCATCACCCGGATCGAGCCCGGCGCCTGATGCGGATCCTCCTCACCAACGACGATGGCTATCATGCGCCTGGTCTCAAGGTGTTGGAGGCCATTGCTGCCACGCTGTCTGACGATATCTGGATCATGGCGCCCGCCGACGAGCAATCAGGCGCGGGCCATTCGCTGACGCTGACGCGGCCGATCCGGGTGCGCAAACATGGCGACAAACGCTTCGCCGTCGCCGGCACGCCGACCGACGCGGTGATGATGGCGATTGCCAAGGTCATGAAGGACACGCCGCCCGACCTGATCCTGTCGGGCGTCAACCGCGGTGCCAATCTGGCCGAGGACGTCACCTATTCGGGCACGGTGTCGGCGGCGATGGAAGGCGCGCTGGCGGGCGTGCGCTCGATCGCGCTCAGCCAGAGCTATGCCCGCGAAGGCATGGGCGATGTCGTCCCGTTCGAAGCCGCAAGCGTGTGGGGTGAGCGCGTCCTGCGCCCGCTGCTCGACGCACCGCTCGCGCCGCGCACGCTGGTCAACATCAATTTCCCCGCCTTGCCTGCCGATCAGGTGCGCGGCGTGCGGGTCGTCAGTCAGGGCCTGCGCGACTATGGCCGGTTGCGGATCGTCACCAATCGCGATCCCCGCGGCTATGAATATCACTGGTTCGGCCTCGGCCCGTCGATCGAAACGCCCGCGCACGCAACCGACGTCGAGGCGGTCGCCGATGGTTACATTTCGGTGACGCCGCTGCATCTCGACCTGACACATCGCGAATCGATCGATATGCTGGCTTCGGCATATCGTTAACGGGGGCGTGACCATGGTGCGGCGCGGGGGATGGCCGATACTCGCAGCGGCGGTGATGGCATCGGGCTGCGTGCCGCCGCCGATCGAGCGCGGGGGCGGCTATCCGCCCGCCCCGCAACAGGCGCCGCCGCCAGAGGCCGACACCCGCCTGCCCGCGCCGCCCCCGCCCCAGCGCCCGGCATGGGAAGCGCGGCCCGTCGTGGCCGACGCGATCGATGTGGCGGCAAGCGACTATGTGGTCGCGCCCGGCGACACGTTGCGCGCGATCGCCAACCGCACCGGCGCGGGCACGGAAGCGATCGGGAGCGCCAACGGCCTGATCCCGCCTTATACTATCTATACGGGGCAGCGGCTGCATATTCCCGCCGGACGATACCATCTGGTGCGCGCGGGCGAGACCGGCATCGCGATCGCGCGCGCCTATGCGGTGCCATGGGCGCAGATCGTCGCGGCGAACGATCTTGTCGAACCCTATGTGCTGCGGGCAGGACGGCGGATCGTCATCCCGCGCGACGGCAATCGCCCGCCAAGCGCCGCGGAGCGAGCCGCGGCTTTCCATATCGATATCGACGACATCGTGACGGGTAGCGAACCGGCGCTTGCTGCCAATAGCCGCCCGGCCCCGCCGAGCCGATCGCCAAGCCGCATCCTGCCGCCCGACGCAGCGATCGGCGAACCGCCGCGCCGCACCAGCGGCTTCGTCTGGCCGGTCGATGGTGCCGTCGTGCGCCGCTTCGGACCCGGCGGTACGGGCGAACGGATGGACGGCATCAAGATCGCGGCCCGTTCCGGAACGCCGGTGCTGGCGACCGCCGACGGGGTGGTGCTGTACGTCGGCGACAGCGTGCCCGGCCTCGGCAGCCTGGTGATGGTAAGGCACAGCGACGGCTGGGTGAGCGTCTATGGTCATAACAGCCAGCTGCTGGTCCAGCGCGGTCAGTCGGTTCGCCGCGGTCAGACGATTGCGCTGTCCGGCGCAAGCGGCACCGCAGACCGCCCGGAATTGCATTTCGAGCTCCGCAAGGGCCGCTCGCCGGTCGATCCGCTCAGCCAGTTGCCCCGGCGCTGACATTTCCGCTAGGCGGGCGGCATGACCGAATACGCCTCCGATCTGCTACGCCTGCTGTCGAGCCGCGGCTATATCCACCAGCTGACCGACGCGGCCGGGCTCGATGCGCTCGCTGCCAGGCAGGTCGTGCCGGGCTATGGGGGGTTCGACGCGACCGCGCCTTCGCTCCATGTCGGCAATCTGATGCTGATCATGCTGCTGCGCCGGTTGCAGCAGGCCGGGCACAAGCCGATCGTGATCATGGGCGGCGGCACGACCAAGGTGGGCGATCCATCGGGCAAGGACGAAGGACGCAGGCTGCTCGATGACGCGACAATCAGCAGCAATATCGCCTCGATCCGCTCGGTCTTCGAACGCTTTCTAACCTTCGGCGACGGACCTACCGACGCCGTCATGATCAACAACGACGATTGGTTGAGCGAGCTCGGCTATATCGAGCTGCTACGCGATGTCGGTCGCCACTTTACCATCAACCGCATGCTGACCTTCGATTCGGTCAAGCTACGGCTCGATCGCGAGCAGCCGCTTACCTTCCTCGAATTCAACTACATGATCCTGCAGGCCTATGATTTCCTGAAGCTGTCGCGCGATCATGGCTGCCGGCTGCAGATGGGCGGGTCGGATCAGTGGGGCAACATCGTCAACGGCATTGAACTTGCGCGCCGGATCGACGGCACCGAGGTTTTCGGCGTGACCGCACCGCTCATCACCAAGGCTGACGGCACGAAGATGGGGAAGTCGGTGTCGGGCGCGGTGTGGCTCAACCCGGCGCAACTGCCCGATTATGATTACTGGCAGTTCTGGCGGAATGTCGACGACCGCGATGTCGGGCGTTTCCTCAAACTGTTCACCGACCTGCCGCTGGACGAGATCGCCCGGCTGGAGGCGCTTGAAGGCGCGGAGATCAACGCCGCCAAGATCGCACTCGCCAATGCCGCGACCGCGATGTGCCGGGGCGACGCTGCCGCAGCCGCAGCCGAAGATACCGCGCGACGGCTGTTCGAGGACGGCAGCGCGGGCGGGACCTTGCCCACCCACGCAGTGGCCGGCGGCAGCATCGCGCTCGTCGACGCGCTCGTCGCGCTCGGCTTTGCCGCCTCCAAGGGCGAGGCACGGCGCCTGATCAAGGGCGGCGGCGCCCGTGTCGATGGCGAGAAGGCAGGCGACGAAGCTGCGATCATCGCCGTCGGCGCCACGCCGATCCGCGTATCCGCCGGCAAAAAGAACCATGGGATAATCATTTCAGCACAATAGCTTTTGGTGACGGCGGCGTTAGCCAGATTTCTACCGACCCCATTCACTCACACGTGAGAGCGTGGCGATCGGGGCCAGGAACAGGGATTCGATGATGGCAGCAAGGTCAGCCGTCGCCTACCGGGATGAACGCTCGATCGGGCGCGACGAAGTCCATTATCGCACCCGGGCAGTCGGCCCGGATGGGCGCCTGTTGTCGATCGTGATCGTCAATATCTCCGCAATGGGCCTGATGGCGCGCTGCGAAGGCGTCTTTGCCGAAGGCGAGCGGATCGGCATCACGCTGCCGGTGCTTGGTGCCGTCAATGCGCAGATCCGGTGGTCGCTCGGCGGGCGCATCGGCTGCGAACTCGACCGAATGATCGAACTGGCTGACTATTATGCGTTGCTCGCCGCGATGTTAAAGCACTAACATTACATAAGATTAATTGCGATTGGGGAACGATTTCAAGGATTCGGCAATGGATGGTGTGAGATAGCCACGGCTGTTCGATCTCGATCCGCCAAAGGGCTCTCCAAGGTACCGGCCATGCTTGATGTCAGCAATGCGTGCAGACCCCGCCGGCCCGGCCATCGCCGAGGCGCACCGCGCGACCGCTGCGACCATCGCACATTGCTCAGCCATGCCGATCGACCGCGTATCGAGGCGCGCATCGTCGATATCAGTCCGCTTGGCTGCAGCATTCACGCGCCTGGCAGTTTTCACCGTGGCGACAGGGTCCGCGTGCTGCTGCCCCTGCTCGGCGATCTCCATGCGCAGGTCGCGTGGTCGCTCGACGGATGCTTTGGCTGCTGGTTCGATTGCGCGATCAGCAAAGATCGCTACCCGCTTCTGCTGGCGGAACTGAAGCTGTCGCCGGCGACATTGTCGGCCGCCTAGCCGCCGCGCAGCAGCGTTACCCCGGCATCGCGTTCAAACAGATAAAGCGCCACCCGCGCCGCCTGGCCGCGCTGACCGCTGAGCCCGCCGTCACGGTCGATCAGCAAGCGGGTGTCGTCATGGGCGATCGGCAGAAGCTCGCCGAGCATTTCCGGCGTCGCCAGCCGAAACTGCGCCTCGCCCGATTGCCGCGTGCCGAGCAATTCGCCCGCCCCGCGCAGCCGCAAATCTTCCTCGGCGATGCGGAAGCCGTCATTGGTCTCGCGCATCAGCGCGAGCCTGGCGCGCGCCGTTTCGCTCAGCTGCGCACCACGGATCAGCAGGCAGTTCGACGCCCCGCTCCCCCGCCCCACGCGACCGCGCAACTGATGCAGCTGAGCCAGACCAAAACGATCCGCCGCCTCGATCACGATCAGCGTCGCGTTCGGCACGTCGACGCCGACCTCGATCACCGTCGTCGCGACGAGCACGCCGATGCGCCCTTCGGAAAAGGCGGCCATTACGGCGTCCTTTTCCGGGCCCT
>PKED01000182.1 GCA_002863155.1 Sphingomonadaceae bacterium | reverse complement strand
AAGGGCGTCCTGTCGGCACTCTTCGACGGCCCAGCTTGCATTCCGGTAACTGGCGCCGACGAGACCCCGCACCAATTCAAGATCCTGCGCCCGCCCGACCCATTCGGTCTCGTTGATACTTGCCTGCAGCCGCTTATGCTCTTCCCTTAGGATGGCCTTCGCGTTGTCCGCGACCGTTTTCGCCAGATCGCGATCCGCATTCGCGCCTTTCCTCGCCGCTACCCTTTCAGCCCGCTCATCCGCACCGTCGAGCATGTGCGGCGCATGCGCGTAGACCAACACGTCGGGCGCTCGGGGCTGGAAGCCTTTGAGCCGGGGTTTCAATTTCTCAATCGATGCCGCGCCATTTGCTGTCGTCGCCGTGACCGAGCGGTCCCCCAGAAAAAGCCGCGCGCCGCCACGCTCCTGTTCATAGCGGATGCCATGCCGTCCCAATTGACGATGGAGTTCGGGCCAGGTGGCAGCATCGCGGATGATTGGCCAAGCAATATGCTTCGCCGTCCGCTCGTCGCTCCATCGTCCGTGATGACGCTCGTAGTCGATCGCGCCCGGCGATAGTTTCAGCTTCGCCTCACGTTCTGCTTCTGCGGCACGGATCCGCTTATAGTCCCGTGCGGTAGCCAGATGGTTGAACTCGGCGTCCCGGACCTGTATCCGGGTGGCCATTGCAAACACGCCGTATTCGTTTGCGTGATAGCGCGCGTTGGGTTCCGGCTGCCATCCTTGCTCATATTCGATTTGCGCGATCGCCTGCCCCAGCGTCTCGAGCAGCCAACCATCACCCATCGCGACGCGTCTGCCGGTGGCGGGATCGACTCGACTAACCCCGATGTGACCATGGGGATGAACCGTATCGCCGTGCCAGACGACGAACGCTTTGTGCGTTCCAACGCCGAGCAGATCGAGCAGCCGTCCAGGCACCTCCCTCATCTGTTGCTCGGTGGGTTTGATTCCGTGACCGGGAGATACCACGAGATGCTCAAACGCATGATCGTTGTCTGGCACCACCGTCATTTCCGCGATCATCTCGGCCTGTTGCGTTATGAGTGTGTCCGTTTCGAAATTTCGGTGTGCGACTAGGACGACGCGTTCATTTCCACCCTTGTACCGATGAAGATATTCGCTGGTTTTCCCGGCTATGTGATGCTCGATCCCGAGTGCTCGTGCCGCCGCTTTCGTCGGATGCATGAAATAGTTGCTGGAACTCTTCACAAGCGCCGCCTGCGCGGCGGCGGACACGCGCTCAAGGGACACTGTCTCGCCGACACTTTTCGCTTTCGAGCGCGCCGCCTTTGCGCGTTGGCGTTGTTCGTGCGAGATCGAATTGACGATCACCTGAGCTCGCCCTGCTCGACGGCAAGGGCAATCAGCTCGACGGCTAATCGACGGAGTTCATCGCCGCGTTCTATTGCCGTTTGCTGATCGTTCCCGGCGGACACCGCAGCATGCGCATTTCCTGCTCTCAACAGCTGACCTGCGCAGACCAGCAACGGCCGTTCGCGCGGCGGCTGGTCAACAGGTCTTCATGCGACGGGTGTTAGGAAGGTGAATCCTTTGATATGCAACAACCCGACATTTTAGGGAGCAGCTCCGTGGCACCGCCGAGAAGATCAAGGTTTCCTGACGGTTTTGCGGGGTTCAGGCCCGACCTGGGGGCGTTCCTGAAGGCTTGCCGAAAGAAGGAAAAGCAGAAGCAGCAGACGCTCGCAGATGCGATCGGCATCACGCGACCCAGCCTTTCGGCCATCGAGAACGGCCATGCATGGCCACTGCCGGACACATTGGAAGCACTAGCAAGCGAACTGGAGCTTACCGACGACATGATGTTCTTGCGCGGCGATGAGGATCAAACAGCAAGGTCGGGCGACGTCTCTCGACGCGCATATTATCGACTTGAATTGGGTCGAGGACTAAGGGAGGGGCGACAGCGCGAAGGCCTTACGCTCCGACAGCTAGCTCACAGGTGCGACATGTCAGTTGCACAGCTGTCTAGGATCGAGCGAGGCCATGCTACACGGAGTCGCGCTTACAGAGACCATCCAGGTTACATGGAGTTACCGAAGCAGGCTCGGCCACTCCAATTTCGGCATCCGGAGCTTCAGCGGCTCTATCTGTTAGATGATTGAATACCTGACGATACGCCGACCAATTATCATTTCGACATTGGTGGGATGGTGCCGTGATACGCGAGCAGGTGCGGGACGAGATCAGACAAGTCGACCGTCGCGCCGTTCGCGCACGCGCCCTACGGATCTCGCGGCGCAACCGAACCGCATGCATGCCCCAGCGCCGAAGTGGATTGCGCACGCCACCGCGGCACCGTTTGAATTCAGCTCGGATCCCGCATCGCAGACATGATTTGTTCCGGGTCCGTTTTAGCAACACACCGGAGTTACACCGGACCCGATCCGCCAAATCACCGCCGCCGGACAAATAAAAACCCCACCAACCCATTGGATTGGCGGGGTTTTTAGTGGTGGGCGTGGCAAGGATTGAACTTGCGACCCCTGCGATGTCAACACAGTGCTCTACCACTGAGCTACACGCCCACGGGAAGGGCGCCATAACCGGCACCCGGCATCCTTGCAACCCTCAATGCCGACCGGTGATGCTTTCCATCTCGAACAGCCGGTCGACCTCCAACACCAGATCGCGCAGGTGAAACGGTTTGGACAGCACGCGCGCCTGCGGCATCGTCTTGCCCGCCTTCAGCGTGACCGCGGCGAAGCCGGTAATGAACATCACCCGCAGATCGGGACACATCTCGCCCGCCTTTTGCGCAAGCTCGATGCCGTCCATTTCCGGCATGACGATATCGGTGAGCAGCAGGTCGAACGGCTCGGACCGGAGCAGCGGCATCGCCGCCGTCCCACGATCGACGGCGGTGACGGCATAGCCCGACCGTTCGAGCGCACGCGTCAGATATTCCCGCATCACGCGATCGTCTTCGGCAAGCAATATCCGTATCATCGGCGCGACCGTCCCCTTCGCGCGCACTCTATGCGCGAAGCCCTTAATATTTTCCAGCCGTGCCGCCTCGATTGCCCGTTAGCGGACAGAGCCCTAGGACGGCGGGCGATGGCAACGCCCGCGCCTTGTTTCGATCGCCTCGGCCCGCCGGTGCCGGTCAGCCCGGTGATCGTGTCGGTGCCGCATGCCGGGCGCGACTATCCCCCGGAAATGCGCGCCGCGCTGCGCGTGCCGGTCGAGGCGCTGCTGCTGCTGGAGGACCGGCATGTCGATGCGCTCGCCCGCGCGGCGCATGGCGCCGAGACGCTGCTGATCCAGCGGCGCGCGCGGGCCTGGATCGACCTGAACCGCGCCGAGCATGAGCGCGATCCCATGCTCGACGACGGCGCCGACCTCCGCCGCCAGCCGACGCCGTCGCTCAAGCTGCGCAGCGGACTGGGCCTTGTCCCGCGCCGGGTCGCGCCGGTCGGCGATATCTGGCGCGGGCGGTTGCGGGCAGGCGAAGTCGAGGCGCGACTCGCCCGCGACCACCGGCCCTATCATGCCGCCCTCGCCCAGGCATTGGCGGCGGCGCGCGCGCGTTTCGGGGTGGCGGTGCTGGTCGATCTCCACTCGATGCCGCCGCTGGGACCGATCGGCGAAACCGCGCAGATCGTCTTCGGCGACCGGTTTGGCAACTCGGCCGGATCACGATTCGTCAGCAGGATCGAGGGCGAAGCGATGGCGGCCGGCATCGCGCATGCGCTCAACACGCCCTATGCCGGTGGCCATATCCTCGACACCCATGCCGATCCGGCGCGCCGGATCCACGGCGTGCAGATCGAGATCGACCGGCGGCTCTATCTCGACGCGGCGCTGGACCAGCCGGGGCCGGGCCTGGCGGCGACGGCGGCGCTGTTGCGGCGCATGCTCGCCGCGCTCGCCGACGAAGCGCTGGCCAGCGCGATGCCGCTTGCCGCCGAATGACCTTTCCCAGTCGCGCGGGCGCTGGGCAATGGAAACCGCCCAATAAAAAACCACCTCGTGCATGAAGCACGAGGTGGCCAAGGTTCAGGGAGGGTAGAGCCGTAGCTCTACCGCGCGGCGTCGCGAAAGGGGGGGACACGAGCCGCGCCAGACCGATATAGGCTGGGCGCAGCCGGGCTTCAACCCATCCGAATTCGCAACCGCAAAAAAGTTAAAAAATACGGTTTCAAAACGAGAGTTCGGGAACCGGCATCTTGCCCTGCGCCATCTGCCGCTCGAAAATCTCGCGCATCAGCGCAAGCGAGAAGAGATGGGCATAGAGCAGCGGCAGCATGCCGGATTGCGACATCTTGCGCAGCGTATCGCCGCGCAGATCGGCAAGCTTCGCCTCGTCGACCATCTGGAAGCCGCGATAGACGAACGGCTTGTCCGAACCCTGGGGCTGGATCGTCACTTCGCCTTCCATCAGCAGGCCCGATTCCTTGAGCTCGTTCATGAAGCCCTGGGTCCGTGCGCCGGCCTGTTCGAACATCTCGTTGAACTGGAGGACGTTCTTGGTGAATTCGGTCGGCTGGCCATCGGCGAACAGCGCCTCGCCTTCGTCGAGCTTGCCGATCGCCGGATAGGTCGGGTCAAAGCACAGCGACAATTCCTGTGCATCGGGCGTCAGCCGCGCGAGCATATAGGGATAGCGGCGGATATAGGCCGGGACGTAGAGCGTGTTGTCGATCAGCGCGCCGTCATTGTCGACGAACACGTTGACGCCTTCGTTCAGGCCCATCAGCGCGAGCGGGATCGGCTCGTCGCCGCTCGAAAAGACGATCGGCATGAAACGCTGCGCCAGCGCGAATTCGTCGACGGTGACCGGAATGGCGTGCTGGCCGACCAGAAAAGGCGCCTTGTCCTGCGGCTTGGCGCGGAAATCGGCGTGCGCCTGGCTCGAGAGCGGCTCGAGGCCGTTATAGAAAAGCGGAAGCTGTTGGGGCGCGCTGGCCATCGAAAATCTCCATAAGAACGAAAGGCCAGCATGCGCCGCGCCCAACGAGTCGCAGGCCTTATGGCGCGGGCGCGCGTGGCGCAAGCGCAACGAGCTTGCCCGGGTTCATCAGCCCCTGCGGATCGAGCGCGGACTTGATCGCACGCAGCGTCGCCAGCCGGGCCGGGCTCGACAGGCGCACCAGTTCGTCGCGTTTCATCTGGCCGATGCCATGTTCAGCGGAGATCGACCCGCCCGCCGCGACGACGAGATCGTTGACGAACGGCGTGATTCGCGGCGCTTCCTGCGCGTACCAGGCTTCGGCGTCGGCACCGGCGGGCGCGCGGACGTGAAAATGGACGTTGCCGTCGCCGAGATGGCCGAAGCCGCTCGCGCTGGTGCCGGGAAAGCGGGCCTCGCACGCCGCCGCCGCCTCAACGATGAAGCGCGGCATCGCCTCGACCGGGACCGATACGTCGTGTTGGACGGCGGGACCGTGCGCACGCTCGGCCTCCGAAATCGAGTCGCGCAGCTTCCAGAAGGCCTCCGCCTGCGCCTCGCTCGCGGCGATGACGGCGTCGGCGACCTCGCCCGCCGCGATCGCCCCGGCCAGCAGCCGTTCGAGCAGCGCCGTCGGCGGCTCCACGGTGTCCGCCGCCGCGGTCGCCTCGATCAGGACGTGCCAGGGATGAGCCGTGGCGAGCGGCGCGCGCGTACCGGGCACATGCCGCAGCACCAGATCGAGCGAGACCTCCGGCACGATCTCAAAGCTTTCGATCGCATCGGTCTGCGCCTCCAGCCGCCGCAGCAGCGCCAACGCGGCCATCGGCGTCGCCACCCCGCACCACGCGACCGCCCGCGCGGCGACCGCGGGCACCAGCCGCAACGTTGCGGCGGTGACGATGCCGAGCGTCCCTTCGGCGCCGACGAACAGCTCCTTCAGGTCATAGCCGCGATTGTCCTTCTTCAGCGCGGCAAGCCCGTCATGCACCGATCCGTCGGGCAGCACCGCCTCTATGCCGGCCACCAGCGCGCGCATCGTGCCGAAGCGCAGCACCTGCGTACCCCCGGCATTGGTCGACACCAGACCGCCGATCGTCGCCGAACCGCGCGCGCCGAGCGTCAGGGGAAAGCGCCGCCCGGCGGCAAGCGCTGCCGCGTGCAGATCGGCGAGGATCACGCCGGCTTCGGCGATCGCGAGCCCCGCCCCGGCATCGATCGACCGCACCCGGTTCAGCCGCCGGGTCGACAAGATCAGCGCGGACCCGTCGGTCGGCGGCGTTGCCCCGCCGACCATCGACGTATTCCCGCCCTGCGGCACCAGCGCGACTCCGGCGGCACGCGCCATGTCGACGATCGCCGCCGTCTCGGCCGTCGATGCGGGCGCGAGGATCGCCCGCGCGGCGCCATGATAGCGCCCGCGCCAGTCGGTGAGCCAGGGGGCTACATCATCCGCGTTATCGATCGCCGCTTTCGCGCCGAAGTGCGCGCGCACCGCGTCGATCAAGGTCGCCTGAGCGTCTTTCATGCGTGTTGCGCTACCATGTGGGACACATCGCCGCCAGTTCAGCGGTTGTTCAAGCGGACAAACTATGCCGGTATGCGCACCATGAAATCGGCGCTGCCCCTCCTCGCCCTTGCGATGCTCGCGCCGCCCGGCCCGGGGGAGGGCCAGGTGGAGGGCCAGGTCGAAAACCGGGTGACGATTCATCAGCGCATCGTCATTCGCGTGCCCCGGATGACCCCGGTCAAGCCGATCGAGTGGCGCGAACGCGGCACCGATCAGTGCCAGCCGATCGCGGGACTGGCCGGTGCCTCGTTCGTGAAGGCCGGCACGGTCGACCTGTTCTTTACCGACGGGCGCCGCATCCGCGCCCTGCTCGGCAACAAATGCACCGCGATCGATTTCTATTCGGGCTTCTACATCCGCCCGCCCGTCGACGGTCGGGTCTGCGCCCGGCGCGATCCGGCCCGGTCAAGATCGGGCGCAGTGTGCGAAATCCGCGCCTTCAAGCGGCTGGTTCCCAAGCGCTAACCTTGACAACAGCGGCAGAATCCGCAAGCGATCTGCCACGTTTCCCCGGCACTGGCCGGGCTTTTCCGGACATATTATGACTTTTGCCGATCTCGGCCTTTCCGACGAACTTCTCCGCGCGGTCAATGAATCGGGCTATACCGAGCCCACGCCCATCCAGGCCAGCGCCATTCCTTCGGTCCTGATGATGCGCGACATCATCGGCGTCGCCCAGACCGGCACCGGCAAGACCGCCAGCTTCGTGCTGCCGATGATCGACATCCTGGCGCATGGCCGCAGCCGCGCGCGCATGCCGCGTTCGCTGATCCTCGAGCCGACGCGCGAGCTTGCCGCGCAGGTCGCGGAGAATTTCGAAAAATACGGCAAATATCACAAGCTTTCGATGGCGCTGCTGATCGGCGGCGTGTCGATGGGCGATCAGCTGGCCGCGCTCGAAAAAGGGGTCGACGTGCTGATCGCGACGCCCGGGCGGCTGATGGACCTGTTCGGGCGCGGCAAGATCATGCTCAACGGCTGCTCGCTGCTGGTGATCGACGAAGCCGATCGGATGCTCGACATGGGCTTCATCCCCGATATCGAGGAAATCTGCACCAAGCTGCCAAAGGCGCGCCAGACGCTGTTGTTTTCGGCGACGATGCCGCCGCCGATCAAGAAGCTCGCCGACAAGTTCCTCGACAATCCCAAGACGATCGAGGTCGCACGCCCGGCAACGACCAACGTCAACATCAAGCAGTATCTGGTGCCCGTCAGCGCGTCGAAGAAGCGCGACCGCCTGATCGGCCTGCTCGGCGACGATGTCCGCACCGCGATCATCTTCTGCAACCGCAAGACGACGGTGCGCGATCTCAACAAGGCGCTGAAGCGCGACGGGATGCGTTCGGGCGAAATCCATGGCGACATGGAACAGTCCGAGCGGATCGCCGAGCTCGACCGCTTCAAGAACGGCGAGATCAACATCCTGGTCGCGTCCGACGTCGCCGCGCGCGGGCTCGACATCAAGGGTGTCAGCCACGTCTTCAACTTCGACGCGCCGTGGCACCCGGACGACTATGTCCACCGGATCGGCCGCACCGGCCGCGCCGGCGCGACCGGCATTGCCTATACGCTGATCACCCCCGACGATGCCGAGAACATCGCCAATATCGAAAAGCTCACTGGCCAGACAATCGAGCGGCTGGGCAGTGCTGCGGCGACCGACGAGACGAGCAGCGCAGACGCGGACGAGGCGAAAGCCGCGCCCAAGGGCCGAACCCGCAGGACGCGTGGCAAGGCTGCGTCCAACGGCGAGCCGGCCGCGCCGGCGCCCGATCTCACCGAAGAAGCCGATGCGGCGCCCGCCAAGCCCCGGCGCGGCCGCCGTGGCGGTGCGCGCCGCGATGCGCCGAACGATGCCGCGAGCATTCCGGTCCGAGCCGAGGCGCCACGCCAGCCGTCGCGCGCGCCCGAACCGCGCTATCCGACTGCCGAGCCGATCGACCACAACGACGCCCCGGTCGGCGAGGATAAATGGGAAGGCCCCTTCCCCGAATTCCTGCGCCGCCCGATCGGTTGAGCGGAACCGTTGGCGCGCACGCCGTGACGCAGCCCGCCATCGCTTCGCCCTGCATCAACATCTGCCGCATCGATCCGGCTTCGCGCCGGTGCGAGGGGTGCCACCGCACGCTCGACGAAATCGCCGCCTGGGCGAGCGGCACGCCCGCATGGCGCGCGCAGGTGATGGCGGCGCTGCCGGGGCGGCGGACGGGGCGATAGGCGCCTTGTCGTCATCGGCCTGGAGTCGGATGACTGTTGGTTGAATCAGATCCCCAACCGTTCGTGTCGAGCGAAGTCGAGACACCCTGCGCAACGCTCGTGGCCTGTTTCTCGACTGCGCTCGAAACGAACGGGTCAAGGTAATGTCATCGGATTCTAACGACCCTGCGATTGGCGCTGAACGTCATGGCGACACTGGCGTCCGTTCGCTGCGCTCGCAATGACGGGTGCTTCAGTTCCAACGTGACAAACTCAAAAGGGCGCGGGCATTCCGGACGTCGGATGCATGCACCCCGTCCGGGTCGGCAACGCATGAACCGCGCCCGGCACGCCCATCCTCTACCCGCGCAATCCTTCAGCCGTTCGCCGCCTGCGCCTCCGCAATCAGTGCGTCGTCGATCGCCTTGGCGCGCCGATAGGCATCGCGGGCCGTCAGCCGCGCGGCATAATCGGCAAAGGCCGGGCGCGACGGCAGCGTGCCGAACTGCGTGCCCCAGATCACCTGCGAGCCGACATAGACGTCAGCCGCGGTAAACCGTTCGCCTGCGATATAGGGATGCGCCGACACTGCCTTTTCTAGCACATCGACGGTCAGGTCGTAATTGCCATAGCCCGCCATGCGGCCCTGATCGGCGCTCGGCGCAAAGCCCATTGCGCGATTGGTGACGGCCTGCTCGACCGGGCCTGCCCCGAAGAACAGCCAGCGATAATAATCGGCCCGCTCCGTCGCGGTCGGCGCGAGCCCGGCGTCGGGAAAGGCATCGGCCAGATAGGCGCAGATCGCCGCGCATTCGGTCACCACCTGGCCCTTGTGGACGATCGCCGGCACTTTCCCCATCGGATTGATCGCGAGATACGCGTCCCCCTTCATCGTCGCCGCATAATCGAGCAGCACCGTGTCATAGGCGGCACCCGATTCCTCGATCGCCCAGCGCGCTATCTGCCCGCGCGACATCGGATTGGTGTACAAGACAAGCTCAGCGGCCATCGCGACTCTCCCCAGCTAGAGAACATGAGTGGAACAGGTGACCGCTTTTATCAAGCCGCTTTCGGCGCCGCAAACCACCAGACCCCGTCTACGACCTGCCGCACCGCCCGCCCCTCGACCTCCAGTCGGCGCAGATGCGCAAGCGACTCGCCGGTCGCCATCCCGAGCATGTCGGGCCCGATCGCACGACGGAAAAGGCGACCGAAACAATCGACCGCGCGGCGCGGCTCGGCGGCGATGAAGACCTCGAGCTCGTCGAGCCGCTCGCGATGTTCGCGGGCGAGTGCGTCGACGCGCGCATGCAGCCCGGTGAAGATATCGCCATGCCCCGGCAGCACGATCAGATCGGCGGGCAACTGCCGCAGTCGCGCCAGCGACGCGAACCAGTCGCCGAGCGGATCGCCTTCGGGCTCGGTCACGCCCAGCGACACGTTCGAGCTGATCCGCGGCAGCACCTGATCGCCTGAGACCAGCACGCCTTCACGCTCGTTCCACAGGCATGCATGTTCGGGGCTGTGGCCCGACCCGGTGACGACGCGCCACATGTGCTTGCCGAAATCGATCCGGTCGCCGTCGGCGATGCGGACA
>PKED01000040.1 GCA_002863155.1 Sphingomonadaceae bacterium | reverse complement strand
TCCCCTGGCTGTTGATCACCGCGCCCAGCCCGCGCGACCAGGCGGCATTGACCAGCGCGGTCGCCACCGCGCCGCAATCGAACGGCGTGTCGTCGCTGCCGTCGAGCACCTTGTCATAGGTGATGATGACGCACACGGGCGCGTCGAACTGGCGAAAGCCGCGCAGCACCCAGTCGGTGCGCGCCGGCTTGTCGTCGCGCTCGATCCCCATCGCGGCGAACAGCTGTTTGGCAACCGCGACCTGGCGGTCGCGGTGCGTCCCCTCGAACGGCTGGCCGGTGCGGAATTCGCGCGACTGAGGCACGCCCGCCACCATCCGCTCGGTATTGCCGGCGCGGATGCGGTTGAGCGGCTCGCCGGTGATGACGTAGAAATTCCACGGCTGCACGTTCATCGACGAAGGCGAGCGCATGGCGAGCGCGATGATCTCCTCGATCAGCTTCCTCGGCACCGGATCGGGCTTGTAGCCGCGGATGCTCCGCCGGCCGAGCACCACCCTATCATACGCCCGCGCCAGCTGGTCGTCCGCGATTTCCGTCATGCGAAGTCCGTCATCTGAAAATACTTCCTCGCCGGCGCGTGGATTCTCGCGCCTGACTCCCGCGCTAACTTACCCTGTTACCAGAGGCGGGCAAGGCGGAGAGCTTCGGTCAGTTCGATGATGGGATCGTTGCTCCGGCTCGCGGGAGAGGCGGGGCGACTGCGGGGGTCACGTCAATATTCGGTTTCGCTCCTCCCCGCCGGGGGCACCCGTGATCAAAAGGATGCGGGAAACCACCCCACCGGGCGCAGTACGCCATGCCGCGCCACAGAGGAGCAGGTAGGAATTCCAAAGCTGCCGAGCGGCGATCTGCTGGGGCGCAATTCAGGAACGCCTGCCAGTGTCCTCTTAAGACATTGAAAAAAGTGGTGCCCCATACACCACCCGATCGGGCACTCAGATCATTGGGAAATTTCGATACCGACCAGCTGATTTGCGCCGATTGGAGGACGCAGATTCGAATCAGGGACCCGCACTGAACGGTGTCACACATTACCTTTGATCAATATCTAACGGCAGGTGCAAATCGGGGACAGGTTTTGACCGCTCCAAAACTCGCTTCCGGCTAATCGATGCCGCGCTGGTGTGTCTTCGCTGCGTAAGGGACAGTGCGAAATGACTTTCCGTCCCGAATCGCCCGTCGACGGAGCGCCGGTCATCCCGAGTGCAATCGCCTTCAACTATAGGCAGGGCCAAATCCAATGAAATCCCATTGGCCATCGGCTTAACATACCTATTATTACCGGATCGCCGATGATTTGCGGGGTAGGCTACATTTCCATGTCGCTTTTTTAAGCTAGCAGACAATGCCCTTTACAAGCTTTTGCGCTCACTTCTATCGCCGGTCGAGCATTGCTTTCATCTGGGCGATTTCGTCGCGCTGCGATTTGATGATGTTGGTGCATAGCGCCGCTACTTGGGGGTCGCGCAGTTTCGCCTGTTCGCACATCAGGATCGCTCCCGAATGATGTGGGATCATTGAGCGCAAGAACGCGCTATCCCCGATCGTCGTCTGCGTGCGGATGAGCGCGAAGCTCCCGAAGAAGATTACGACCGACCCGATCAGCAGAGCGGCGTTGACGGCCTTCGATTTGAACATGCCGGGCATGAACACGATCATCAGCACGACCATCGGCGCAACCATCATCAGCGTCATGTAGACCATGTTCAGATTGTTGTAGAAGCTCGATAGGCGGTCGATCATCACGAACATCACCAGATACATGATGATGCCGCCGATGACGGTCTGGAGCGCGAGACTACGGTAGGATGTGTTCATGTTCATGGCCGATTTCCCAAGGTTGTGGCCCGTCGCGCATCGGCCGGGGTGGTGCGGGCGCACTGAGCGGCACGCGAGGAAGCCACGGCCCGGCTGATTGTCGTTGCTGGGGAGAGGGCGCGGCGCGCCCCTTTCCCCGACTGAATAAGGGATCTCGTCGGCGACGCCGGCGTCATCATGGGCGGGCCTGGCCCGACCCCGCGCGCGAGCGATCGTCACCCGGCAGGGACGAGACGCCACAGGCGGCTTGGTCGTAGCGCCAGCGGAGATAGAGCGCGGCCCGTCAGGGCGCCCCCGATCGGTCATCGCGGAACGATCCTCTTGCGCTTCTGTCTCTGTTTTGATACAGGCGACGGGATGGAGTCTATAACCGCGAAGCCGGTCCATTTCCTCGGCGACAGCCGCGAGGCTCTACGAAATTTCCCGGACGGTGCCCGCTACAGCGCGGGCGTCGAACTCCGGGCGGTGCAGACGGGCCTCGATCCTTCGGATTGGAAGCCGATGAAGACCGTTGGAGCGGGCGTAAGAGAAATAAGGGTCAGGGAAGCGTCGGGCGCGTTCAGGGTGATCTATGTGGCGACATTACCGGATCGCGTGCTGGTGCTTCATGCGTTCCAGAAGAAGACACAACAGACTGCACAAAAGGACATCGACCTGGCCGCGAAACGGCTGAAAACTTGGAAGGCAGAACAATGAACGCCGAACCTATGATTGTCGGAACCTTCGATAGCGTTTTTGACGCGCTCGCCGACACACCGGCGGAAGCAGCAAACCTGACGGCGCGCGCGGACCTGCTGCTGAGCATCCGCGAGCGGGTGAAGTCGTGGGACGTGCCGCAGGAACAGGCCGCCAAACGGCTTGGCCTGACCCGGCCCCGGGTGAACGATCTCCTGCGCGGGAAGCTCGACAAGTTCTCGCTGGATGCGCTCGTCAATGTCGCCACGGCAGCGGGGTTCAAGCTGCATATCCAACTCGAAGAGGCTGCATGAGCGGACATCGCCCGTTTTCCGATCTCATGAAGGATTGGAGTCCCGAGCGTCGCGCGCACAGCGAGGCAAGCAAGATTAAGCTGACCAATCGGTGGGCCAGCTTTGAGCGGTTGTGTCACGGCATGGGCATCGGCTCGGAAGAGATGGCAAGATTGATTGATCTGGAGCAGTCGGCAATCTCTAGGCTGTTGCGCAGTCCCGACATGAAGGTCAGCACGTTGCGCGAGCTGAGCGCGGCGATGGGTGGCGAGATGCATATCACTGCGACCTTTTCCGATCGCTCGGTCGAAATCGGCGGCTTAGCTGCGGCGGATCATCAACCCGATGCCGCGATCTGCTTCAACCCTTTATAGAGCGTTGCCCTGCTGACACCGTAAGTCACCGCCACATCAGTTACGGTAGCGTGCGGGTCCGCCAACAACAATTTCGCTTCACGAAGCTGTTTGGTAGTCAACGCTGGCGGGCGACCGCCCATGCGGCCACGCGCGCGTCCGGCAGCAAGACCGGCTTTGGTGCGCTCGCTAGTAAGTTGACGCTCGAACTGCGCCAGGCTGGCGAAGATATGAAAGATGAGCGTTCCCCCGGCGCTGGCCGTATCGATCCGCTCGTCGATGCTTTCGAATCCCATGCCTTCGCGCGCCAGCTTGGCGACGGTCGCGACCAAGTAAGGCAGGGACCGCCCAAGCCGATCGAGACGCCACACGACCAGGCTGTCGCCCTTGCGCAGGGCTTTGAGCGCCTGCGCCAGTTCGGGCCGATCGGATTTCGCGCCGCTGGCATGTTCGGAATAAATGCGATGGCATCCGACACGATTGAGCGCGTCGAGCTGGGCGTCGAGGCTCTGATCCTCAGTCGATACGCGGGCATAGCCGACGCGTACGCCACCTGCGGTCGTGCCGGACTGATCGAGACTGCTGCGCGTGTTCATCATTCAAATCGATCATGCCGTTTTCACGTCATAGATTCTCGAACGGGTTTGTAAACAATTCGACTGCCGATCGACCGGGATTTTCGGGAACCGCGCCGCGTGTCTGGAAAACGGTCGTTTTCTGGACGACGATGCGACGTCGATCGCTTAGTCGACGAACGCTGTCGCCAAATATGTGAGAGCCGCAATCAGACCAGCTGCGGGCAAAGTAATCACCCAAGCGAAAACAATCCTCCCGGCAATATTCCAGCGTACCGCCGAAAGCCGCCGTGCCGCGCCGACGCCAACGATAGCGCCGGTTATTGTGTGAGTGGTCGAAACAGGAATCCCGCCAAGAGTCGCCATAAACAAGGTGATCGCGCCGCCAGTCTCGGCGCAGAAACCCTGAGGCGGTGTCAGCCGGGTGATCTTCGATCCCATTGTATGGACGATCCGCCATCCGCCGGACATCGTGCCGAGGGCCATCGCAGCCTGACAGGACAATACGACCCACAGCGGTACGTGGAACTCGCCACCGAGCAGCCCTTGCGAATAGAGTAGGACAGCGATGATCCCCATCGTCTTTTGGGCATCGTTGCCGCCGTGGCCGAGCGAGTAGAGTGCTGCCGATATAAGCTGAAGCCGACGATACCGTTTATCGACCGCGAGCGGCGTGAGGCGCAGGCTGGTCCACGCGACGACCAACATCAGCACCAAAGCGAAGAACAGGCCAACTGTAGGCGACAGAAAGATTGCGGCGACGGTTTTGAGGACGCCGCCCCATACAACGGCGCTTATGCCAACCTTGGCGATGCCGGCCCCGAGCAATCCGCCGATCAACGCATGGCTACTGCTCGACGGCAGTCCCAGCACCCACGTGATCAAATTCCACGCTATCGCTCCGATCAGCGCCGCGAAAATGATGCTGGCGTCGATGATATGCGCGTCAATAATTCCGGTGCCGATGGTCTTAGCGACATGAAGGCCGAAAAACAGGAAGGCGATGAAGTTGAAGAACGCAGCCCAGACGACGGCGTGGTGCGGTTTCAACACCCGCGTCGAGACAACCGTCGCGATCGAATTAGCGGCGTCGTGCAGCCCGTTCAAAAAGTCGAAGGCGAGCGCAATACCGATCAGCGCGACCAGCATGGACATCGATAGCGCCATGATCAGGCGTGATCGATCACGAGGCCGTGGATTTCGGATGCAACGTCCTCGAGTCGGTCGAGAATACGTTCAAGATGGGAATAGACTTCGCGGCGGATGACGAAGGTGGTGGCATCCCCGCCGGTTTCGAAAAGCGTCCGCAATCCGCGTTCATGCAACGCGTCGGCGCGCTCCTCCAACGCGACAACCTCCGCCGTCAGCGTGAGGAGGCGTGTGCCATATTTGCTGACCGATCGCAGGAGGGGGAGCGCCGTCATAACGACGTCGCTCGCGTCAACAGCGATGCGCGCGAGATCGCGCATTTCCGGATCGAACATCGTAACGTCATAGCGCCGGATCGTCTTCGCGGTCTGGTGCATCTGATCGATCGCATCGTCCATCGCATTGATCAGCGCGACGATGGCGCTCCGATCGAAGGGCGTCACAAATACGCTGCGCGCATCGTCGATGATCGAAATCCTCAGCGCATCGGCCAGCCGTTCTTGGTGCGCGATTTTGTCGATGCAGCCGTCACGGCTACCCTGATGGTCGAGCAACGCACTCAGCTCGCGCGCTGCCTCGGTAATGGCCAGACCGTGCGTCTCGATCAGTTCCTGGAAGCGCCCCTGCTTCGGCATCAGCGATTGAAACCACGCTAGCATCCCACTCTCCCCCGATGCCACCGGATAAACATTATTCGATGATTCGAGAAGTGAAGACTAGCGGCATATTGGAAACTATTTTCCCAACCCTAATTGAACGCCACCATCATTCCTGTATCGTGGAATTATCGAATCGCTCGCGTCGGTTCGGTCGCAACTGGGAGGAAAAGACAATGAAATCGCTGTTAGCTGGGTTGCCGCTGCTGATGATCGCCACGGCCAGTGCGGCGCAATGGGAGCCGTATCCCGAAATGCTGCGAATTGAGGGCAAAGGCGAAGGTGCTTGGAACCTCAAGTGCCAAATGCAGACGAAAAAGGGCGACCCCGTGGCGCGGGAGTTTACAGGTCGCGGGAAAAAGGCGCTTGGTTTTTCGCTGGACGAACCAATTGGCGGTTCATGCGCCTACGTCGCTGCGCCCGATAAGCCGCTCACCATCTCGCTGCGCAGTCCAATGTATGTTTGTCCGCTTGCCTCGGCGGTCGATAAACCATGTCAGCAGACCTTTCCGGCGGGTGCGACGGGTACGTTCGACGTCAAGAAAAAGGGCGGGCGGTAGATTGCTACCATCGCCGATGAAGCATTGTCCGCTGCGACATTTCCGCTAAATCCGAATCATGGAACTCAAACACGCTGTCGCCGCGCTTTCCGCGCTCGCCCATCCCGGACGCCTCACCACATTTCGCATGCTGGTGCAGGCGGGCCGGGAAGGGATTGCTGCGGGCGAAATTGCACGAGAGCAGGGCGTCCCGCCCAATACGCTATCGGCAAACCTCAACATTCTGTCGCACGCCAATCTGATCGAGAGCCGCCGCGAAGGTCGGTCGATCATCTATTCTGCACGGTATGAGAGCATGGCGGACGTGCTCGAATATCTCATGGAGGATTGCTGCGGCGGCAACCCCGAAATCTGCGCGCGCCTGGCCGACATGGTGATGCGCACGCACTGCGTCGAGGAAGGTCACGCATGACCGACGGTATCTACAACGTATTGTTCCTGTGCACGGGCAACTCCGCCCGTTCGATCCTTGCTGAAAGCGTGCTGAACAATCTCGGCAAAGGCCGTTTCCGCGCGTTTTCAGCGGGGAGCTATCCCAAGGGTGCCGTGCATCCGATGGCCTTGACCCTAATCGCGGAAGCAGGTCTGCCAACCGAGGGCTTGCGGTCGAAAAACTGGGACGAGTTTGTCGGCCCGGACGCGCCCACGATCGATATTGTCATCACGGTCTGCGACAACGCAGCGGGTGA
Organism: Sphingomonadaceae bacterium; assembly: GCA_002863155.1. Classification (GTDB taxonomy): domain Bacteria; phylum Pseudomonadota; class Alphaproteobacteria; order Sphingomonadales; family Sphingomonadaceae; genus Sphingomonas. The sequence continues at coordinate 3,570 of PKED01000040.1, read as the reverse complement.
AGTCTGCCCGGTGTGGCCGGGGCATCCGGTGATGGCGCACTGGGGCATCGAAGACCCTGCCGCCGTCGAAGGCGAAGGCCAGCGGCACGCCTTCGACATGGCGCTGCGCTACCTCACCAATCGCATCAACCTGCTATTGGCGCTGCCGATTGATAGTATCGGCTCGATCGTTCTGCGGACCAAGTTACGCGAAATCGGCCATAGTGAAGGTGCAACCCTGCCGGACGGGGCGGTGACATCGTGACCACTGACATCATCATCTACCACAACCCAGAATGCGGTACGTCACGCAACACGCTGGCGATGATCCGAAACGCGGGCATCGAGCCGCACGTCATCGAATATCTCAAGTCGCCGCCGTCGCGGGCGCTACTCGTTCAGTTGATCGAGCGCGCCCACATACGTCCGCGTGATCTGCTGCGCGAAAAGGGCACGCCCTACGCCGAACTTGGCCTCGCCGATGAGAGCCTGAGCGACAACGACCTGATCGACGCGATGATGGCGCATCCGATTCTGATTAATCGTCCACTGGTCGTATCGCCGCTCGGCGTGAAGCTGTGCCGTCCGTCCGAAGCAGTGCTGGATTTGCTCCCCGCACCACAGCAAGGAGCATTTACCAAGGAAGATGGCGAACAGGTGATCGATGAGCGTGGCGAGCGGGTCGCTTGATGCTTGTTGCATTGCTGATCTTCGTCGCGACGATCACGCTCGTCATTTGGCAGCCCAAAGGTCTCGGTATCGGCTGGAGCGCGATGGCTGGAGCGGTCGTGGCTCTGCTGCTGGGAGCCATCACGCTCGCCGATGTTCCGGTGGTGTGGGGCATTGTCTGGAACGCGACCGGCGCTTTCGTGGCGATCATCCTGATAAGCCTGATCCTCGACGCGGCGGGCTTTTTCGAGTGGGCGGCGCTGCATGTGGCGCGCTGGGGTGGCGGCAATGGCAAGCGGCTGTTCTCGCTCGTCGTGCTCCTGGGCGCGGCAGTATCGTCGCTGTTCGCCAATGATGGTGCTGCGCTCATCCTGACGCCGATCGTCATCGCGATGCTTCGGGCGCTCGGCTATGGCACCAGGGCGACGCTGGCGTTCGTAATGGCGGCGGGGTTCATCGCCGACACCGCCAGCCTGCCGCTGGTGGTCTCCAACCTAGTCAACATCGTGTCGGCGGACTTCTTCAAGCTCGGGTTTGCCGAATACGCGCTGGTTATGGTGCCGGTCGATCTCGCCGCGATCGCCGCGACGTTGGCCGCGCTTCTTCTGTTCTTCGGCCGCGACATTCCGGCAAACTACGATGTGGCGCAGCTGCGCGCTCCCGGCGAGGCGATCCGCGACCGCGCGACGTTTCGCGCGGGATGGGTTGTGCTGGCGCTGCTACTCGCCGGATTCTTCCTGCTCGAACCGCTCGGCGTTCCTGTCAGCGCGACCGCCGCGATCGGCGCGCTGGTGCTGATCGTGATTGCCGGTCGTGGCCATGTGATCGAAACGGGCAAGGTCATTCGCGGTGCGCCGTGGCAGGTCGTCATTTTCTCGCTTGGCATGTATCTCGTCGTTTATGGCCTGAAGAATGCGGGGCTGACGGATCACCTGGCGGTAGTGCTCGATCGCACGGCGCAAGGCGGCGTCTGGGCCGCAACTTTTGGCACCGGCATAATCGCGGCGCTGCTGTCGTCGATCATGAACAATATGCCGACCGTGCTGGTCGGCGCGCTGTCGATCGACGCGACGCACGCAACGGGCGCAGCCAAGGAAGCGATGATCTACGCCAATGTCATCGGTTGCGATCTGGGGCCGAAAATCACGCCGATCGGATCGCTTGCGACACTACTTTGGCTGCACGTGCTCGGGCAGAAGGATGTGAAGATCGGCTTGGGCTATTATTTCCGGGTCGGCATGACGCTGACGATCCCGATTCTGCTGGTGACGCTTGCCGCGCTGGCTTTGCGGATCAGCCTAGGCTGATGCCGCTGCGCCATCTCACGGACCCTGGCCATCTGCCCGCGCTCGATCGGCGCTATGCGATCGAGCGGCCCGGCCTCGGCCTAGGCGCGGGTGATCCGCCGCCCCGTATCCTGCTGCTCTACGGTAGCTTGCGCGAGCGCGCCTACTCGCGCCTATGTGTCGAGGAAGCTGCGCGTTTGCTGCAATTCTTCGGGTGCGAGACACGCATCTTCGACCCTTCGACGCTGCCACTGCCCGATCAGGTCGCTGGCGACGATCATCCCGCCGTCCATGAGCTGCGCGCGCTGTCGATGTGGTCGGAAGGCCATGTGTGGTGCTCGCCAGAACGCCACGGGCAAATTACCGGCATCATGAAGCTGCAAATCGACCATCTGCCGCTCTCGATGGGCGGGATGCGCCCGACCCAAGGCCGCACGCTCGCGGTGATGCAGGTGTCGGCCGGATCGCAATCGTTTAATAGCGTCAATACGCTGCGCCTGCTCGGTCGCTGGATGCGGATGGTCACGATCCCGAACCAGTCGAGTGTCGCCAAGGCTTTTCAGGAGTTCGATGAAGCCGGGCGCATGAGACCCTCCGCCTATTACGACCGGATCGTGGACGTGATGGAGGAGCTGGTCCGGTTCACGGTACTATTGCGCCCTCATGCGGCCCAGCTCGTCGATCGCTATTCCGAAAGGAAGGAAGCGAATCGGACTGTCGATCCTGCCGCCGATCTGTCGGCCATTGCGCTAGGCCAAGGCTGCGGTCGCTAATAACCCTGCCTTGCTCGTGTCGGCCTGGCTTTAGGTTGAACAGCCTGTCTCCACTACGAATATGCACGTAAGGGGAGCGCATGACCGAAGAAGGGTTCGATAAATTCGCGAATCTCGGCCTGCGCCGGGCGGTTCGCCTCGTGGCGCTCCTGAATCTCGCGTATTTCGGTTTCGAATTCGCGGTCGCCAAGGCGATCGGCTCTGTGTCGCTGTTTGCCGATTCTGTCGATTTTCTCGAAGATGCCTCGGTCAACCTGCTTATCCTTCTCGCCTTGGGCTGGTCCGTGCGGAGCCGCGCGCGCGTGGGCATGGGATTGGCCCTCATCCTGCTTGTGCCGGGACTCGCGACATTATGGACGGCTTGGACGAAGTTCAACGTGCCGGTCGCCCCCGACCCAGTGCCGCTCACCCTAGCGGGCCTCGGTGCGCTTGCGGTCAATCTGACTTGCGCCTTTATGCTCGCCCGCCACCGCCACCATAGCGGCAGTCTTACCCGGGCAGCGTTCCTGTCAGCGCGCAATGATGCATTCGCCAATGTCGCCATCATCGCAACCGGACTTGTCACGGCTGTGCTCTGGCATTCCGCGTGGCCCGACCTCATCGTCGGCCTCGCCATCGCGCTGATGAACGCCGATGCCGCGCGCGAAATCTGGGAGGCCGCGCGGGAGGAGCATCGCGCCTCGGCATGATCCCTGCCTACGTTACCAAATTTCGCCGCTGTCCTCATTTCGCCGCTGCCGCAACGTCACGCCGTCACGACACGGTCGTTTTCTGAACACGCCATCATCATTGCTCAGACACCCCATCGGCATCACGGCCACCGCCAAACCGCGCACGCCCGACGGACGCTATGCCCCAAATTG
>PKED01000112.1 GCA_002863155.1 Sphingomonadaceae bacterium | reverse complement strand
ACGAGACGATCTTCACCAGCCTGGCGCAGGCCCGTGCGGTGCTTGCCGCCTGGCGGCATGATTACAATCACCATCGGCCACACTCGAGCCTGGGTAACATGCCCCCGGCAGAGATGGCGGCCCAATCAGCCGGCCAACCAGGTTGCCATCACGCCCTTGCAAGGGCATCAACAGGGTCTCCGGCTCTACTCATAAGTCGAGGATCGTCGGGGCTCAGACCAAGGCCACGAGCGTTGCGCAGGGTGTCTTGACTGCGCTCGAAACGAACGGGCCAAGGTAATGTCATCGGGCTCTAGAAAAGCCGCCCGCCATCGGGCACGGCGATGCCGGGCCGGATCAGGACGACCCGTCCTTCGGCATCGGGAAAGCCGAGCGTCAGCACTTCGGACATGAACTTGCCGATCTGGCGCGGCGGGAAATTGACGACGGCGGCAACCTGCATCCCCGGCAGCTCCTCCAGACGGTAATGCTCGGTGATTTGCACCGAGCTTTTCTTCACGCCGATCACGGGGCCGAAATCGATCGTCAGCTTGTAGGCGGCCTTGCGCGCTTCGGGAAAGGGCTCGGCGGCGACGATCGTGCCGACCCGGATGTCGACCCGCAGGAATGTGTCAAAGTCGATCGTCGGGGCAGCGCTCGCCGTCGGATCGGGCACAACATGCATCAGAAATCGACATCGTCATAATAGCCGGGCGGCGCGATCCCCTCCATCCGCTCGCTCAGCAGCGGCCGAAAGGAAGGTCGGCTCTTGAATCCCCGATACCAGCGTGCAGTCTGTTCGTGCCCCTTCCAGTCGATGCCGCCAAGATAGTCCGTGACCGAAATCTGCGCCGCCGCCGCCAGATCGGCGAGCCCCATCGTCGCGCCGCCGATCCAGGTGCGATGATCGAGCAGGTAATCGACATAGTCGAGATGGCCGATCGCCGCCTTCATCGCTTCGCGCAGCACCCTGGCGTCGGGCGCCGCCCGGTGGACGATGCGCTTGATCATCCGCTCGTGCAGCAACGGCGCGGTCACGTCCTGATAGAATTGATGGTCGAACCACGACACCAGCCGCCGCGTCTCGGCACGGTTGGTGGCGGTGCCGTTGATCATCGCCGCCTGATCGACCGTTTCCTCGAAATATTCGCAGATCGCCGCCGAATCGATCAGCAGCAGATTGCGGGTCGGATCGACCATCACCGGCGTCTGGCCGGTCGGGTTCATGTCGATGAACTCGTCGCGGCGCACCCAGGGCGATTCGCGCACCAGCTCGTAACCGACGCCCTTTTCGCCGAGCAGCAGGCGCACTTTTCGCGAAAACGGGCAGAGCGGGAATTGGTAGAGTTGCCACATGCCGTCGGGTCTAGGCCAATGCAGCGGCGCTCGCAAAGGCCTATTCGGCGGCGACCGCCGCGATGCCGTCGTCGAGCGGATGCGCGAGCCGACCGAGCATTTCCTTGGGCACGACCTGCCAGAAATGCCCCGCCACCCGGTCCCATTCGTCGATCAGGCTGGCCGACCATTTGCTGTCGGTCGCCTCGGCATGGGCGCGGATCAGGTTGAACAGCACCGCTTCCCAGTGGAGCGAGGCCAGCCGCTGCCAGACGATGCTTTCCGGGTTCGCGCGGCGGGCGAAACTGCCCCCCGGATCATAAACGAACGCCATCCCGCCCGACATGCCCGCGCCGAAATTCGCGCCGACTTCGCCGAGCACCACGGCGGTGCCGCCGGTCATATATTCGCAGCCGTTCGCGCCGCAGCCTTCGACGACGACATCGGCGCCAGAATTGCGCACCGCGAAGCGCTCGCCTGCCTGGCCCGCCGCGAACAGCCTGCCCGATGTCGCGCCATAGAGGACGGTATTGCCGATGATCGTGTTCTGGTGGCTGACCAGCGTCGAACTCACCACCGGGCGCACGACGATGATCCCGCCCGACAACCCCTTGCCGACATAGTCGTTGGCGTCGCCGAACACCTCGAGGGTGATCCCCTTGCACAGGAACGCGCCGAGCGACTGCCCGGCCGACCCCCGCAGGCGGACATGGACATGGCCGTCGGCAAGCTTCGACATGCCGATCGTGCGCGTCACTGCGCTCGACAGCCGGGTGCCGACCGCGCGGTGGGTGTTGCGTACCGAATAGGTGAGCTGCATCTTTTCCCCGCGCGAAAAGACGGCGGCGGCATCGCGGATCATCTGCGCGTCGAGGCTGTCTGGCACTTCGTTGCGCCACGTCGTCAGGCTGAACCGGCGCTGGTCGTCGTCGGCATCGACCTTGGCGAGGATGGGGTTGAGGTCGAGATCGTCGAGATGCTCGGCGCCCCGGCTCACCTGCCGTAACAGCTCGGTCCGGCCGATCACGTCGTCGAGGCTGCGCACGCCGAGCCGCGCGAGGATGTCGCGCACTTCCTCGGCGATGAAGGTCATCAGGTTGATGACCTTTTCCGGGCTGCCGTCGAACTTGGCGCGCAGCCGTTCGTCCTGCGTGCACACGCCGACCGGGCAGGTGTTCGAATGGCATTGCCGCACCATGATGCAGCCCATCGCGACAAGGCTGAGCGTACCGATGCCGAATTCCTCCGCGCCCAGGATCGCGGCGATGACGACGTCGCGGCCGGTGCGCAGGCCGCCATCGGTGCGCAGCCGCACGCGGTGGCGCAGGCCGTTGAGCGTCAGCACCTGATTGACCTCGCTCAAGCCCATTTCCCACGGCGTGCCGGCATATTTGATGCTGGTCTGTGGGCTCGCGCCGGTGCCGCCGACATTGCCCGAGACGAGGATGACGTCGGCATGCGCCTTGGCGACGCCCGCCGCGACCGTGCCGATGCCCGCCGACGAGACGAGCTTGACGCACACCCGCGCGCGCGGATTGATCTGCTTCAGGTCATAGATCAGCTGCGCCAGATCCTCGATCGAATAGATGTCGTGGTGCGGCGGCGGGCTGATCAGCGTAACGCCGGGGGTCGCATGGCGGAGCTTGGCGATCAGATCGGTCACCTTGAAGCCCGGCAGCTGGCCGCCCTCGCCGGGCTTGGCGCCCTGGGCCACCTTGATCTCGATCTCCTCGCACGCGTTCAGATATTCGGCGGTGACGCCGAAACGCCCGCTCGCGACCTGCTTGATCGACGAATTGGCGTTGTCGCCATTGTCATAGGGGGTGTAGCGGCTGCGGTCCTCGCCGCCTTCGCCCGACACCGCCTTCGCGCCGATCCGGTTCATCGCGATCGCCAGCGTCTCATGCGCTTCGGGGCTGAGCGCACCCAGCGACATGCCCGGCGTCACGAACCGCTTGCGGATCTCGGTGATCGCCTCGACCTGATCGACCGGCAGCCCTTCGGCCGGGAAGTTGAACTGGAGCAGATCGCGCAGGTAAACCGGCGGCAGATCGGCGACCCCGCGCGAAAATTGCAGATAGGTCGAATAGCTGTCCTTGGCGACGGCGCTTTGCAACAGGTGCATCAGCGGCGCCGAATAGGCATGTGTCTCGCCGCCCGCGCGCTGGCGGTAATAGCCGCCGATCGGTAGCACGCTCGCGGGTGCCTCGAACGCCGCTTCGTGCCGCATCCGCGCCGACAGGTGGAGCGAGATATATCCTTCGCCCGAAATCTTGGCGGGCATGCCGGGGAACAGATCGTTGACGAGGCTGCGGCTCAGCCCCACCGCTTCGAAATTATAGCCGCCGCGATAGCTGGAGATCACCGCGATCCCCATCTTCGACATGATCTTGAGCAGCCCGTCCTCGATCGACTTGCGGTGGCGGGCCAGGCAGTCCTCGATCGACAGACCCGGAAACAGCCCGCGCGCGTGCCGGTCGGCGATCGCGGCTTCGGCAAGATAGGCGTTCACCGTCGTCGCTCCGACGCCGATCAGCACGGCATAATAATGGGTGTCGAGGCATTCGGCGGTGCGGATGTTGACGCTCGCGTAAGATCGCAGCCCCTTGCGCACCAGATGGGTGTGGACGGCAGCGGCGGCGAGCACGCCCGCGATCGCGATCCGGTCAGGCCCGACATGCTCGTCGGTCAGGAACAGGTCGGTCCGCCCCTCGCGCACCGCCTGTTCGGCCTGGGCGCGGATATGCTGGATCGCTGCGCGCAGCGTCTCCGGCCCGCCTTCGGCGTCGAAGGTGCAGTCGATCTCGGCCGCCTGCGCGCCGAAATGCGCCTTCAGCCGGTCCCAGTCGGCGCAGGTCAGCACCGGCGAGTCGAGCACCAGCACCCGGCTCTGCGACCCCGCCGTGTCGAGGATGTTGGCGAGATTGCCGAAGCGGGTGCGCAGCGTCATCACCCGCTTTTCGCGCAACGGATCGATCGGCGGGTTGGTGACCTGGCTGAAATTCTGGCGGAAGAACTGGCTGATGAGGCGCGGCTTGTCGGAAATGACGGCAAGCGGGGTGTCGTCGCCCATCGACCCGACGGCTTCCTTGCCCTCGGCGACCAGGGGCGCGAGGATCAGCTCCATATCCTCGAGCGTCTGCCCGGCCGCGATCTGGCGGCGGATCAGCTCGGGCCGGTCGTAGCGGCGCACTTCGGCTGTGATCTCTGGCAGCCGGTCGATCGTCAGATAATCGCCGATCATCGCCGCATAGTCGGCCTCGGCGGCGATCCGGTCCTTGACCGCGCGGTCGCCGAGAACGTCGCCCGCGTCGAGATCGACCGCGATCATCTGGCCCGGCCCCAATCGCCCCTTTTCGACGATGCTCGTCTCGGGCACCACCACCATGCCGCTTTCGCTGCCGACGATCAGCAGCCCGTCATTGGTGCGCGAATAGCGAAGCGGGCGCAACGCGTTGCGGTCGACCCCGGCTACAGCCCAGCGCCCGTCGGTCATCGCCAGCGCTGCGGGGCCGTCCCACGGCTCCATCACGCTCGCCAGATACTGATACATGGCAAGGTGTTCGGCGGGCATCTCGACCTCGTCCTGCCACGCCTCGGGCACCAGCATCAGCTTGGCGGTCGGCGCGTCGCGGCCCGAGCGGCAGATCGCCTCGAACACCGCATCGAGTGCCGCGGTGTCGCTCGCGCCTGCGGGGATGACGGGCTTGATGTCCTCGCTATGCTCGCCAAACGCGAGGCTCGCCATCTTGATCTCGTGGCTGAGCATCCAGTTCTTGTTGCCGCGGATCGTGTTGATCTCGCCATTGTGGGCCAGACAGCGGAAGGGCTGGGCGAGCCACCATTGCGGGAAGGTGTTCGTCGAATAACGCTGGTGAAAGATCGCGACGCGGCTCTCGAATCGCGGATCGCGCAGGTCGGGGTAGAAGACCGACAGGCTCTCGGCGAGGAACAGCCCCTTGTAGATGATCGACCGGCACGACAGCGAACAGATGTAGAAGCCCTGGATCTGCGCCGCGATCACGCGTTTTTCGATGCGGCGGCGGATCAGATAGAGGTTCTTTTCGAACTCGGCGATGCTCGCTGCGTCGGGGCTTGGCCCGGCGATCATGATCTGCTCGATCTCGGGCCGGGTCGCCTGCGCCTTCTGGCCGATCACCGACACGTCGACCGGCACCTGCCGCCAGCCATAGATGGTGTATCCTTCCTCGATGATCGCGCTCTCGACGATCGTCCGGCACGCTTCCTGCGCCGACAAGTCGGTGCGCGGCAGGAAGACCATGCCGACCGCGAGCCGATTGGGCATGGGCCGGTGCCCCGACAGCGCGATCGCGTCGTCGAAGAAGGGGATCGGCAGATCGACGTGCAGCCCGGCGCCGTCGCCGGTCTTGCCATCGGCATCGACCGCGCCGCGGTGCCACACCGCCTTCAGCGCTTCGATCGCCGATTGCACCACCCGCCGCGACGGCTTGCCATCGGTCGCCGCGACGAGGCCGACGCCGCAGGCATCGGACTCCATGTCGGGGCGATACATGCCCTCGGCGGCAAGGCGGTCGCGCTGGTCGGTCACTTTCCGGAACCTGGCTTTTCGCTCGCGAGTTTTTCGGCCTGTTGCGCGAACTCAGCCACATCGGACTGCACATGGGCAATCGAACGCGCCATCACGTCGCGCTGCCATGCCTGGATATCGGGATCACTCATGATCGTGAACGAACCGGCCAGATAAGCACGACCTGAGGGGGTCGCAAAAAACGCATCGATGTCGCGAATCTGGTTCAGATCGAACCTGCGGGCGTATGCGAGCGACATCGCTTCGACCATCGTCGGCAGATTTTCGACGATGAGCGCCTTCGACTGCGCGAATTGCTTCTCGATGAACGAATCGAGCAGTGCCTTCATCTTGGGATCATGGAGGAAAGCGTCAGCGAATTTGGGATCTCGCGCGAATGCCTGACGGATGTTTTCAGTCAAGGGCGTGACCATGCCGATGATCAATTGCTCGCGCGTCGCTGGCGGAAAGATATGGTCGACCAGGATACGTGCCGCCGCCACCCGGGCCGGGTCGAGCGCAGGCTGAGCCGGCGCCGTCGGTGCCGATTGCGCAACGGCAGGCGCCCCGGACGCGAGCAGCGCTATCATCGCAAGATACTTCATGCCGCTTTCCTCTCGCTCGCCTTGGCGCGCAGATACTGCGCGATCTTCGCCGCCACGTCGCGCCCGTCGCGGATCGCCCAGACGACGAGGCTCGCGCCGCGGACGATGTCGCCTGCCGCGAACACGCCGGGCAGGTTGGTCTGCATGGTCTGCGCATCGATCGTCAGCGTGCCCCAGCGGGTGACGCGCAGGTCGGGCGCGCCGAACAGCACGGGCAGCGGCTCGGGATCGAAGCCCAGCGCCTTGATGACGAGGTCGGCGGGCAAGTCCTCCGCCGCGCCGGGATCGGGCTCGGGCGCGCGCCGCCCGCTCGCATCGGGCGCGCCGAGCCGCATTCTCGCGACCGTCACGGCGCTCACGGGCTCGCCGGTGAAACGCTCAGGCGCGGACAGCCAGACGAATTCGACGCCTTCCTCCTCGGCATTGGCGACTTCGCGCTGGCTGCCGGGCATGTTGGCGCGGTCGCGGCGATAGAGGCATTTGACCGAGGCGGCACCCTGCCGCACCGCGGTGCGCACGCAATCCATCGCGGTATCGCCGCCGCCGATTACGACGACATGCTTGCCCGCCGCGTCGAGCGCGCCGGTGTCGAAGGCGGGCACATCGTCGCCGAAACCCTTGCGGTTCGACGCGATCAGATAGTCGAGCGCCTCGACCACGCCGCCCGCCTCGACCCCTGGCGCCTTGATCGCCCGGGGCTTGTAGACCCCGGTCGCGATCAGCACGGCGTCGTGGCGGTCGCGCAGGTCGGCCAGGCTCGCGTCGCGCCCGACCTCGAAATTCTGGTGGAAGACGATGCCGCCCGCCGCCAGCCGCTCGATCCGGCGCATCACCACCGGCTTTTCAAGCTTGAAGCCCGGAATGCCATAGGTCAGCAGCCCGCCCGCACGGTCGTGCCGGTCATAGACATGCACCTCATGCCCGGCCGCACGCAGATATTCCGCCGTTGCCAGCCCGGCGGGCCCGGCGCCGATGATGCCGACCGACTGGCCGGTCGCCCGCCCCGGCGTCAGCGGCTCGACCCAGCCATTGTCCCAAGCGGTGTCGGTGATGAATTTCTCCACCGCGCCGATCGTGACCGCGCCGTGCCCCGAAAACTCGATCACGCAATTACCCTCGCACAGCCGGTCCTGCGGGCAGATGCGGCCGCAGATTTCGGGCATGGTCGAGGTCGCGTTCGACAGTTCATAGGCCTCGCGCAGCCGCCCCTCCGCCGTCAGCCGCAGCCAGTCGGGGATGTGGTTGTGCAGCGGGCAATGCACCGAGCAATAGGGGACGCCGCACTGCGAACAGCGCGCCGCCTGCGCCTCGCCGTCGGGCTCGGCATAGCGATCGGCGATCTCGCGGAAATCCTCGGCGCGCAGATCGGCCGCGCGCTTGGCCGGATAAGCCTGCGCGTGGTCGACAAATTGCAGCATCCGATCCAGCGCCATCCAGCCCGTCCTTGCGTTTCGCAAGGCAGCTTTATGTCAACGCACCGCCCGAGTCACGCATTGAAGCGCCGATAGGGCAGTATCACTGACTCATAACATATGTCATCTCTTGCGCCGCACCCGATCGATGTGCAATCCCGTCAATAGATAGGACCGTATCGGCCCTTATCGGCTGAGCAGCCAGATCAGCGCCCCACCGCCGACCACGATCCGATACCAGGCGAACGGCCCGAAACCGTGCTTGCCGACGATGCCGACGAACCAGCGCACGACCAGCACCGCGACCGCAAACGCGACCACGAACCCCAGCGCAATCCCGCCCAGCCCGACGCCATTGGCCGCGCTCAGCGTGTCGCGGTGGCTCGCCAGCTCGACCACGCTTGCCCCCAGCATCGTCGGAATGGCGAGGAAGAAGCTGAACTCGGCCGCGGTCCGCCGCTCCACCCCCAGTGTCAGCGCGCCCAGGATCGTCGCGCCCGAGCGGCTGACCCCCGGGATCATCGCCAGGCACTGGAGCAGGCCGATGCCGAGCGCGGTGCGCGCCGGCACGCCCGCGATGCCGGTCGCCTCGCCGGGCTTGGCCAGCCGCTCGATCACCAGGATCGCGACACCGCCCAGCACCAGCGCGACCGCGACCACCATCGGGCTGAGCAGCAGCGCTTCGATCTGCTTGCGAAAGATCAGGCCGATCACCGCGGCGGGGATGAACGCGATCAGCAGATTGGCGACGAACCGCACCGCGCCGGGTTCGCGCTTGGCAAGGCCCATCAGCACCGCCCAAAAGGTCCGCCAGTACAGTACCACCACCGCCAGGATCGCGCCGAGCTGAATGACGATGTTGAACAGCTGCCACTTGCCGTCGTCATAGCCGAGCAGCGCGCCGGCCAGGATCAGGTGCCCGGTCGACGAAACGGGCAGGAACTCGGTCACGCCCTCGACAATGCCGAGCAGGATAATCGTCAGGATATCGTTCACAAAACCCCCTGGCCGGCGGGCGCGCGCGGCGCCGCCTGCGTCATGTTCACCCGGCCGCGACCGTGAAGCGCCCGTTGCGGCGATACTGGACGAGCCAGCCCGGCGCGACCGCCGCCATCGGCGTGGGCGTGATGCCGAACGCGGCCAGCCCGTCGGCGCCGGGCGCGACAACATTGTCGTGCTGCAGCATCTTCCACTGATCGCCGGTGATCGGCGCGCCGGGCAGGAAGCCCAGCGCCGCGATCATCGCCGACACGCCGTCGGGCAGGTCGATGATCGTCGGGCGCTGGCCGGTCTGCGCGGCGATCCAGTCGATCAGCGCGCGCATCGAGATCACCTCGGGCCCGCCCAGATCGAAGGTCCGCCCGCCGAAGCGCGCCGGATCGGCCAGCGCGGCAACGACCGCGCGCGCGACGTCGCCGACATAGACCGGCTGGAACTTCGCCACGCCGCGTACCACCGGCACTACTGGCGCCGCGGCGATCATCGCGGCAAAGCGGTTGACGAACTGATCCTCGCGCCCGAACACGACCGAGGGGCGCAGGATGGTCGCGCCCGCAAACGCCGCGCGCACCGCCGCCTCGCCCTCGCCCTTGCTGCGGCCATAGGCAGAGCGCGAGCCGGGATCGGCGCCGATCGCCGAGACATGGACCAGCGCCGGCACGCCCGCCGCCGCCGCCGCTTCGGCGACATGGCGCGCGCCATCGGCCTGGAACGCCTTGAAATCGCCCTTCAGGATGCCAACCAGATTGACGACGCCGTCGCTGCCCTGGATCGCGCGCGCGACCGAGTCGGGCTTGCGGATATCGGCCGCGACGAACTGGGTCTGCCCCAGCCCGCCGAGCGGCCGCAGGAACGCCGCTGCGCGCGGGTTGCGCTGGGCGATCCGCACCCGCGCGCCCCGGGCGAGCAGATCCTGCGCGACATAGCGGCCCAGAAAACCGCCGCCGCCGATCAATGTTATCAGCCTGTCCTTCATGTCGCTCCTCGCGCTCGACCGCAACGTGCGCTGCCATGCCGCCGCCCCGCGCAAACGGCAAGCGCGAAGAGCCGCACTGTGTTGTTGACAAGCGCAGCACCCCTCCCCTAGAGCGCGCGGCCTACCTGACGTACAAGTCTTCTGGGGCCCAGATGGCGGAATTGGTAGACGCACCAGCTTCAGGTGCTGGCGCTCGCAAGGGCGTGGAGGTTCGAGTCCTCTTCTGGGCACCATTTCGGTCCGAAAGGACGAGTCCCTAGCACCGCCGCCTCTACGCCAGAGGCGGCGGTGAGGGTTCGCAGTAATTCGGTACGCGTGCCGCGGATGCGGACGTCCGTTTTGCTGACCACTTCTACCCGCTGCGCGACGGCCCGAACATAGTTCCGCGCGTAGGAGCCGTCGCCGTGCCGGAGCTTGCTCTTTGCTACCCGCGCAAAGGTGTGCAGGCTCTCAGCCGTGATCTCCGGGTTGATGCGCTCGATATGCGCCACAGCCCGGTCGGCATCGCCCCTGGCCTGATCGCGGATCGCGGTCAGCTCGGCGATAGTCCGCGA
>PKED01000186.1 GCA_002863155.1 Sphingomonadaceae bacterium | reverse complement strand
ATTGGCGTGCGTGATCAGAATTGTGTCGCGCACCGGTGTCGGAGCGGTAGTCATGGGAGTCCCCGCCAGCAGAGTGCCGTACCTAAAAGCACGAACGTGCGACTACTCTGCCAGAGGGCGCACGTTGGTGATGGTGATGCCTACATCGGCACTCGCAAGTGGCCCGTCCGTTGTGAGCATCTCGGCTTGCAGGTCGATCGCCAAAGCAAGGCACGTCCGATCGCCGAGAGAAAGACCGAGCGCCTTCGTGGCTGGCCGGAGGTCGCCTACTATGAGTGCCTGGGCAGGAGTGAGCGGCCGGACATCAAGATGCAGCCCGCCAAGCGCCTCACGCACCTCGTCGAGCGGCAATCCCCGGTCCCGTAGCTTGGAGACGACCTCTGCGAGGTTGGCTGTTCCGATGATGCTGCGGGTCAGGACGTCGACTACCCTATCCGCCCCGGGTTCATCGTTCAGAAGACAGAGCAGGGCGGAGGCGTCGAGTACGACTTTGCTACTCACGCTCCGCCTCACGCCGACGCTCCGCGATCAGCTCGTCAGCCAAGCCGACGCCTTCGGGCACATACTTGCGCAGGATGGCGCGAGCACGCTCAAGTGCCTTAGGTACGGAACGTACCCGCAATTCGCCATCGTCCACATCGACGAGAACGGTGTCACCCGTGGTGATCCCGAGCTCACGGCGCATTGCCGCCGGGATCACGAGCTTACCACCGTCCACGATTTTGACCCTCTGTGCTTCCATCTGCACCAATCCCGCTGCTCTGACCTGTCCAACGGCTTTATACCGGAGGGCAACGTCGGACGCCAGCGTGCAGGGAGGGATCGATGCACGGCTGGTCACCGAAATATCGTTCATCAATAATGGAGCAGCTACTTAGACCCGGTCTGCTTAGCTAGGCTCCGTAGGACCGGCACTTGCCGTTCTGAGCCGCCTGCTGCATGATTGGCTCACAAGGGTATACCCAACAACGCCAAGTAGGAGTGATGAGCAGGTGGCAGGCAGCGAGGTTAGGGCGGCGCGGGTGTATTTGCGGGTAAGCACGGACGAGCAGGACCTGACGCGGCAGGAGAGCATTGTGGCTGGTGCGCGGGCGGCCGGCTTTTATGTCGCGGCCGTATACCGGGAGAAGGCGTCGGGCGCGCGACCGGACCGGCCGGAGCTGCTGCGCATGGTGGCGGACCTGCAGCCGGGCGAGGTGGTGGTGGCCGAGAAGATCGACCGCATCAGCCGCCTGCCTCTGCAGGAAGCGGAACTGCTGGTGGATGCTATCCGGGGCAGGGGGGCTCGGCTGGCGGTGCCGGGCATTGTGGACCTGTCGGACTTGGTAGCTGATAGCGCAGGCGTGGCGCGCATCGTGCTGGAGGCGGTGCAGGACATGCTGCTGCGGGTCGCGCTGCAGACGGCGCGGGATGACTACGAGACCCGGCGCGAGCGGCAACGCGAGGGCATCGAGATTGCCAAGCGGGCGGGGCGGTACACCGGCCGCAAGCCGGACCTCGCCCACCACCGGCGCATCGTAGGTCTGCGCGAGGCGGGCATGAGCATCGCGAAGACCGCGGAGCTCGCCGGGTGCAGCATCGCCCACGTCAAGCGCGTGACCGCGCTCCACCGCTCAAGGGCCGCTCAGCCGCAGAAGACTAGTTGAGTACCGTACATGTTTTACCTGCGGGTCGTGGCAGACCGAACCCCACCGCGGATTGGTCTCCGCGTGGAGCAGCAGAGCGGCATCCTGGGTATCACCGCAGGATAATCGCGCATAGTCGCTTCCAACCTGCCATTCTGACACGGGGTTCCGACACCTGTAGACCCGCGGAAAAGCTGGGGTGCTACGCAGGTGTCACAACCGGACGGTTGTGACACCGGCCGCGTTACGGACTGGAATGATAAAACAGGAAGTTCGGTACGATCAGTCAGGGATCAGCGCCCAACCACGTATCTGCAATGTCGCCATTGTGGTGAGAGCCGAGACATCGACTTCGATAGCCTTATCGACCGTGACCGGAGCGATCCCATTCCCGACTAAAGCCTGGCTGCACACTCGAACGGACACGCCTGCCCGCCTTAGCGCCGCTATCAAGGCAAGATTGGGGTTCGTCGTGGCACCGGTTTTCGTCGCATATGCCTCATCATCGGCAATAATCGGTGTCGCCGGCCCGTGGACGATCACGATCACATCTCCCTGTGCCGGCCGCACGCCGTCCGCCCCGAGCAGGTTCAGGAAGCGTGCGACCTTCTCCAGCGAGGGATTGACCTTGTCGGGAGATGACGCCGCCTTCGTCACACTGAACAGCACACGATATCGCAGCGAGTGGTCCGGCCGCTCAACCGCGCCTTCTACCGGCGTGATCCTGCCATAGCCGGCAATCACGGGTTGTTGCGCGGTGACGCCTGCTGACCCGGCACTGCTCATGACGGCCAAGCATCCTGCAACTGCGATAGCGGGAAGCCGCATCTGGTTTGTCCTTTCGAAACCGGAATGATTATCCGACCCTCGCAAATACGGCTGCGCCTATATTTTGCGGCCGCGTGGCAGCCGACGCCCCGCGCGCTCGCGACGGTCGGGAAGCGGGCGCTGCCTCATGCACGGCTAGATCATCGGCGCCGAATATCGCCTCGAGCGTGCGCACGCACATTGCGGCTGCGTCATCGGCGAGCCGGTAATGGACCTGCTTTGCCTCGCGTCTCGTCTTCACCAGCTCGGCGCGGCGCAGCTCGGCAAGCTGCTGGCTGAGGGCCGGCTGGGTCACGCCGGTCGCAGCCTCTATGTCCGCAACCTGCCGCTCACCGCCCAGCAGATAGGACAGGATCATGAGGCGCTGGGGTTGAGCGAACACGCGCAGCTTTTCGACCGCCGCATCGGCGATCGCGCGGGATTGATGGATCGCCGTCATCGATCGGCCTTCAACTGATGAAACCAGTCGGCACCGGCGCTGCACGGCAAGGCGGGCGGGAGCAGGACGTCGTCACCCGGCTGCCAGTCGGCCGGCGTATAGGCCTGCCCATCGGCCGATCGCTGCAATGCCCTCACCGTGCGGAGCATCTCGTCGACCGATCGCCCGACGTTCATCGGATACCAGTTGAGCGCACGGATGATGCCCTCAGGATCGATGAAATAGGTCGCGCGCACGGCCGAGGCGTCGCCGGCCTGTTCGTCAAGCATGCCATAGGCGTAACCCACCGCCATCGACGGGTCTTCCACGACCGGGAACGGCACCTCTACACCGAAGACATCCTTGATCGCGCGCAACCAGGCGACATGCGAATACAGGCTGTCAACCGACAGCCCGAGCAAGGCGCAGTCGAGCTCCTCGAATTGCGGTGCGGCCTTCGCCAGGGCCACGAACTCGCTGGTGCAGACCGGCGTGAAATCAGCCGGGTGCGAAAAGAACACGACCCAACGACCACGATACTGATCGAGCGACATCGCGCCCTGCGTCGTGCGGGCGGTGAAATTCGGGGCCGCGTCCCCGATGCGCAACGAGCGCGGTACGTCTGCATCCATCGTTTCCATGCTTTTCAGATGGCACGGGCAGCCCGTTGACGCAAGCGGATTACACAACTACATAAACCATGAAATCAATAATTGGAGGCGATCGTGGAATCGGCGTTGAATGAGGCAGTTGCGCAGATTGAACGTGCGAAGGCGGCGGTAGCGCCGGTCGTTCACTCGTTCTTCGACGAGCCGACCAACACCGCGACCCACGTCGTCTGGGACCCCGCCACGCGAAAGGCGGCGATCGTTGACAGTGTCCTGAACTTCGACGCTGCGGCCGGTCGCACCAATACGGCGTCGGCGGATGCGGTAATCGCTTATGTGCGGGAGCACGGCCTTTCGGTCGACTGGCTGCTCGAAACCCATGCTCATGCCGACCACCTGTCTGCGGCGCCCTATCTGCAAAAGGCGCTGGGCGGTCAGCTCGCGATCGGCCGCGACATCATTCGCGTGCAGAACGTCTTCGGCAAGATTTTCAACGCCGGCACCGACTTCGAACGGGACGGCTCCGAGTTCGACCACCTGTTCGACGATGGCGACCGTTTTACGATCGGCGACATCGAGGCCATCGCGCTGCATGTGCCGGGGCACACCCCCGCCGATATGGCCTATGTCATCGGCGACGCAGTCTTCACCGGCGATACCCTGTTCATGCCGGACTACGGCACCGCACGCGCAGACTTCCCCGGTGGTGATGCGCGCCAGCTATTCCGCTCGATCCGTCGACTGATGCAGTTGCCCGACGAGACGCGGCTGTTCCTGTGCCACGACTACAAGGCTGCGGGGCGCGACCGGTATGTCTGGGAGACGACCGTGGGCGCGCAGCGCGTCGGCAACGTCCACGTTCATGAGGGGGTGGACGAAGACAACTTCGTCGCGATGCGCACCAGTCGGGACGCCACCTTGTCGATGCCCAAGCTCATCCTGCCATCGGTGCAGGTCAATATGCGCGGCGGCCATCTGCCGGAGCCGGAAGTCAACGGCACCCGCTACCTCAAGATTCCACTGGATACGCTGTGATGCCCGGATTTCCCCATGCCATGCCGCTTGCCGGCTTCATCGGCGGCCTGATGATCGGGTTCGCTGCGGCGATCATGTTGCTGGGCAACGGCCGCATCGCCGGGGTCAGCGGCATGTTCGCGCGTGTCCTCGCTCTCTCTGAAGGGGGAGCGCCTTGGATGATGGCCTTGCTTTTCACGGCGGGGCTGCCCCTGGGCGCGGCGCTGACCGCAGCCAATGTGAATGTGGAAGCTCGCTTCCCGACGTCGCTCGGGCTGATCGCCGTCGCCGGGCTGATCGTCGGGATCGGGACGCGGCTCGGCGCGGGGTGCACCAGCGGTCACGGCGTCTGCGGCCTGTCGCGCCTGTCGCCGCGGTCCATCGTCGCGACCGGCACGTTCATGGCGACCGGCATCGCCACCGTGACCCTCATGCGTCTCGCGGGAGTGGTATCGTGATGCGCCAGAGCCTTCTTTCGCTCGTCAGCGGCACGCTGTTCGGCGCCGGCCTCGCCGTGTCCGGCATGATCGATCCTGCGCGGGTACGGGCGTTTCTCGACGTCGCCGGTGCCTGGGACCCGACCCTGGCATTCGTCATGGCGGGAGCGATCCTGCCGATGGCGATAGCCTGGCTCATCGTGCGTGGACGCTCTACGCCGATCGTCGCGGAGCAATTCCATACGCCGGCCACGTCGCCGATCGACGCGCGCCTCCTCGGCGGTGCCGCCCTGTTCGGCATAGGCTGGGGCCTTGTCGGCCTGTGCCCCGGCCCCGCCATCGCCGCGCTCGCGATCCAGCCTGCCCCCGCGCTGCTCTTCACCGCTGCAATGGCGCTCGGCGCAGCCATCCACCGCTTCGCACTCATCCCACGCCGTTCGGCGTGACCGGACAGGAGACATTACATGGCCTTCAAGAAGATCACACCGTCCTTCTCGGCTGCTCCCCAGCTCACCCGGGATGATGTCGCTGCCGCCGCACAGGCGGGGTTTCGCTCGATCGTTTCGAGCCGGCCAAATGGCGAGGAGCAGGGACAGCCGAGCGCACACGAGATGGCCCGGATCGCCGAAGAACACGGCCTTGCGTTCGCCCATGTCCCGATCGTGCCGGGCAAGGCGACCGATGCCGATGCGGACCGGATGAAGGAAGCGCTGACTGCGCTGCCGGGACCGACGCTCGGCTTCTGCCGAAGCGGCACGCGGGCGGCTACCCTATGGGCGCTGGCGGAGGCGAGTCATGCCGATCCCGAAACGATCGTCGGTCAGGCCAAGGCAGCCGGGTACGACCTGGCCGATCTGAAGCCGGCGCTCGCTCGCCGGTCCGAAAGAACCGGCAAATGACCTACGACATCGTCATCATCGGAGGCGGAGCTGCGGGCATCGCAACCGCCGCCAGCATCCTGAAACGTAACGCCAAGGTGTCGATCGCGGTCGTCGATGCGGCCCGGGACCATTATTACCAGCCCGGTTGGACGTTAGTCGGGGCAGGCGTTTTCACCCCCGAACAGACCCGCAAGGCCGAAGCCGATGTCATGCCCAAGGGCGTCGAATGGATCCGGCTGCCGGCGATCACCATCGACCCCGAGCGTCAGGCGATCACCCTGGGCGACGGGGATACGATCGCCTATCGTGTCCTGATCGTCGCCCCCGGCCTGCGTTTGGCGTGGGAGAAGATCGCGGGGCTTACCGAAGCGTTGGGCCGCAACGGGGTCACGTCCAACTACCGCTACGATCTGGCGCCCTACACCTACCAGCTTGTCCAGGAATTGCAGCGGGGACGCGCGCTGTTCTCGCAACCGCCGATGCCGATCAAGTGCGCCGGCGCGCCTCAAAAGGCGATGTACCTGTCCTGCGACATCTGGCGCGAACGCGGTGTTCTCCCCGCGATCGACGTCGAATTTCACAACGCCGGTGCGGCGCTGTTCGGCGTCGCGACCTATGTCCCTGCGCTGATGGAATATGTCGAGAAGTATAGGATCAACCTCAAGCTCGAATCCAACCTCGTCGCGGTCGACGCCGATCGGCGTATTGCCACCTTCGAGCGCAAGCAGAACGGTGTCAGCGAGCGGATCGAGCGCGGGTTCGACATGCTCCACGTCGTGCCGCCGCAGGTGTCGCATGACGTCGTTGCCAAAAGTTCGCTCGCGGCGGCAAACGGCTTCGTCGAGGTCGATGAGGCGACGCTGCGCCACAAGCGATACGACAACGTCTTTGCCTTGGGCGATGCTGCGGGGACGAGCAATGCGAAGACGGCTGCGGCAGCCCGCAAGCAGGCACCCGTGGTGGCGGTCAACGCTCGCCGCACTCGAAGGCAAGCCTCCTGTTGTCGACTATGACGGCTATGGGTCGTGCCCGCTCACCGTCGAGCGCGGCAAGATCGTCCTCGCCGAGTTCGGCTATGGTGGAAAACTGCTCCCCAGCTTTCCGTCGTGGCTGCTGAACGGCACGCGCCCGACGCGCGCTGCCTGGTTCCTGAAGGAGCGGATGCTGCCCCCGATTTACTGGCAAGGCATGCTGAAAGGCCATGAATGGATGGCGGCTCCGCATAAGATCGGCAAAGCGGCATGACCCTCGAACCGATCCAGTATCTGCTGGGTGCGTTATCCGGCAGCCTGGTGGGCTTTACCCTCGGGCTTGTCGGCGGGGGCGGCTCGATCCTCGCCGTCCCACTCATGGTCTATCTGGTGCGCGTGCCCGACGCCCATCTCGCCATCGGCACGAGCGCGTTCGCCGTCGCGGCTAACGCCGCCACGGGGCTGATCGGCCATGCAAGGGCGCATAACGTCAAATGGCGCTGTGGCGGCATGTATGCGACCGCCGGCGTCATCGGCGCCCTGTTCGGCTCTACCGCGGGCAAGGCCGTCGACGGCGGCAAGCTCCTGTTCCTGTTCGCACTGGTCATGGTCGTCGTCGGCGTCCTGATGCTGCGCGGGCGCGGTGACACGGGCAACCCGGGGGCGGAGTGCAACCGGGAAAAGGCGCCGAAGGTGCTGGGCTACGGCCTCGGCACCGGTCTGTTCTCGGGCTTCTTCGGCATCGGCGGGGGCTTTCTGATCGTCCCCGGCCTGATCGGATCGACGGGCATGCCGATCCTGAACGCCGTCGGCACGTCATTGATCGCCGTCACCGCGTTCGGGCTGACGACGGCCGCCAATTACGCATTTTCGGGTCTGGTGGACTGGCCGCTGGCTTTCGTGTTCATCGCCGGTGGAGTTGTCGGCGGCTTGATCGGCACGCGCATCGCGAAGCGCCTCGGTACGGGCGGCACGCTCACCACGGTCTTCGCCGTCCTGATCTTCGTGGTGGCGGCCTACATGCTCTGGAAAAGCGCGGCCGCGTTTCTCTGATGGCGGGTGCGATTGCCATCGGGCCGCTGATGCTGGCCGTCGATCGCGGGCTTGCCGTGCTGTGCATCGTCGTGTTCCTTGGCCTCACGACACTGGCCGGTCGGTTCCGCTTCCCTCGCGTATCGACGGTCTCCACCAGCGCCATCGTCGCTGGACTGGTCACGGCACGGATCGGTTACGTCGCAGCGCATTGGTCGAGCTACACCGGCGCTCCGCTGTCCATCCTTGCCGTGTGGCAGGGTGGCTTTTCCCCCGTTGCAGGGCTTCTGGGCGCTGCGGCGATGCTGGCGATCCGGCTTGGCCGCTCAAGCGCGCTGGCGGCAGGCTGGGGAGTGTTGGCTGTTGCGGGTGGCCTCTGGTTCTCGCTTCAGGCGCTGATCCCTCCCGTGACCTACGGCCCGTTCCCCTATCATCTCAACCTGACAACCCCGTCCGGCGCGCCGCTTCCACTCGATCGCTTCCGTGGCAGGCCCTTCGTGGTCAACCTGTGGGCGACATGGTGCGGTCCGTGTCGGCGTGAGCTGCCGATGCTCGATGCGGTTGCGTCGCGCCCTGGCGAGGTCCCGATCCTTCTTGCCGATCAGGGCGAGGCGCAAGCGATCGTCAGCGGTTTTCTCGGCCGTGAAAATATCGGAGCGCGCCATGTCGCGCTCGACCCCGATCGTGGCCTTTCTCAAGCCCTGAAGGTGGCGGGGTATCCCGCAACGGCCTTCGTTGCGGGCGACGGCACGATCGTACAGCTCCAGCTCGGTGAATTGTCACGCGCTGCGCTCGCCGATGGAATCGAATTAGCAAGGAAACACCGATGAATCGTCGCAACCTGTTGTCTCGGGGCCTCCTGGCCGCGCTTGCCTTCGCCGCGCCGATCACGCCTCTCATGGCCCAGCAGCCCGATCTGTCGCGCAAGGCGGTCGTTGACGATCCCGTGGCTCCCAAGCGCGCCGGCAGGACCTACGACGTCACGGTTGTCGAGTTTTTCGACTATAACTGCCCCTATTGCCGTCGCATGGAGCCGGTGCTGAACGCCCTGCTTCGCTCCGACCCGAAGGTACGGGTCGTGTACCGGGACTGGCCGATCTTCGGACCTGCCTCGCGTGAGGCGTCACGCGCGGCTGTCGCGAGCCAATGGCAGGGCAGGCATGCCGCCTTTCACGAGGCCCTGATGACCTCGCCGGCGCGGCTCGACAGCGCGGGCGTCAAGGCAGCGGCTGCCAAAGCCAAGGTCGACTGGCCCCGTCTGCAACGCGATTTGAAGAACCGTGGCGCCGAAATCGACGCGCTGCTTACGCGCACCGATAGCATCGCCCAGGCGATCGGTTTCAACGGAACACCAGCGCTGATCGTCGGCTCGCAGGTCGTCGCCGGTGCTGTCGATCTCCCGACGTTGCGTCGTCTCGTCGCGGAAGCGCGCAAAAAACCAGCGGCGCGCTGACCATGCCCGGGCCGCTCAATCGGAGACAGCTTGCCGGCTTGGGCGCGGTGGTCGTGGGTGGTTGGGCAGTCGGGCAGGTTCTACGGCGTACCGCCCCGATCGGGCGCGACGTCGGGCCGACCGCCGACCTGATCCTTGCCGGTAACGGCTCGCCCGAGGACGGACCTGCCGATGCTACGCTCCGGCTTGCCGTGTTCACCGACTATCGTTGCCCGGCCTGCCGTCATGGATTTTCCGCCCTGGAAGAGGCTGTGCAACGCGACGGCAAGGTGCGGGTCATCTACAAGGATTGGCCCATCTTCGGTCCGCCATCCGAACGTGCCGCAAGCGTGGCGCTCGCGTGCGCCGAACAGGGAGTTTACCCGACCGTCCATCGTGCGTTGATGACGGACAGCCGCACGATCGACGACGACGTGTTGCGGGACGTCGTGATGCGCGCTGGCGGCGATTGGCTGCGCGCGATGACCTGGCTTGCCGCCCACGCGGACGCTGTCGCAGCCCGCCTGCGGGCGAACGGACAGGAAGCCTATTCGATCGGACTGGCGGGCACCCCGGGTTATCTTGCCGGTCCCATGCTGGTGATGGGCGCGATCGACGCCAGCGATTTCCAACGGCTGTTCGCGCGTGCGCGGGAAGAAAGCTGACGATGCGAGAGGATACGAAACATGATCGAGTATAATCACAAGGGCATGACGGTTGCGTCGCTCCATGACGAGCGCACCGGCAGCTTCCAGTATGTCGTGGTCGACGAAGCCACGAAGACCGCCGCGATTATCGATCCGGTCCTCGACTTCGATCCCCGTGCCGGTGCGACCGCAACCGACAATGCCGATATGATCCTCGAATATGTCCGCGCCAAGGGACTTACTGTGGAATGGGTGCTCGATACCCATCCCCATGCCGATCACTTCTCGGCCGCGCCGTATCTCGCGGAAAAGACAGGGGGCAAAACCGCGATCGGCACCAAGGTCGTGGAGGTGCAGAAGCTCTGGCAGGACATCTACTGCCTGCCCGACCTGCCCGTCGATGGTAGCCAGTGGGATCGCCTGTTCGCCGATGGCGAGCAGTTCAGGATCGGCTCGCTCGACGCGCACGTCATGAGGGCATAGCGTGGGAGGTACGCCAAGCAACGCTAAGGACGAACAATACCGGAACGGCGTGCAAGGGCATCACCTGCGGAGGCCGATGATGCCCAGCTCTTGCCACATCCACGTAAAAT
>PKED01000097.1 GCA_002863155.1 Sphingomonadaceae bacterium | reverse complement strand
GAGACCGAACGCCGCGAGACGGCGATGCAGGTCCTTGATCAGCGCGCGCTCGGTATCGAACAGCGAAGCGCATCCGGTGATGTCGAGCCAGAGGCCATCGGGCGGGTCGGGTGCGACAATCGGCGCGTAGCGCTGGCCCGCCCAAAGCGCCAGACGCCCCAATCCGACGAAATCAGCTTCCGGATCGGCGTCGATCACTTCGAGGCCCGGCGCGAACGACCGCGCCTTGGTGACCGTCATGCCGGGCGCGATACCGAGCGCCCGCGCGCCGACATCGACCGCCGCGACGATGCGCCGGCCGTGATCGGGAATCGCGGTGACGAGCGCCGGCGCCGCCGGTACCGTGCGGCCGTCAGGCGGCGGCTTGGCGGTCTTCCGTCGCAACCGGTCGGTCGACCAGTGCGGCAGATAGACCGATGCGACCCTGCGCATCGCACCCCTCCACGATCCATTGACGAGGTTCGCCGCCGCGCACCCGCTCGAGCGCCACCTGCCAGCGCGGGCGGCCGAGGCTGGGGATGCTGAGCGCCTCGCTCGGCGCGGCGCTGATGCGCCAGCGCGTCAGCGCGGCCGTGCCTTCGACCGTTGCCTCGGCCCGCGACGCGCGCCTGAAGACGAAGGCGGTGACGCCGGAGGCTTCGGCGGCGAGCTGAAGCCGCTTGGAGGCCGTCGTCGAATATTTCGTGATTTCGCCGACGACGCCGGCCAGGCCCCGATGACGGAGGCATTCCTCCATTGCCAGCAGGACGTTGGTGTCGCTGCCCGCCTCGACATGGATCACGCGATCGGGATGTAAGCCTGCGAGATGCAGCGCCGGGGCAAACAGATCGCGCCAGCGGAGGCACCAGAAGACCGGGCCGTCGACTCGCGCGAGGATGCCGGCGAGGAAGATCGTGGCACTGGCGTCGTCGGCCAGATCGACGCTGCCCGCGACTTCATGAAGGGCGCCGGCCGCCAAACCACCACCAGGGAGATACCGATCGAGCGCATCCACGCCGAACGGAATTGCCGCTTGTCGCGCAGCGGAGCCCTCGAGCTCGGCGATGCGAGCGCGCAATTCGGCAAGGGCGGACGGTTCACGCATGGCAGCAAAGAGACTCGGGAGGCGGTTGACTCGTTCCCTATCTGTTCTCTGGCTTGGATGTCTGTCAATCGCCGTCGCCAAGAACGTCGGCAGCGGTCGGAAGCCGAAACCAAAATCGCCTGCACGAATTCTCGTGCTGGGGCGCAGCGCGCGCATCCATCGCCGCGCCTGAAGGCACGCCTGAACTTTCGCGGTGCCTAGGGGTTGTGAGTGTCACAATCCTGGGAGAACAGCGGTGGCGAGTGACCAGCCGATAGACGCGATCGAACTCCTCAAGGCCGATCACCGCAAGGTGGACGATCTGTTCGAGCAGTTCGATAAGGCTCGTCGCTCGGATACCAAAGCGCGTCTGGTCGAGCAGATTTGTATGGCCCTGAAGATACACACGCAGATCGAGGAAGAAATCTTCTACCCGGCTATCCGGCCGAAGATCGACGATGCCCTTGTCGATGAGGGTATCGTAGAGCATGACGGGGCAAAGATGTGGATCAACGACCTGTCGAACGCGAAACCGACGGACCCGTTCTACGATGCAAAAGTCAAGGTGTTGTCCGAAGACATCAAGCATCACGTCCAGGAAGAAGAACGCTGGCTGCGAGGAATCTTTGCGCAGAGCCGCAGAACCGACATCGATATGGAAGTGCTCGGTGAGAAACTTGCCAGTCGCAAGGCGGAATTGGAAGCAAAAGCAGAGAAATCCAAGTTGCCCCGAGCCAAAATGGCCACGGTTTCGTCCTGACGGGAGATTGCCAATGGTAGAGACGGACATGCGTGGCGGTCCACCGGATCCGCACCCGGACTCGCCACCGAATAACCGAGATGACGCGCCGGAGCAGGTTCCTGCCGCTGACGATGACGGGCGGGACAGTGTCGAGTCGCTCCCGGACGAGTAGCAGCTTCGACCGCGCGCCGATTATCGTCTCAATAGCGTGCCTTGCGGTCGCGGCGCTCTGCCTTCAACGGACGGAGTGCCCGAAAGCACGAAGGATCGACCACATTGAATAGTGGAACCTGGGGCAATTCTAGCGAAAACGGCACTCGACTGCGGCACTCGTGCTATCGGGCAGACCGTCCAGGCTGGTCACGTCTTGATAAGTGGGTATCGAGGGATCATCGGCTGATTATTGGACGACCCAGACTTCCGCGAGCAGTGCCGGACGCTGTCGCGAAGCGGTAGCGTCGCCATTACGACCTTGAGTCTGGCAAGCCTTATTCTGCCCGAGGAGGTCGAGCCATTCAGTCGGGTCGCGGTCGGTCCTATGAACGACCTTGCCACCTTGACCGGGACTGCGGAATCCAGACTCGTCGCGGTAAGGGTTTAGGTGCTCCGGTCGGTTCATGATCTTGGCTGATCAAGCATGTCAATAACAGGGCAGCTCGTCGCACCGTCGCCTTCGCATCGGGCGATCGTGGACGAGAGAAGTCGTTCGAGCTGCCCCAGGTCCACCATCTTCTGTCGAACGTGCTCCAGATGACGGACCGCGATGTCCCGCGCCTCGCTGCAGCCCGGCTCTGACGGATCCCAGATCGAGAGGATCGCGCGCACTTCTGCCTGGGTGAAACCCAGTTCACGCGCGCGCCGCACCAGTCCAAGCGTACGGATATGGTCCGCGCCATAGATGCGACGACCAGCACTCGTCCGTGGTGGCTTGGCGAGGATACCGACGCGCTCGAAATAGCGGATCGTCTCGATATTCACGCCGGTCCGCCGCGAAAGTTCGCCGATCGCGATATTCTGTTCGGCCTGCATAAACCGCTTGCTCCTGTAGCTGCTACAGGATGCATAGCGTACTCTTGCCGTGGAGACGATCATGGACGAACTTAAAAGTACATGCGATGCACGACGCTCGTCAGGGTCGTCCGCAGGCTCCGGCACAGGGCTGACGTTGCTGGGGGCACTAGCGAGCCTAGGTGCGATCCTCGCGGCGGCATCCTGCTGCGTGCTACCGCTTGCGCTTGGGGCACTCGGAGTCGGAGCTGGTCTGTCCAGCACGGTTGCGGTAATGATGCCGCTGCGCTGGCCACTCACGGCGCTTTCGGTCCTCGGCCTTACAGCCGGGTGGTGGTCTTATGCACGGGGGCGCAAGATCTGCATGGCGGATCGCTCCTGCTCGGTGCCGCTGCCTTCTCGCATTACGTCGGTCGCGCTTGTGGTTGGCACGGCCATGACGCTGACAGCGCTATTGTGGGATTTTGTGGAAGCGCCGATAATGAAGGTGCTCTCCTGATGGAGCTCGCTTCGACTCTGACCTGTCCCGAATGCCGCGGCGTCTCGACCGAGACCATGCCCACCAACGCATGCCAGTTCTTTTACGATTGTCGGCATTGCGCAGCGGTGCTTCGTCCGCTGGCTGGCGATTGCTGCGTGTTTTGCTCGTTCGGCGATGTCGCGTGTCCGCCGATCCAGGAGGCGGGCGCGACCGGACCCGCAGGGGGTTGCTGCGACCGTTGAAGTCGAGCACTATCCTTTCGCCTCTCTAATCTATGATTTTTACAATCGCGGTTGCCTCTCAAACGGCGCAGAAGCGAGCGGCCCGACCGGGCGCGTCGCGCCACAAGGCGGTGGCGCGCTCGATCGAAAGTCTTGTCCATGTCCCTCCAGTCATTCAGTCTTGCTAGGCTGGCGTCCGCGTGCCTGTTGGCGCCATCATCTCCGGCGGCTGCTGAGCCAGATGACGATCATATTAACCCGGATCGGCCGGGGATCGCCGATGGCAGCACGACCGTCGGACGCGGACGCTTCCAACTCGAGACCGCTTTCCAGCGGGAGTTGCGGGAGGGCGGGGACGGTCGCACCACCTTCGTCCCCACGCTGCTGCGCTACGGCTTCGCAGACAAGTGGGAGGTACGGATCGAGGGTAACGGCTACACCTGGGAAATGCAGGTCGTTTCCGCGGAGAATGCGACAGACTCCCACGGGCTCGCGCCTACATCGATCGGCCTCAAATACAGTTTCGTCGAGGCGGTAGGGTCGAACCAGCCTTCGCTCGGCACGATCATTCGCGTGTTTCCACCTTCCGGCTCTGGTGAATTCCGCAACACGCGCACCACGGGAGACATCCGCCTGGCGGCCGATTGGAGAATCGCGGACAAATGATCCCTCAACCCGAACGTCGACATCGGGCTCTATCAGGGCGACGACCGACGCACCTATGCTGCGGGGCTGTTCGCCGCGACGCTCAATTTCAACCCAAGCAAGGTGGTCAATTTCTTGGTGGACACGGGTGTCCAGACGCCGGACGAGAAGCACGGTAGAACCTCGATGATCGTGGATGCCGGGGGAGCCTTGGTCATCGGACATGACATCCAACTCGATTTCAGCGTGGGAACAGGCGTGGCGGGATCGACGCCGCCTCACCCGTTTGTCGCGGCCGGGTTTTCGAAGCGTTTCTGACACCGGCCTACCCGGCATTGCAAAGCCCCTTGATCCTCTAGTGACTGGAGCATGTACCGGGGTTTGCCCCCTGATGCCTGGATTTGGGAGAAGGTTCCTTGGCAGCCCTGGTTGAAACAATCGGTGTGTCTCGACGCTCGCTAATGACCCGGATGTTCGCATTCGGAACGGGTCTTGCGATCGGGACGCCTGTGCTTGCCCGGACTGCTTCTGAATCTGCGCTTTCGTGGAACTTCGGAGCGGCCGCCCTGGATTGGGAGCCAGTGGAAATCGGGACGGGAGATACCCTCCTGGTGTCCGCGCAAGTCGGGGGCCTGCCGGTGCGGGCGGTGCTCGACAGCGGCAGCGGCGCTTCGATCATGAGTACGGCGCTCGCGGCGAAGCTCGGCCTGAACAATGGCGAGCGGCGCATGATTAGCGGGCTAAGCGCCAAGGCACCCGTGCAATTGGTCCGTGATGTCGACGTGCTGCTCGCTCGCGAAACTCGCCGATTGCCCTTTGCTGTCGTTGGTGACCTCAGTGCGGTCTCGGCGGCGTTCGGCCGGCCGATCGATATTCTACTCGGCGCCGACATGTTTGCGGGGAGCAGCATCGCGCTGGATTTCAAGAGTAAGCGGTTTGCGGTCGCGAAATCGGGGGCGTTCTTGGCCGGTCCCGGCTGGCGGGCCATCCCGCTCGGCCGCGGGGCTAAACAGGAATTGTTCATCCAGGCGTCCGTAGCGGGCCTTGCCCCCGCGCCTCTGATGATCGACCTCGGAAGCTCGGCGGCGCTGATGCTCTCGTCGTCCTATGCCCGCAGTCAAGGACTGCTGACGGGCAAGCGCGTTTCAACTGCGGCGCTAGGCGGCGTCGATGGCGTGAAGACCAACGATATTTTCACGATCGCGACAATCGACATCGCCGGGTTCGGCGTGTCGAACATTCCGACCCTGGGGATGCGAAGCTGGCTCTCCACCAGCACCGTCGGCAACATCGGCTTGCCGCTCCTCGCTCAATTCGACGTGGTGTTCGATGTGACGGCGGGCTTCGTGTGGCTCCGGCCAATTGAATCCCGCCACCGCCTGCCGATGCTGAAGGATCGTAGCGGCCTTGGACTCGCAGCTTCACCAACGACGCTGACCGTAGTCCATGTGGCGACAGGCAGCCCGGCGGAAAAGGCTGGCTGGGTCGTCGGCGATCAAATTGTAGCGGTCGACGGCCACCCCATCGACGCCGACTACACGCATGGAGACCTTTGGCGCGCGCGCTCTCGCCCTGCTGGAACCCTCGTCAGATTCACGATGGCCGCCGGTGAAAAACGCGCGCTTCGGCTCGCCGACTATTACTGAAGCTCCGAGCTGCCTTGGCCGCTGCCGATCGCCTTCATGATCCCGCAATCGGCCATACGCGCCTTGGTGCAACTCTGGCTGAGCATGGCAAGCTCGTCCCGCAGCACGGCGAGCTGCGCCAGCCTCGTCTCCACCTCCTTGAGATGCTGCTTCGCTATGGCTGAAGCAGCACTACAGTCCTGATCGGGGTTCTGCGCGAGACCCATCAACGATCGGATCTCCTCAACCGAAAACCCGAGCCGACGCCCGTTGCGGATGAAGTGCAGACGCTCGATCTCGCTCGCGTCATAGGTTCGGCGCCCCGACGCCGTGCGGGGCGCGGGACGCAATAATCCGATCGATTCATAGAAGCGGATCGTCGTCACTTTCGTCGAGGTTTCGCGGGCGAGCTGCCCGATCATCACCGGCTTCATCAATGGCACCTTGCTAATGCGAACGGGTCGCAGATTTCGCTTGATCCTACAGTGACTGGAGGTGGTAGGGGAAGCCGCATGAGTGTTTCTGTCGAAAGTTGCGGGTGTCACGGCGAGCCGGTTCGCGCCCAGCACGATCCGGCCTACCGTCGCGCCTTGCTGACGGTTGTGGTCCTCAACCTCGGCTTCGGGATCGCCGAATTGTTAGGCGGGTTCATCGCCGATAGCCAGGCACTCAAGGCGGACTCGCTCGACTTTCTCGGCGACGGATCGATCAGCCTCCTCGGTCTGCTCGCGCTCGCCTGGTCGGCTCGGGCGCGGGCGCGGGTTGCGCTCTCGCAGGGGGTGTTCCTTGGGGCGCTCGGGGTGGGCGTGATCGCCTTCGCGATCTGGCGCGCCCTTCACGCAACCGCGCCCGACGCCGAGCTGATGGGCGCGATCGGTGCCGTCGCACTGACCATCAATGTCGGCTCGGCCTTGATGCTGGCGCGCTTCCGGGAAGGCGACGCAAACGTCCGCGCTATCTGGCTCTTCAGCCGCAACGACGCGCTCGCCAATGTCGCGGTGATCGCAGCAGCGGGTTTGGTGGCGTGGACGGGAAGCGCATGGCCCGACCTCGCCGTGGCCGGCGCGATCGCCCTTCTATTCCTCCACTCCGCCTTCGAGATAATAAAGGGCGCCCGTCGCGAGCTGGGGGAGCTTTGATGCGACCGTTCATCGTGATCCGTGCGCAAGCCGGCATTGTCCTGCCGCGCCTGCTGGCGCTGCTCCTCACCGTCCTGCTCCCGACCGCGGCAATGGCGCAGGCGGGGCACGTGCAAACCGCATGGCGACTGCTCGATTATGTGGCGGTCGACTATGGCGGCGCGGTCGCCGATGGACGGATCAAGAGTGCGTCCGAATATGCGGAGATGAACGAGTTCGCGGCGTCGGTCACGGCGCGGCTGCAAACGCTGCCACCGAAACCGGAGCGGCAAACACTGCTGGAGGGCGCGGCGAAACTTCAGTCGATGATCGCCCGCAAGGCAACCGCAGGCCAGGTTGGCGTGCTTGCTCATGGACTCGCGGCCGACCTGCTTCACGCCTATCCCGTGCCGCTTGCTCCCGACAAAGCCCCGAGCCTCGCCGCCGGCGCTGCGCTGTTCAATCAAACCTGCTCGGCCTGCCACGGGGCGACAGGCAATGGGCACGGCCCCGACGCGGCCAAGCTCTCCACGCCGCCGATCGCGTTTACGGACCTGGCACGCGCGCGCCAGCGCAGCGTGTTCGCGCTTTATCAGGCGGTGACGCAGGGCATCGACGGGACGGCCATGCAGAGCTTCGCCGATCTGCCGAACGATCAGCGTTGGGCGGTAGCGTTTCGTGCCGGGGGCTTCGCGTTCACCGACGCACAAGCGCGCGAAGGCGAGCGGCTATGGAAGTCCGATGCGGCGCTCCGCCGGCGCATCCCGGACCTTCAGACCTTGGCCGGCCTTACTCCAGCCACGCTCGCCACCTCGATCGGCGAAGGCAGGGCCGATGCGGTCATCGCTTACCTGCGCCGCCACCCGAAACAGGTCGTGCAACAGGCTCCCGGTTCACTCGCGGTAGCGCGCGCGAAACTGGCCGATAGCGTGGCAGCGGCGCGGCGTGGTGACAGGCGCATGGCGAAGGAACTGGCGCTGTCGGCCTATCTCGACGGATTCGAGCCGATCGAGCCGACGCTAACGGCGCGCGATGCGACACTCATGGGTCGGATCGAAAGCACGATGGGCGAGTATCGCGCCGCGATCGACCGTGGATCGTCACCTGACGAACTCGCCAGCAAAGTATCGGTGCTGGGCGGGCTATTTGATGATGCCGAAGCGGCGCTCGTGCCCGATGCCGCGACCCGCGCCTCTACCTTCCTGGGCGCGTTCACGATCCTGTTGCGCGAAGGGCTTGAAGCCCTGCTCATTGTCGTCGCGATGATCGCCTTTCTCCGCAAAGCGGAGCGAGGCGAGGCGCTGCGTTACGTTCACGGCGGATGTATCGGCGCGCTGGTCGCTGGCGGCATCACCTGGGCGATCGCCACCTACGCGATCGGGATCAGCGGGGCGAGCCGGGAGCTGACGGAAGGCTTCGGATCGCTGTTCGCTGCGCTCGTGCTGCTGTCGGTGGGAATCTGGATGCACGGCAAGGCGCAAGCCGACCAGTGGCAACGCTACATTCGCGACAAGATGGCGCGCGCGCTGGGCGGCGGGTCGGGCTGGTTGCTGTTCGGCCTCGCGTTCGTCGTCGTGTATCGCGAGGTTTTCGAGACGATCCTGTTCTACGCCGCCCTGTCGGCGCAAGGGAACAACGCGATGCTGCTCGCGGGAGCGGGCACGGCGATCGGACTTCTCGGCCTGATCGCCTGGGTGATGCTCAGGTATAGCCGCAAGCTTCCGATCGCACAGTTCTTCCGCTACAGTTCGTGGCTCATGGCGGTCTTGACGGTGGTGCTCGCCGGCAAGGGTGTCGGGGCGCTACAGGAAGCCGGCATCATCGACATAACGCCGCTCGCGGACGTGCCCCGGCTCTCGATGCTCGGGCTGTTCCCGACCTGGCAATCGGTGCTGGCGCAACTCCTGATGGCGGTCGCGATCGCCATCGGGTTCGCCTGGAACGGCCGTGGCCAATCCCGGCCAGGCGGGGCATCGGCCATCTGAAGGTCGGATCGCATATATTACCGCCGCTGATCCTTCGTGGTGCCGCCCGCCTTCTGCGCTATGGGATAACTGACGAAACAGCCCCATCAAACCAGCGCCCGTCCGCTTGCGGGCGGTCCGTTGGCCGGGGTGGAGGTTTGCGGAAAAATGAGGGATAAGCATCGCGTGGCGACGCTCCGCGCGGCGGTCGTCATCCGGGCTTGAGACCCGGCTTGAGGCGGGAGCCTTCGCCAATGGCGCGGCATGGCGGAGGCCCCTGACTCTAGCGTATTTTCTGCTTTCGTTCCGCTAGGTCGTGACTCATAGAATCGTCATGCCGATCTTGGCCGAACATCGCTGGCTCTATCCGATCGACTGGCCCGAGCTGTTGAAGATGGTCCGGTTTGGCCGCGCCGGGGGCGAGGCGAGCTTTGCCGGCGCCCGCACGCGACGCGCCTGTTCCACCCCGGCGGCGGCCGCTGCAGTCGTGATGACGATCCTTCACGTCACGCTGGTCTATATCGCCTGTGCGCATCTCAACAACGATCCGACCCAGAGCATGGGCCGCGACCTAGCCGCGATCTCTAGGGTGCCATTGATCTATGATGCACCCGGGTTTTGTCGCCGGCTGAACGCCTATCGGCGTTGCGCAATCTTTGATCTGCTCGCACTGCTTGACGCTTTGATGCGCTGCCTTCGCCGAAGTACGTGTGCCACGTGGCACACCCGCGCGCGGTCATCCTGATGCCAGGATAAGGGCCGCGGTTGGATGTTGAATGGGATACGAGTATATATAAGGCGTTCTGTTGCGTGATTCTCGAAAGCGGCACCTCCTGAACCGTCGGGCTGCTACCCGGCGGGTCTCAATTCCTGAAGGGACGGCATCCTGCTAAACTCCTGCATCCCGTCAGACTACCGGTGGTGGCCCAGCTTACGATCGTGACCGGGCGCCAAGCCAGCGATCACTACCTTTACAGTTGCTAAATCGTTGATGTGCGTTACATCATTAAGCCGGCAAGAGCGCGGGGAGCTGCTACATCCGTTCGCTGCTGATCACGTCCCTGCTGCTCCCGATCGCCGTTGCCGGCGCGGGCCGGAAAATATCTCGTCCGGCAGACGGCAGCCAGTCCGCTACACTGCATCAAACGAGGTCAGGATCGGGCACCGCCCTTCCGATCCCGATCCGCACTCGCGTGCGAGTTGGCGAAGTGAGGCTCGAATTCGCGTCAGCTCGTCGATTTTGACATCCAGAGCTGCAATGCGTTCGTTGGCGAGCTGGTGCGCACGGGCGCGATCGTCGATCGCGTCGAGCGCCAACAGCTCGCCGATTTGCTCAAGCGTGAAGCCGGCCGCCTGGGCGGAGCGGATGAAGCGGAGTCGGCGCACGTCATCGAGGCCGTAGCGGCGGATACCGCCGCTCGTGCCGGCTCCGCTCGGTCGATCCGGCGTGCCGAGAAGACCTCGGCGCTGATAGTAGCGCACCGTCTCGACGCCCACGCCGCCTTCACGCGCGAATCCCGCGATCGTCATGCCCGCCATGCCTTGACTCCGGACTATGGTACGGACCCTATATAGGCGGGCGAACGAGTTGGAGAAGCGAAATGGCGACCGCTCCTGCCAAGCAGGCGACGATCTACCGGATGGTGATGCCGGAACACACCTGTCCCTATGGGCTGAAGGCGAAAGACCTGCTGCGGCGGG
>PKED01000176.1 GCA_002863155.1 Sphingomonadaceae bacterium | reverse complement strand
GTATGACCCCTGACCGGCGCGACGTTTCACTGGAGAAAGCGAGCCCATGATCGGGAACGGCACGAGTTGCTGGAGCGGAAGATCAAGGAGTTGCGGAGGGCCAACGAGATATTGCGCAAGGCTTCGGCCTATTGGACGATGGCGGAGCGCACCAGAGAACCTTGGCGCCACGGCAGATGATGATGGCGTTCATCGAGGCTAACGCCAGGGACCTTGGTATCGACGCGATCTGCGGTGAACTGGCACTAATGGGGCCTTCGTCCGCCCCCTCTTACCACGAGGACGCTGCCCGTCTTGCCGATCGCGGCAAGCGTCCTGCCCGGGCTCGGCGGGGTGACGAAATTCGGGCACGGATCGGCCATGTCCGAGATGCTAGCTTTGATCCACACGGCAAGCGTAAGGCCCTGCCCCCGGCTCGGGCTGGGGCCTGGCACCGTTTGCGGCGCGAACGCATCGTAATCGCCAAGTGCGCCTTGGAACGGCTGAGAGCAGCCATGGGGGATGGCAGGCGTGCGGCGGAGCGGGAAAACCATCACCACGGTCAGCGATACGAAGGCGCCATTCCCGCTGGACAAGGTCGACCGCGAGTTCCGCGTAAGCCGGCCCAATGCCCCGTGAGAGGTCGACTTCACCTGCGTCCACTCTTGGGCAGGGGATCGGTTCTGGGCGCCGCCCCCCCGGCAACCTCGTGCCGTCAGTCGGCTGCGTCGACGACAGTTACGGCAATCCTGTCCTGAGGTTGTCGAAGGGGTTCGGCCAAGACCATCAAGCGAGCGTCGAACGATGCCGGGGGGCATGGGGAGACGCGCAGTCTTTAAAAGGCTGCGATCATCTGGCGGCAACGATCATGGCCCGGCGCATCGCCAGTCGAAATGGCAACCCTGGATCATGGTTTCCGTATAGGTGGTGTCGATCGCCCGCCCCTTCCAGTGCCAGTTGCGCGCGATTCCGTCGTGATCCGCGCCATGTCGCCGCGCGCCGCGCCAGATTCTTGCAGGCCCAAGCGTGCCAGATGGCCATGTTGATCGGCGCCGATGCAGGCCCCGCGCTCATCCTGTGCGGGGGCTGGAAGTTCAAGAACGTCGTTGTCGACGTAATCCTCGTCGACGCCGGTTTAATCCGTCCTATTTTCATCCGTTCGGCGGCCGGAAGCGGCCTTGCAGTGAACCCGAAAGCTGATACAAAAGTGATACAATCACATCGAACCGCTGTCGTTAAGTCGCTGTTATTGCTAACTTTGCATTTTGGTCGACCCCTCCCGTAGGGGTCACCAGCCTGACATATGCTCCGGGCGTATTTGCTGCCCCGACCCAGCGGGCGCGCTGTTCAGGCTACGTCCACTGCCCGTTGCACCATCGATTTGCATCGCGCGCATGGTGCATTATTGCCGATGCATGATCCTGCCGCGCAGTTGCCGATGACAAAGCCCGAGCCTGCGCCCGCGCATCGGCGCCTCAATCCCTTGACCGGACGGCACGTGCTGGTGTCGCCGCACCGGTCGAACCGCCCCTGGCAAGGTGCACAGGAAGCGCCGCCGCCGCTCGACCGGGTGGCGCATGATCCCGCCTGTTACCTTTGCCCCGGCAGCATCCGCGCCGGCGGCACACGCAATCCCGATTATCGCGGCGTCCATATCTTCGACAATGATTTCCCGGCCCTGCTTGCTGCGGGATCACCCCCTGCCCCCACGCTGCCCTCCCGGCGCCACTCGGACCCGGAAAGCTTGCTTGTGGCCGAGGAAGCGAGCGGCGCCAGCCGTGTGATCTGCTTCTCGGCCGATCACAGCGCGACCTTGCCCGAACTCTCGCCGACGGCGATGCGGGCCGTCGTCGACGCGTGGTGCGATCAGACCGCCGAGCTCGGCTGGACCTATCCCTGGGTGCAGTTGTTCGAGAACAAGGGCGCGATGATGGGCTGTTCGAACCCGCATCCGCACGGTCAGGTCTGGGCAACGAGCTTCCTGCCCGACGAAGCCGCGATCGAGGACGATCGCCAGCGCACCTATTTCGCCGCGCACGGACGGCCGATGCTGCTCGACGTGGCGACCCGCGAGGCAACCTTGGGCGAGCGGGTGGTCGTCGCCAATGATCACTGGATCGCGATCGTCCCCTTCTGGGCGAGCTGGCCGTTCGAGACGCTGCTGCTGCCGCGGTTCGCGGTCGCGCGCGTGCCTGATCTTGACCCCACCGCCCGCGCCGCGCTGGCCGATATCGTTCAGGCGCTGACGACCCGCTACGACAATCTGTTCGCCACCCGCTTCCCCTATTCGATGGGCTGGCACGGCGCGCCGTTCGACGGGCGTGCGGCCGATGGCTGGCAATTACACGCCCATTTCTATCCCCCGCTGCTGCGATCGGCATCGGTGCGCAAGTTCATGGTCGGGTTCGAGATGCTGGCAGAGGCACAGCGTGACCTGACACCCGAGCGTGCGGCCGCGCTGTTGCGCGCGACGAGCGACGTCCATTTCGCGAAGGGTCAGCCATGAATGCCGATCCCGCCCGCCGAGCCTTCCGCCAGCGCTTTGCGGACGAGCCCGCGTTGCTCGTTCGCGCGCCCGGCCGGGTCAACCTGATCGGCGAGCATACCGATTATAATGACGGCTTCGTGCTGCCGGTCGCGATCGATCGCGATACCGTCGTCGCGGCAGCGCCGGGCAAGGCCGCGCTGATCGATGTCGTCGCCGCCGATTTCGAGGACGCCACCGATGCTTTCGACCCCCGCGACGGCTTTGCGGCGGGAGACGACTGGGCGAATTATGTACGCGGCATGGCGGCCGCGCTGCTCAACGACGGCTACCCCGTCGGCGGCGCCCGGCTGGCGATCGCGGGCGACGTGCCGATCGGATCGGGCCTGTCGTCCTCGGCGTCGCTGGAGATCGCGGTCGGCACCGCACTCGCGGCGCTCGGCGGGCAAGCGATCGCGCCAGACCAGCTCGCCCGGATCGGCCAGCGGGCCGAAAATGCCTATGTCGGCTGTCAATGCGGGATCATGGACCAGTTGATTGCGACCCGCGGCGTCGCCGGGCACGCATTGCTGATCGATTGCCGCTCGCTTGCCTGCCGACCGGTGGCCCTGCCCGCTGGCGTGTCGATCGTCATCGCGCATTCGGGCGTCCGCCACGCCCATGCCGAGGGTGCCTATAACGAACGGCGCATGCAGTGCGAGACAGCAGCGGCGCATTATGGCGTCGCGGCGCTGCGCGATCTCGACGTCGACCGGCTGGTGCGCGACCGGGCCGGGCTGGATGACGTCGCCTATCGCCGCGCGCGCCATGTCGTGACCGAAAATGCGCGTACGCTTGCGGCTGCAGGCGCGCTGGCAGGCGGCGACCTCCATGCGATCGGCAGGCTGATGGCGGAATCGCACGCATCGATGCGCGACGATTTCGAGATTACTGTCTCGGCGATCGACCGGCTGGCAGCGATCATGGCCGATGCCGTCGGGGTAGAGGGCGGCGCGCGGATGACGGGCGGCGGCTTTGGCGGCTGTGTGGTCGCGATCGCGCCCGACGCGCTGGTCGCCGAGATGCGCGACGCGGTCGCGCGCGACTATCGCACGCCCGATGGCGGGACGGCCGAGCTGTTCGTGTGCAAGGCAGTCGACGGCGCTGGGCGCTGCTGACCCGAGATTCTAGAGCGGGATGACATTACCTTGACCCGTTCGTTTCGAGCGCAGTCGAGAAACAGGTCACGAGCGTTGCGCAGGGTGTCTCGACTTTGCTCGACACGAACGGTTGGGGATTTGATTCAGCCAAAAGTCATCCGACTCTAGAGGAACAGCTCCGCCGCCGCATCGATGATCGCGGTCGCGTCGAGCCGGTATTCGCGGTAGAGATCGGGCAGGTCGCCGGTCTGGCCAAAACGGTCGAACCCCAGCGGCGAGACGCGGTTGCCGCGCACCCCGCCGATCCAGCTCAATGTGCCGGGGCTGCCGTCGATCACGGTGATGAGGCCTGCGGTCGGTGAGAGCGCAGCCAGCAACGTCGCGACATGCGCCGGTTGCCCTGCGCCGTCGGTCCATCGCGCCGCGCGCGCCGCCGACCAGCCGCGGTGGAGCAGATCGGGCGATGTAACCGCCATCAGCCCGATGCCGGGCACGTCGTCCTGCAACTGCTCCCACGCATCGAGTGCTTCGGGCAGGATCGCGCCGGTCGCGATGATCGCCGCTTCCGCGCCGGGCGCGGGCTTCCTCAGCCAATAGCCGCCCTTGATCGCGCCCTCTTCCCAGCGATCATCCTCGCGCGCCACCTGCGCGATGCTGCGAGTCGAAAGGCGGAGATACACGGCGCCGCCGTCCGCCGCCTGCATGTGGCGAAAGGCATGGCCCATCAGCAGCGCGAGTTCGTCGGCATAGGCGGGTTCGTAATAGGTCAGCCCCGGCTGGCCCATGCCGATCAGCGGCGAACTGATCGATTGGTGAGCGCCGCCCTCCGGCCCCAAGGTCAGCCCCGACGGCGTCGCCACCAGCAGGAAACGGCCGTTCATGTAGCAGCCGTAGTTGAGCGCATCGAGCCCGCGCGCGATGAACGGATCATAGACCGTGCCGATCGGCATCAGTCGCGTACCGAACAGCGGCGCAGAAATGCCCGCCGCCGCCAGCATCAGGAACAGATTGCTCTCGGCGATGCCCAGCTCGACATGCTGGCCGGCGGGGCGGCCCGCCCATTTCTGCGCCGAGGGGATGCGCGCCGCGGCGAACACATCGGCCATATCCTTACGGCGGAACAGCCCGCGCTGGTTGACCCATGCGCCGAGATTGGTCGACACGGTGACGTCGGGCGAGGTCGTGACGATGTGATCGGCGAGCGGA
Source organism: Sphingomonadaceae bacterium (assembly GCA_002863155.1). Lineage (GTDB taxonomy): Bacteria > Pseudomonadota > Alphaproteobacteria > Sphingomonadales > Sphingomonadaceae > Sphingomonas. The sequence goes on along the minus strand of PKED01000176.1, from coordinate 6,066 downwards.
TGGCCGGATTTCGCAAGATCGAGCAGGATCTTGCCGAACGCGGTCTGCGTCGCCTGTTCCTCGCCCTCGGGCACCGGCAGCCGATCGGGCACCGGCACGTCGGCAAAGGCGCGATCGGCCACCTTTTGCTTGAGCCGCGAGGCATCGACGAATGCACTGACGCTGGCACGCGCGTTATCGCCAAGGCCTGACCAGGGCTGCCATTCCTCGCCTGCCACGATCCCCATCTGGTCGCGCAAGCTTTCGATCTGGCCGGGATTCATCAGCCCGGCATGGTTGTCCTTGTGGCCTGCGAACGGCAGGCCATAGCCCTTGACGGTATAGGCGATGAAACAGGTCGGCACGTCATCATCGGCGCGCGCAAAGGCATCCAGGATCGTCTCGATGCAGTGCCCGCCCAGGTTGGTCATCAACCGCGCCAGCGCTTCGTCGTCGTGATCCGCGAGGAGCGCCGCAACGCCCGATTTCCCGCCGATGTCGCGCGTCAGCCGCTCGCGCCAGGCGGCCCCGCCCTGATAGGTGAGCGCCGCGTAATCAGCATTGGGGCAATGGTCGATCCATTCCTCCAGATGCTTGCCGCCGGGTCGTTTGAACGCCGCGCGCTGCAGCTTGCCGTGCTTCAGCGTCAGCACGCGCCAGCCGCAGGTTTCGAAGATGTCGTCGAACCGGTCGAACATCCGGTCCGCGGTCGTCGCATCGAGCGACTGCCGGTTGTAATCGACGATCCACCAGCAATTGCGCACATCGTGCTTGTACGCCTCGATCAGGCATTCGTAGATGTTGCCCTCGTCGAGTTCGGCATCACCCATCAGCGCGATCATCCGGCCGGTGTCCTCCGGGCTCAGCTTGCCGTGCGCGACGAGATAATCTTGCACCAGGCTGGCGAAGGCGGTGATCGCGACACCCAGGCCCACCGAGCCTGTCGAGAAATCGACGGGAATCTGGTCCTTGGTCCGGCTGGGATAGCTCTGCATCCCCTTGAAACCGCGAAACGCCTGCAACTGCGCGAGGCTCTGCTGCCCCAGCAGATAATGGATCGCATGCAGGATCGGACCGGCATGCGGCTTCACCGCCACCCGGTCATTGGGGCCGAGCGCCGCAAAATACAGCGCGGTCATGATCGTCGAAATCGACGCGCAGCTCGCCTGATGCCCGCCGACCTTCAGCCCGTCGCGGCTCTCGCGCAGGTGATTCGCGTTGTGGATCGTCCACGACGCGAGCCAGCGCAGCCGCGCGTCGATCGTCTCGAGCAGCGCGATTCTGTCGAGTGACGTTGTCTCGGCGGCGGCGGCGGTGGACAGGACGGGAAGCGGCGCGTTGGGGGGCAATGACATGGCGTCCTTTTGCCTCGCCCCTACCCGATTTGTCACGCGCGACGGAGGCAGGCCTGGCATGAATCCTCCGGTGCGACGCTGTAATGGCCTGCGGCGACCGACCCCCAGACGTAGCGGTCGCCTGCGGTTGGTGCCCAAAGCCGGGATTGGAGCCCAATGACATTACCTTGACCCGTTCGTTTCGAGCGCAGTCGATAAACAGGCCACGAGCGTTGCGCAGGGTGTCTCGACTTCGCTCGACACGAACGGTTAGGGATTTGATTCAACCAAAAGTCATCCGACTCTAGAAGCGGAAAAGAAACCGGGCGCTATGCCCGCAAGCCCAGACCGCCGCCGCAGCAACCGCGACTTATTGGTGAACCGTTATCGCCGAAAGGCGACGGATCATTCCCATTCGATCGTACCGGGCGGCTTTGAGGTATAATCGTAGGTTACGCGGTTTATCCCTTTGACTTCATTCACGATCCGCGTCGCCACGCGGGGGAGGAAACCGCCTGGGAATTCGAATGCCTGCGCGGTCATGCCGTCCGTCGACGTGACCGCGCGCAGCGCCAGCACATTGTCATAGGTGCGCCCGTCGCCCATCACGCCGACGCTCCGCACCGGCAGCAGGACGGCGAAAGCCTGCCAGATCGCATCGTACAGGCCAGCATTTCGTATTTCATCGAGATAGATAGCGTCAGCTTTTCGCAAGATGTCGCAGCGTTCCTTGGTCACTTCGCCGGGAATGCGGATCGCGAGACCGGGGCCGGGGAACGGGTGCCGACCGACAAAGATGTCGGGCAGGCCAAGCTCGCGGCCCAGTGCGCGAACCTCGTCCTTGAACAGCTCGCGCAGCGGCTCGACGAGCTTCATGTTCATCCGCTCGGGCAGGCCGCCGACATTGTGGTGGCTCTTGATCGTCACGCTAGGCCCGCCGGTGAAGCTCACGCTCTCGATGACATCCGGATAGAGCGTCCCCTGCGCAAGGAAGTCCGCGCCGCCGATCTTGCGCGCTTCGTTTTCGAAGACCTCGATGAAGGTCTTGCCGATGAACTTCCGCTTGGCCTCGGGATCGGTGAGCCCGGCAAGACCGTGCACGAACAGCGTCTCTGCATTCACATGGACAAGCGGGATGTTATAGTGCCCGCGGAACAGCGAGACGACCTGATCCGCCTCGCCGCTGCGCATCAGGCCATGGTCGACGAACACGCACGTCAGCTGGTCGCCGATCGCTTCGTGAATCAGCACCGCCGCCACCGCCGAATCGACGCCGCCGGAAAGGCCGCAGATCACCCGTCCCTGACCCACCTGAGCGCGGATCTCGGCGATCTTGGTCTGGCGGAACTCGGCCATCGTCCAGTCGCCGGTCAACCCGCAGACATGCCGCGTGAAATTGGCGATCAGCCGCGCACCGTCGGGGGTGTGGACGACTTCCGGGTGGAACTGCATCGCATAATAGTGCCGCGCATCGTCGGCGATGACGGCGAACGGCGCGCCGCTGCTGTGGGCCACGGGGCGAAACCCCGGCGCAAGCTGCGTCACCTTGTCGCCATGGCTCATCCACACCTGATGGGTTTCGCCTTCGCCCCAAAGGCCGTTGAACAGTCCGCAGCCATCGGTCACTTCGATAAAGGCGTGACCGAATTCGCCACTGTCGCCAAGCGTCACTTCGCCGCCCAGTTGGGCCATCATCACCTGCTGGCCGTAACAGATGCCGAGCACCGGCACGCCGCTGGCGAAAATCGCCTCGGGCACGCGCGGGCTTTCGGCATCGAGCACGGACGCCGGCGAGCCCGACAGAATAACCCCGCGCGGCCGCATCCGATCAAAGGCATCGGCGGCGGTGTTGAAGGGCGCGATTTCGGAATAGACCCCCGCTTCGCGCACCCGCCTCGCGATCAGCTGGGTGACCTGGCTGCCGAAATCGACGATGAGGATGGAGTCGCTGGACTGGGTCATCGCAGGCACCTAATCGGGCCGCGAAACGCTGTCCAGATCGATCGCCTAGAGCGCCCGTGCGAGAAACGCCTTCATCGCCCGCCAGGACTGGACGGCGGCCGCCCCTTCGGCGCCCAGATCCTTCACGCGGGGGTCGCTCGACGGTTCCGACCAGACATAGGTGGGCGAGAGGCCCGATCCGCAAACCTGGTGCCCGGCGTGGTCATGGACCAGCAGCGTAACGCGTCCGCCCTTCCCCGCCTGCCGCAGCCTGTTCGCCAATCGAGACACCATCGCGCCCGACGCCCAGACCTCGTCACGCCGGCTGCCGATCAAGAGCCAGCGTGCGTCGGATCTTTCGACCGGAATGGCAGCGGCAGCCGCCGCTTTCGGGTCGGCCAAGCGCCCGGCCTCGTAGCGCGCCGTATTGTCGAACCACACGCCTTCCCGCCACGCCTGAAGCGGGACATAGGGCAGCGGCTCGCCCTGCCAGCTCCAGGACGAGATCGCCTTCGGCCGCACGAAATCCTTGGGCAGGGCGGCACGCTCGTCGCCAATGCCATAGCCTTCCCAGGCCACGTCGGTGCCGACACAGGCGATCACCGCCCTTACCCATGGATAGCGGACTGCTGCGACCTCCGCATATTCGGCGCCCTTCGAATGGCCGTAAAGGCCGATCCGCGCCGGATCGACTTCGCCCCGCGCGGCCAGCCAGCCACGCACGCGGTCGAGTAGTTCGATCGGCTGGTTGACGTGGATGTTCGGCACACCCTTCAATCGCTCGTAGTCCCAGGCGAAATAGTTGAGTGCAAACGCGGCATAGCCCTGCCCCGCAAACTGCGTCGCCAGCGCCCGTGCAGAGGCCGCGCCACCGCCTTCGCTGCCATGGAGCAGGATCAGCGTGGGCAGCCGCGTCTTGCCGGCGGGAGCCGCGAACACACCGTTGAGCGGCCCATCGGCGACGGTTTCGATCGTCAGCCCTGGCGCCTCGCGAAAGCGCAGCACGGTGTCGCCGACGGTCTGGCCTCTCTGGGTGACGATCACGCGGGTCACGCCCTGCGGCACGGTCGTTGGGATCGCGGCCGGCCCGGCGTCGCGCAGGATAGGGTCGGTCGGCCTGCGAACCGACCAGAACAGGCCATATCCGTCCACACCCCGATAGGTGCCCGCGCGTACGCGCGCGCGATCCATGTCGATCCTGCCCGACGCGTCGGGCATCACGTCCGCCCAGCTGTGATAAATGGCGACGATCGGTGCCCACTGGCCCGACGGATTCTTCTGCCAGCGCTGGTAGGACGCAAAGCCATGCACCCGCGCCACGCGCCCGGGGACCAGCCCGGTGACGACCACCCCGGGCGTCTGCCCGATGACGATCGGCTGCTCGGGTCCGATCCTTACCGGCGCTCGCTCCGGTGCCGCCGCCAGCAAGCTGGCCGCCGCCGCACAACCCAATATCCGCATTTTCCCGATCATATGCCCTCGTCGTCTTGATGATCGGTCCGGGCTAGCAGCCGCATGACCGGGCGGACCGAATTGCCGCGAACCGGCACCAATGCCGACGAACGGCGCGCGTCAGACCACGAACGAACGCAGCAACTGTGCGCCGGTGCGGCTGACCGCGACCGACTCGCCGGTCGCCATCCACGCCAGCATGCGGCCGCCGCCGGCGGGCTCGGCGCGTTCAAGCTGGTCGAAATTGATGATCGTCGACCGGTGCACCCGGATGAACCTTTTCGGGTCAAGCCGAGCCTCGAGCTCGCCAAGGCTCATCCGGACAAGATGCTTGCCGGCAAGCGTGCGGACCTCTGCATAATCCTGCGCGCCACCGATAAAGACGATCTCGGCGGTCGAGATCGGACGCATCTCGTCCCCGTCCTTGATCAGATAGCGGTCGAGCGGCGGCTGGCGATCGACGATGGTTACCGCCGCCGCACGACGCCCGCCACGGATCGCATAACAGACGGCCGCAACAAGCGCATAAAGGATCAGGCCCTGGAAAACCTGCCAGGTAAAGGCCGGGCCGCTGAAATTCTCGACGTCGAAGATGCCGGTCGTCACGCCGCGCGAAAAACCGAGCAGGACGATGACGAGCGAATACCAGGTCAGCGCGAACGCCGGGGCCAGTCCGGCATGTGAGAGGGTCTGCACGACGATCGGCCGCTCGAGAATGTGCGCGCGCAGCAACGCGTGGGTCGCCGCCGCCAGCAACGCCAGCGGCAGGACGTTGCACAGCGCCGCGCGCGCTGCCTCCATGAGGGCGACCCCGGTAGCCGCGAACACCAGGACGTAGCACAGCCAGAGCAGCACCGCGCCGCCCAGCCACAGCGCCCGCGAACTCGGCGGATCAACCTGCATCACCGATCCGTCCGATCAGCTCTTCTTGCGCTCCGCCACCGCCGCGGGCGCCACGTTCAGCCCGGTCCAATAGGCGGCGAACGCCCAGAGATCGGCCGCTTCCTCGATCACCTTGTCGGTTGGCTTGCCGCTACCATGGCCCGCGCGCGTTTCGATACGCACGAGATGAGGCTTGGGCCCGATATCGGCGGCCTGGATCGCGGCTGTGTATTTGAAGGTATGGCCCGGCACGACGCGATCGTCGGTGTCCGCCGTGGTCGCGAGGATCGCCGGATAGGCCACCCCGGTCCGGACATTGTGATAGGGCGAATAGGCATAAAGCGTCCGAAAATCGGCTTCCTTAGATGGATAGCCATAATCGTCGACCCAATAGCGCCCCGCGGTGAAGCGATCGAAGCGCAGCATGTCCATCACGCCCACCGCCGGCAGTGCCGCTGCGAACAGGTCGGGACGCTGG
>PKED01000207.1 GCA_002863155.1 Sphingomonadaceae bacterium | reverse complement strand
GGCCGATGGCGCCGCACCACCCGTTGTCATTGCCTTCCAGATCCTGCCGCTGGTCATCGTGTTTTCGGCGCTGTCAGCACTGCTGTGGCACTGGCGGGTGCTGAGCGTCATCGTGCGCGGCTTGTCATGGGCGTTGCAGCGCACGCTGGGCGTCAGCGGTGTCGTCGGGCTGGGGGCAGGGGCGACGGTGTTCCTCGGTGTCGTCGAATCGCCCCTCGTGCTGCGCGGCTATTTTGCCCGGATGAGCCGATCGGAGCTGTTTGCGGTGATGTCGCTGACGATGGCGACGATTTCGGGCGCGATCCTGATCCTTTATGCCCAGACGCTGGCAAAAGCGGTGTCCAATGCGGTCAGCCACATGATCGCCGCCTCGCTGATTTCGCTGCCGGCTGCATTGTTGATCGCGCGGTTGATGGTGCCGGGGACGGGCAAGACGGCCGAGGACAAGGACGCGCCAGTGCTGCGCTATGACAGCAGCATCGATGCGATCCTGCGCGGCACGATGGACGGGTTGCAGCTTTTTCTCGCCGTGATCGCGGTGATCATCGTCGTCTTTGCGTTGGTGTCGCTGGTCGATCAGATGTTGAGTGTCATCCCGCTGGTCGACGGCGCGCCGGTGACGCTGCGGCGGGCGCTCGGCTGGCTGTTCGCGCCACTGATGTGGACGCTGGGCATCCCGTGGGATCAGGCGGGTGCGGCCGGCGGGCTGATGGGCACCAAGACGATCCTCAACGAATATGTCGCCTATCTCGATCTGGCGGCATTGCCCGTCGACACGTTCGACCCGCGCAGCAAGCTGATCATCACCTATGCGCTCTGCGGCGTCGCCAATCTGGCGAGCATCGGTCTGCTGGTCTCGACGATCGGCACCTTGTGCCCGGAGCGCCGCGCCGAGGCATCGGCGCTGGGGTTCAAATCGTGGATCGCGGGCAATTTCGCGTCAGCCATGACCGGGGCCGTCATCGGCCTTGTGACCTTTAGCTGAAGCAATGTTCGACGCGCGCCTTCGCCCGCTGATCGATCCGCCGCTCAATGCAATGGGGCGCGGGCTGGCGCGGGCGGGGATTTCCGCCAATCAGGTAACGCTGGCGGGATTGGCGATCGGGCTTAGCGGCGCCGTCGCGATTGCCGAGCGGCATTTCTGGCTGGCGCTGGCGCTGGTGATCCTCAGCCGGTTGCTCGACGGGCTCGACGGTGCGGTTGCGCGCGCGCGCGGCAAGAGCGATTTCGGCGGTTATCTCGACATCGTCTGCGACTTCACCTTCTACGTCGCGGTGCCGGTGGGATTTGGCTTTGTCGATCCGGCCAACCTGCCCTTCGCGCTGGTGCTGGTCGCCTGCTTCACCGTGACGGGCATCAGCTTCCTGGCCTTCGCGGTCCTCGCCGCGCAGCGCGGGCTGGAGACGACGGCGCACGGCGAAAAAAGCTTCTTCTACGATAGCGGCCTTGCCGAAGGCGGCGAGACGATCGCTTTCTTCCTGGCCATGTGCCTGTGGCCTGGCGGCTTTCGATTGCTTGCCGCGATGTTCACGGTGCTCTGCGTGTTGACGGTGGTGCAGCGCAGCCTTGCCGCGCGTCATGTGCTGACGGGCGGGCAATAACGATGCCCCCGGTTCGAGTTGTGCTGTTCGCGCGTTTCCCGACTCCCGGTCGCGCCAAGACGCGGCTGCTGCCGGTGCTCGACCCCGATGCGGCCGCGGCGCTACACGCCCGGCTCGTCGAGCGAACCCTGGCCTTGATGCGCGCCAGCGGGCTGCCGTTTGAAGTGCAGATGACCGGCGCGAGCCTCACGCAGTTCGCGCAGTGGCTGGGCAGCGATACGCCGCTCGTCGATCAAGGCGACGGCGATCTCGGCGACCGGATGGGACGGGTGATCCCGCCCGCCATCATCATCGGAGCGGATATTCCCGATCTCCACGGCGACCATTTGCATGCAGCAGCTGCGGCGGTCGCGGCCGGGCGGATCGCGCTCGGCCCGGCCGAGGATGGCGGCTATTATCTGATCGGCCTGCCACACCGCGCCGATTTCCTGTTTGATGAAATGCCCTGGGGCACCGACCGAGTCCTCACCGAAACATTGGCGCGGCTGGGCGAGCAAGCAATCGCGCCGGTGCTGCTACCCGAACTCGCCGATCTCGACCGGCCAGAAGATCTGGCGCGCTGGCCGCAGCTCACGGCACGATGATTGCCCTGCCCGCTCCTTGCAGCACTGGATCGCCTGCGCTCGCGCTCAATCATCCGCACCGCGCGCGGTTCTGCGGGCTGGGCGGGGCAAGCTGCGCGGCCGGCTGAGCGCCGCGCGGGTGATCATGGCCAGGATGTGATAGCCTGCCAGCACCACCCCGCGCACCGTTCCCGACACTTTCGATGTGCCGATCCGCGCGCGATAATCGACCGGCACCTCGATGATCCGAAAGCCGTGCTGGACTGCGCAAATCTGCATTTCGACCGTCCAGCCATAGGTCTGCTCGCGCAGCGCCAGCGCGCGCAATGCCTCGGCCCGGATGGCGCGGAAGGGGCCGAGGTCGGTGTAGCGAAAGCCCCAGATGGTCGCGATCAGCCAGCAAGCAAGCGCATTGCCGAAGATCTGCTGCGGCGTGAGCGCGCGCGCGGTGCGGGTGCCCCGGGTGCGCGATCCGATCACCATATCCGCGGCGCCTGCGATGATCGGATCGACCAGGCGCGGCATCTGCTCGGGATAATCGCTATGGTCGCCGTCCAGAAAGACGATGATGTCGGCGCCGAGCCGCTCGGCCTCGGCAATTGCGGCCAGACAAGCGCGACCATAGCCGGCTTGCGGCACATCCACTGTCCGCGCGCCATGCGCCCGCGCGACCGCCGCGCTGCCGTCGGTCGAGCCATTATCGGCGACAATGACATGGTCGATGCGATCGGGGATTGCGCCCAGCACATGCGGTAGTGCCTGCGCTTCGTTGCGCGCGGGGATGACGACGGCGATCACCGGCGCGGTCATGCGGGTCGTCTCCAGCCCGCTTCGGCGGCGAGCGCGAGCCAGGCCGACCCGGCCGAGAGCAACGGTGCGATCCATGTCCAGTCGGCGGGATTGGCACGCACCTGAAACCAGAAATCGAGATAATAGGCGGGTGCGCTGGCCAGCAGTACCAGCACCGGCAGCCGCGGCTGCACCACCGCGAACGGCATCAACCACAGCGCGTACCAGGGATAGCCGGTCGGTCCGAGCAGGATCAGCAGCAGGATCGCAGTGCTGGCCGCCCGGACGCGGTCGAGCGGCTCGGCGTGGTCGCGCCGCCAAGCCCAGGCGACCCAGCCGATCACGATCGCCGCCACCAGCAAGCGTGCCAGCGCTGCCGGATCGTTTGTCACCAGGCCGAAAGCCGCGACCAGCCCGGGAAAGACCAATGCGTTGCGCTGCCAGTCGGCGGCGTAGCGGTTGAGTCCGGAATCGGCCGACGCCGATAGCAGCTGCGGCAGCACCATCAGCAGTGCCAGCAGCCCAACGATGATCCCGATCACGATGGCGGCGCGGCTGCGCCGCAACAAGGTTGGAACGATCAGCAACGGCCAGAATTTCACCGCCCCTGCGCCCGCCATGAACAAGGCCATCAACCGGGTGCGCCCGGCAATCAGCATCCACAGGGCACCGGCAAGAAACGGCAGCAGCAGCGCGTCCATGTGCGCGCTATTCGCGAATTCCTTGAGCGCGAGCGGGTGCCACCAATAGAAGGCCGACCATGCCAGCGGCAGATGTCCAGCCCGCAAGGCACCAAGCAACATCCCGAAGGTCAGCATTTCTGCGGCGAGGATGACGATTTTCCAGCCCGTAAGCTGCCACGGCGTCAGCAGGTGACCGGCGGCAAAGCCGAGTTGCGCGAGCGGTGGGTAGATTGTCGCGATATGCGGGTTGTTGACGCGCAGCAACGTCTCGCGGCCCGCACGCGCGAGGGCTTCATAGCCCTTGGGCGGTGGCGTTGGCGCCAGGCCCACGCTTGCCAGCAGGCGATCGACGCCAGGTGCCGAGACAAAGCGGGCGGGCGGATGGCTGAACGGATTCTGGCCCGCCGCCGTGACGGCGCCGTCCCATTGATAGCGGTAAAAATCATCCTCAAGGATCGGCGTGCTCGGAATCAGCACGATCCGGGCGATCAGCCCGACCGCAAAGATCAGAGCGAGCGCCCGGCCAGCGCGCGCGCCTTGGGTGTGCGCGTTCGCCAAACGCAGCGCCCACCCCAAAAAGGCAATCGACGCGATTGCCATGCCGATCGAAAACGCCAGGATCGGGCGATCACCCAGCCTGATGTCCCACACGAACCGCGGCGCGATTCCTGCCAGAAACAACGTGGTCGCAATCGGGAGCAGCGCACCGCCGATTAAAACGCCCGGGGCAAATCTAGCGCTGCTGCCCGTCACACCCGATCAGGAGCCGGCGCCAGCGCCGCCGCCACTACCGCCGCTGACACCACCGAAAGCGGCGCGATCAGCAAAGCTACGCTCGGCAAATGCGTTGAGGCTCAACCGTGGATCGGCGGACAGTCGCGTGGTCATCATCAGCTTCTGCCCCAGTTTCGGCGCCGCCAGGCCGCGAATATGCGCGAGCACGGCGGGGTCGTCACCCCCTAGCCGATCGCGGTGGCCGATCAAGAATTGCGGCACCTTCGCCGCATCGGCATCGGCCTTGACCGAACCCGATCGGTTGATGAAGGCACGCGCCGCTGCGTCCAGCGCCGCATTGACGGTGGCACCGCGATAGGCCTTGGTCGGGAATGCCGGCGCTTCGCGCACGGGCAGCGCCAGGCCATAAATGACATTGGGGTTGGCAGCCGAACGCTTCAGGATAATCGTGTCGATATCGCCGATCGACAAATCGGCGCCGCTGATTTTGATCGCCTTGGTCGTGTAGAAGGCGCTGCCAGGCTCGAGCAGTTTTTCGGCCTTGGCGCTGGGAAAGGCTTGCGCTGCCGATCGCAGCACGAGCAGCGCGCGCAGATTGAGCCAATAAGCGAGCTGTTCGTCCGCGTTTAGCTCGGTCGGGTCGATCGTCGCAAACCCGGAGGCGAGTTCGGTCAGCACCCGCTCGCCATCACCCTTGATCGCATCATAACGCACCTCCGACGTGTTGCCATTGCCAATCACCAGCGATGCGAGCACCGAATCAATCACCCGGTACTCGATCACCTGGTTGCTGTCGGGACGCGACGCTTCAAAGCGCTCAAACGCTGACGAATTGGCGGTGACCTGCGCCAGGCCTGCAGACGTCAGTACGCCGAGCGCGAGTACCGAAGCGCCGCCAACAACGGCAAGGTAACGACGCATCATCAAACGAGTGTTCATGAGACAATCTCCAGACAGCATTGCAGATGTTGCCTGGTCTTACGCAGCCGCTTGGCCAAAGGTTACGCGCGGCGGCGCGTTCACCCCTTTTTCATGTCGGCAAGAAAGGCGCGGATGCGTTTCGCGTTGACGCCGATGTCGCTTTCGCCAACGCGGCTCACCGAACGCATGTCGAGACTTGCGCCGCCCGCTGGCGACAGATCGGGGCGGATGCGCACGATCACGTCATCCTTGAACCGAAAGAAGAGCGAGGTGTCGGTCGCTTCGATTGTGCCGCTGGCCGCATCGACCTTGGCGATCGCCCAGCCGCGCGCCTGCACCAGCCGTGTCGCCCGGCGCATTGCCTGCGCCGTATCGAGCGGCAGGTGAAGCGTCTGAAGGTCGCCATAGCCAGTGCGGTGGATCGCCGCCCAGCGTGCGCGCGGGTCCATTCCGGCGAACGCCGGGTCTCCTTCGCCGGGAATGGCGGCGAAATTGTCGGCGCGCTCGGTCAACGTGGTGAACCGCGGCACGTCGACAAGGTTGGTAGTGATATCGTGGATCGGCGGTACCCGGAGCGCGGTTGAAAGCTGCGCGATGAAATAGCCGCCGAAAACCAGTGCAATCGCCAGCGCGATCAGCGTGGTTCGGCGATTCGCCGCGCCGCTGCTCCGCCCGCGCACAAAGGCAATGACCGCGACCAATCCGCCAACGCTACTGGTCAGAAAGCCGAGCACGAGCAGCAACAGCCCGATCTTGAAGCCGAAACTGCCCGATCCGGTCCCGGCGGCGCCGACGATAGCCGCCAGCAACCCGCCCCCGCTCAGGATCAGCGCCAACCGCGCCAAGCCGCCCGCACGTTGGGTGGGCCTGTTCGGTGATAGTGGTTCAACCATGGTTTGCCCCTTTGCCGCTGTCACGTCTTAACGGTTGTAACAGCAATTGGTCGATCCGCTGATCACGGTCGCCACGAAAATCGGCAAGCCCTGTCGTCATGCCTTGATGCCCCGCCACCGGCTGCGCGCGATAGGTACCGAACAGCCAGTCCCACCACGGCAGGTTGAACCCGAAATTGCTGTTGGTTTCGCGGGCATCAATCGAATGATGGACACGGTGCATGTCGGGAGTGACGAGCACACGCCGCAGCAGCGCATCGATCGTGCGGGGCAGGGCGATGTTGCTATGGTTGAACATGGCAGTCGCATTGAGCAGCACTTCGAAGATCAGCACGGCAAGCGGCGACGCCCCGAGCGCCGCGACGACGAGGAGCTTGAGGAGCAACGACAGCAGGATCTCTACCGGGTGAAATCGCAGTGCGGTCGTTACGTCGAGGTCAGGGTCGCTATGGTGCATCCGGTGGAGCCGCCACAGCGATGGCAGTGCGTGAAAGGCGACATGCTGGCCGTAGATCGCCAGATCGAGCAGCATCACGGCGATCACGATTTCGACCCAGTCCGGCAGCGCGACCTGGTTGAGGAGTCCCCAGCCCTGCGCCTGGGCTGACGCCGCCACGCCGATCACCGCGAGCGGGATGATGAGCCGTGCGGCGACGCTATCGATGACCACCAGCGCGACATTGCCGGGCCAGCGATGCCAGCGCGCCAGCAAACGCGACCGGCGCGGGACAGCGTATTCGAGCGCCATCATCAGCGCCAAAACCGCCCCGAAGCTGATCAGCCGGACCGCCAGATAAAGCTGCTCGGGCACGATCACGGCCGATCAACGGCGCTCATGCAATGGGCAAAGTGCGTCACCCGGTCGACGGTAATCGGTCGGCGGCGACGCGACAAGCAATGTCCGTCCGGCGGCGCATGCGGGTTTTGGCCACGCCGGATTTGCTCGTCACCATCGATGGCGCCCGGCGAGGAAATACAGCGCAGCCCGGCGCCCCGGCCACCGGTCGACAGTAATCGCGGGACGCAACCACGAGTCCGAGAGCTCTATCGGTATCCCCGAACCTTCAAAATCGGACGAAAAAAGTTGTTTCAAGCACCGGACCGACATCGGGCATGTTTAGGAGTTGCTTCGACAGCAAATTTTGCGCGCTCAAGTCCAATCTAATCATCGAATCGATGGTCGGAAAGTTGAGGTGTTGTAACCTTCGGCAAATTTGAATCGAACGAAGACCGAATTGATATCGCGCGCCAGAGCGCAATTTTAGCCAAAGTTGGGGAGTTTATAAAAAATGCCCAGTTCACCAATTGTTCCTGCTCAGCTTACGCTGCGCGCCGCAAGATATGTGATCTTCGCTGGCCTGCTCGCGCCGACGGTCGCGAATGCCGGCCCGTGGACGCTCAAGCAGGGCAAGACGTATAACAAACCCGCAGTGAATTATTTCATTGGCGAATCGCTATTTGGCACCCAGCAAGACGGGTTCGAAAGATTCGAAGATCTAAACTTCACTTTCTACAATGAAACCGGCATCACCGATGACCTTTCGTTCATTCTGTCGGTGCCGATCAAGGAAATCACGCGCACCGACCGAAACGCGGCGGGTGTCGTAGCGGCGCGCAGGACATCGGGGGTCGGCGATATCGACCTTGGCCTGCGCTACAATTTGTCAAAGGGCCCGGTCGTGGTCGCCGTCCAGGGCCTCGTCAAACTGCCCTATGCCTATAACGCGAACAATCCGCTCCCACTCGGCAACGGTCAGGAGGATTTTGAAGGACGAGTCCAGCTGGGGCGCTCGCTCGGCAAGGCCGGCTATGTCGTTGTCGAAGCAGGCTATCGCTTTCGCCTCGGCGCGCCAGCCGATGAGTTTCGCTACCTGCTCGAATATGGCGTCGACCTCGACAAATCGACCTATGTCCGCACCAAGCTCGACGGGCTGCTGAGCATCCGTAACGACACCCCGCAGGTGGCGCTCAACGGCAATCCGACGCTGCCGCTGGCGTTCGACCTGGCCAAGCTCGAACTGACCGCAGGCCGAAAGCTCAGCAACAAGGTCGCGGTCGAGTTTACGGTCACGCCCAATGTCTATGGCGACAACACGCTGACCGGAACGAATTTCCAGTTGGCCCTTGTCTTGCAGTTATGACCGTGGACGACGCTGCCGCCATCATTTTCTTATCCGGGCATTATCTGATCATGATAATGCTTGGCACGCTTGGCGCGCACAGGATTTATCTTACTTATCTGCAGTGGCGGTCGCCAGCACAGGCCCGAACCGAACGGCGTTTTGACACTTTGCCGCTGGTCACCGTCCAACTGCCCGTGTTCAACGAGCGTCACGTCATCGCTCGGCTGATCGATGCCGCAGCAGCGCTCGATTATCCGCGCGACCGGCTCGAAATCCAAATTCTCGACGATTCGACCGACGAAACCACCGCAATTGCCGCCGCAAGGGCAGACTATCATCGTGCGATGGGGATTCGCATCGAGCACATGATCAGGCCTGATCGCAGTGGCTTCAAGGCAGGCGCGCTCGCGTACGGGCTGGAACGCGCGAGCGGCGAGTTCCTCCTGATTCTCGATGCAGACTTTATGCCCGCCCCCGATTTCCTGCGCGCGCTGATCGATCCGCTTGCCGATCCCGACGTCGCGATGGTGCAAGCGCGCTGGGGCTATCTCAACCGCGACAGCAATCTGATTACCCGCGCGCAGGCGGTGCTGCTCGACGCCCATTTCGCCATCGAACAAAGCCGACGCGCAGCGTGCGGTCTGTTCTTCAATTTCAACGGCACCGCCGGCATCTGGCGCAAACAGGCGATCTGCGACGCCGGTGGGTGGCGTGCCGACACGCTGACCGAGGATCTCGATCTCAGCTATCGTGCGCAGCTGGCCGGATGGCGCTTCGTCTATCGCGGCGAGGTGGTCTGCCGCAGCGAATTGCCCGCCGACATGAACGCTTTCAAGACTCAGCAGCATCGCTGGACCAAGGGCTCGATCGAGGTGATGTTGCGCATCATTCCGGCGATCTGGCGCGCGCACTTGCCGCTGCGCGTGAAAGTCGAGGCGACCGTCCACCTGACGAGCAACCTGTCGTACCTCTTCATCCTGCTGGAATGTCTGGTCCTGTTCGGCCCCGGCGTCGCCTTTCGGGAAGCGTATCACCTCGACGCCCTCCTTTGGGTTGATGCGCCGTTGTTCGCGCTCGCCAGCCTCAGCCATCTCAGCTTTTTCTTGTTCGGTCAGCGCGCATTGGACATCGACACGCGAGGCAGGCTGCGCGAAATCGCCTTTTTGATCCCGATGCTGATTGGGCTGGCACTGAACAATGGCCGCGCCGTCATCGAGGCATTGCTAGGCATGCGCAGCGGCTTTGTTCGGACGCCCAAGCATGGCGGCGTCGGCAGGGCGGTGGCGGTCCGGGCGAATGCTGCCTATCGCACCGCGCGGTCACGGATGGGGGAATGGACCGAAATCGGGCTTGGCCTCGTCTATGTGATCGGCAGCGTCTGGCTGATTCAGCAGCAATATTGGCTCAGTATCCCATTTGCGGTTCTGTTCGCGGTCAGTTTTCTGGGAATCGGTGCCAGCACGGTTCAGGCGCGGCAGCCGCGTCGGATGGCGCTCGCGTGATCGGTGCCGCTGCGCTGCTGGGGCGCCCCGAATCGGCGTCGGCACCATCGGTGGCTGCGCCGTGGATCACGCGCGTCGCCTGCGGTTGCTTTCTGGTTGCTTGCCTTGCGGTATATGGCATCGACACGATCGCACCCGCCCGGACCGGCACTGCCTATATCGTCGTCCACGCCGCTCTCACCGTGGCAATGCTCGCGGCCTGGGCAGCCGGGGACGCGGCGCAGGCGCGGTTGATCGCGGTGTCGGGCGTCGTCGCGCGGTTGATCCTGATCGCCGCGCCGATGCTGAGCAGCAACGACGCCGAACGCTATCTTTGGGATGGCGCGGTCGCGCTGGCGGGCTTTGATCCCTATTCGGTGCCGCCGGCCGATCCCATGGTAGCCGGCTTGCGCGCTATCTGGGCAACGCCCCCTGAACATGCCGCCTACCCCACGCTCTATCCCCCGGTCGCGCTGGCGATTTTTGCGGGATCGGCGCTGGCCGGGCCGGTCTGGGGCATCTGGGTGTGGAAGCTGGTCGCCAGCATTGCCGGCATTGCGGTCGTCCCGCTGGCGCACCGGCTGCTGCGGCGGCATGGGCTCGAGCGGCATCTGGCGTTGGTTGCGCTCTCGCCGCTGCTCGTGCTGGAAACCGGGGTCGGCGCGCATGTCGACAGCCTGATCGCGCTGGTGATGGTCGCGGCGCTCCTCGCTTTCGACGCCCGGCGGCCCGGTCTCGTCGGCGCGCTGCTTGGCGTTGGCGCGTGCATCAAGCTGCTGCCTGCCGCCGCGCTGATCGGGCTCGGGCTGGCGATGGGCTGGCGTGCGTTGCTGCGGATGGGCGCTGCGGCGACCGGCACCGTGGCCGCGATTTATGGCGCGGCGCTGGCAATTGGCTGGCACCCGATCGGCAGCTTGCCCGTGTTCTTCGAAAAATGGCGCAATGGCTCGCCGTTGTTCACCTTGCTGGAGGCGATGCTGCCGACATCCGGGCTGATCACGACCCTCGCGATCTTGGCCATCGTCCTGCTGGGCACCGCGCTGCTGCTCGCGCGCACGCGGCCAGTGCTGGCGACCCAAGTGGCGATGGCGACGCCGTTGCTGCTCAGCCCGGTCGCGTTTCCGTGGTATCTGCTGGCGTTGGTACCGCTGGCTGCGCTGACGCCGAGCGTCACCTTGCTCGGCTGGTTGACACTGTCGCCGCTCG
>PKED01000037.1 GCA_002863155.1 Sphingomonadaceae bacterium | reverse complement strand
GATGCGTGTGGATAGCCGCGTATTGATCCGGTCGAGGGGTTTCGCGGCAGTTATTTCAGGCCTCCCGTTGACAATGGACACTTTAATTCGTGCGTCAGTAGACACCGCTTGCGCCAGTATTGCATGAGGCCATGCAGTCGCCAGCAGCAATATTGCTCCCGAGATCTGTTTGATCGACTTCATCGGTTATTCCTTTGGGGAACGGTTTCGCTGCACTGGCTTCAAAACGACCCAGTCGATTTTGTGGGTCGTGTTGCCCGGGCGGTCAGATGGGCGCCCCACAAGCGTCAATTTTTGAGCGGGGCAGGCAGATGGAATGTTGAACAGGCCCCTAAAATAGACGAAGCCTCCGGCTGCGTTTGCAACAGCTACTCTACCCAGTTCAACGCCCTTTATGCAGGATAGCGCCCAAAACAAGGATGTCCCGGACGATTGAGCTCCGCTTTGACCTTGGCCCTCGAGAAGGTAAGTACCAGGCGCAAGCACTTGGTCTTGCGCTAGCAGTAATCCCCCCCCGCCTGGCCCGAGCCCAAATTCGACGCCGCCGCCTTCGATTGATCCTACGATGATGTCGGGCTCCGAAGTTGCCACCCAATCGAGCACCGATGGGGTTTCGCCGCCGAGTTTCAAAAAGCGCGGGTCACGCGATCCCCCCAACTCGGTCCCCGGATGGGTTACTTGATAGAGCTCCAGCGCTTGACCATATGATCCGGACGCCATCAGCCGATCGATAACAGCTGCTTCTGTGCTTGGCGATGTGCGCTGGCCTCCGTTTCTGCGCAACTCAGTGAGGAGTGCAGCCGCCGCTATCGGCTTGCTTCCAGCGCGGGCGGCGAAGTCCAAAAAGCCGGGCGCCCATGTGGGTCTGGCGGCCAGAACCTCGACCAAAGCGGAGCGCACGCTGGGCTCGTTAACGGCACCGGCCAATACCGGCGACAAGATATCCTGCGCCCCCGGTATCGTTCGCATCGCAATGTCGTAATGATGCAGCGCTTCGGTAACCTGGCCACGCTCAACCGCATCTGAAATCGCGAAAAGCTGCACGGCGAGGTCGCGACGGGAGAGTCTTTGAGCATAGGCCATTAACCGCCGTGCCTTCTGAACCCTTCCGTCGAGCTGCGCTGCAAGCCCAAGGGTGGCAAAAGCATTGGTTGCTGTTGGTGATTGCCCGGCAGCCAGTCGCGCAAGCGACGCGGCGGCAATGCGGTTGGCGGCCCCCTCATCTGCCTCCAACTGCTTGAAGCTTAAAGCGGCCGAAATGTATCCATTATTTGGTGCCAGCTCGTGGGCGAGGCGGGCGTTAACGGCAACGGCGAAATTTGCTGTGCTTTGGCAGACGCTAATGGTGCCCAGGCAGGCGGCCATTGCCGCCAGGCTAAGCCGCCATATCAACGGCAGTCGCGCATTGGGCGGCGAAGTCACAAAAGCCGCCCTTGCATGTTAGGCGCTCGCCTCAGATTGTCGGTCCCGGCCATAGCCGTATCCATACCCGTAGCCGTAGCCGTATCCATAAGATGATTTACGTGCGTCAAACTTGGTCAGGATGCCACCGAAAATTCGGGCATTTGCCGACTCTAAACGCGCGAGCGCAGCGCGAATGATCCCCGACCGCGTGCTCGACGATTCCACAATGTACACCACGCCTTCGACCTGAGCGGCAATCAGCGGAGCGTCAGCCAAGCCCAAGACGGGCGGTGAATCGATCACCACATGATCGAAAGTTTCTAGAAGTCGCTCGACAAGCACAGGCAGGCGGTTGCCCGACAAAAGCTCCGCCGCGTTTGGCGGGATGGGGCCGGCGGGCATTGCGGTCAGCCCGAGTTCGGCAACCGGGAAAATCATCGCTTCGATATCATCCTCGCCCGAAAGGAAATTACTAAGGCCACGACCCTCAGGCCGCCCAAGGACGAAATGGATCGAGGGACTGCGCATGTCGCCGTCAATCAAGACGACCTTCCGGTTCAAACGGGCAAGAGTACTGGCCAGAGCCAGGGCTGTCGTCGACTTCCCTTCTTCAGGCTTTGTCGATGTAACGGACATTGCCCGGGGGACGCCGTGGGCGGTGGTGAACCCAAGGTTTGTCTGGACCGCCAAATAGGCATCAACCAAATCAGACTTCCGATCGGCTAGCGCATCGACCGGCGACCTGTCGGTGACTTTCGGCACTGAGCCCAACAGAGGGATCCCGAGAAGCTGCGTCAGTTCCTCAGGGGTATCGATTGCCTCATCGATATGTTCCAGGACGAATGCAAGTGCGATACCCGAACCGAGGCCGACAGCCAACGCAGCGAGGAGATTAAGCACTACACGTGGGCTAGACGGGCGTTGGGGAATATCAGCTGGATCAACCACAGCAATGTTATTGACGCCCACGCCGCCGGCAACGCCGATTTCCTTAAAGCGCTGTAATAGGCCGTCATAAAGTGCGCGGTTTGTATCAACCTCTTGTTGGTAGATATTATACTGGATACTCCGGCGGCGCAGGTCCAGATAGCTGGATTTCAAGGCATCTACCTGCGCACGCAGCGCATCTTCGCGCTTAACCGCACTTCGATAGTCAGCGGCGATCGAGCTCACCGTTCGCCTTTCCTCCACTTCAATTGACCGGTCAAGTTGATCGATTTGTGCAGCAATCGCCTTTGCAGCGGGATATCCGGGTTCGAACTGCGTCATCAACCGCTTATATTCGGCCTGCAACTCGGCTCGTCGCCCGCGCAAATTGTTGATCGCAAGATTGCCCAGCGCTTCGCTGGACGTACCCAATTGCCCAACCTCGCGGTAGCGGGCCTCTGCCTGGATACGGTCGGAAATCGCCTTGCTCAAATCTTCGTTCAGCGCAGCAAGCTCGTCGGCGACGATTGGGCGCTCTGTGGATACACGGCCGCTATCGCCAGCCTTTGACGGCAGATTGATGATTTGCTGTTCTGACGCATAGGCCACGAGTTGCCGTTGAGAGTCATCAAGCCGTTCCTTGAACTGAGCGAGTTGTCGCTCTAGGAGATCGCGTCCGTAAGCCGTCGCTTGGATCTTGCGCTCCAAATTTGTCTGAATGAAACTCTCAGCCCACACGTCAACCACTTTTGCCGAAAAGGCGGGAACTGGGCTTGAGAAAGAAATAGCCACCAAGCGCGACAAACGCGTCGGGTTAATACCTAAATTCTGGCGGAGGATTTCACCCGCGCGGCGAAGGCGCGCAGCGTGTCCGGAGGTTGAATAACGCCCGTTGGTTAGCACCAATTCCGGCTTATTATCCGAAACATTAAACATCCGAAAAAACTCAGGATCGTCGGCAAGTTTCAGCTTTTCGGCCACCCGCTCGGAAAGTGATTTGGAGGCTAACAAGCCATATTGAGTTTGATAAAATTCCTGGTCGGCGATGCTCGTCTCTCGCTCAACCCCCTGGAAATTGGTGATCTTGTCCGATTCACGGGAAATTTCGATCGTGGAAGTCGACGTGTACTTGGGCGTGGTCAGCAGCGTGATGACCACACCAAGCATCAAACATATGGTAATCGCGCCAAGAATGACGAAACGCCGCCGCATGACCACGCGCAGATACTGGCGTATGATCGGCGTCGGCTCGGGCCCGTTCGCGCGCGGGCCAACCCCGACCCGACCCGGGGGGGCGACCGAACCGCCGTCGTCAAATGTCACGATGTTCATAAGATGGTCCGATTCAGATACGATTGAAAATCGCAATTAGCGGCGAAGCTAGTAGAGGCGACAACGAGATAAAATCTCTGAACAGACGCCGTTGTGGAGAGTCGCCAACCAAAACTACATCATTGGCGTAGATCGCTGGATCGTCATAAAGTCCGCGCCGAATGGCAGCGATATTATATAGGCCGGCCATTCTACGGCCATTGACCGTTCTCAGAATTACGACGTCGTCCACGCGCGCGAACTCAGTCAATCCTTTTGCTGAGGCAACCGCCCGAAGGAGCGTCATCTGGTTGGTAACTGGATACAGGCCCGGCTCGGTGACCGACCCGTCGATCGTAACGACCTGGCTTACCGAGCTCTTGATATTGATGGTAACCTGAGGATTGCGGACATAGCGCCCCCTCAGGGCGTCTTCTATCGCTCGCGCGAGTTCGTCGGCAGTCTTGCCGCGGGCATCCAATGTCCCGATCAGTGGCATTGAGATGCGACCGCTCGCATCGACCTGAACTTCGCGGCTGAGTTCAGGAACATTGAAGACGTCGACGGCAATCGTGTCCAAGGGACCAATCAGGGACGGTCGATCCGCCGCTGTCAGGTCTTCTCGGTTCGGAGCGGGCAGGCTGCTCGTTTGAACCACGGTCAGCGCCGGCGTCGACTGCAAAGAAACACGCCCGCCGCATGCGGCAAGCGCAGCCGGAAGCAAAAAAATACATAGTTTCCGAAACATAGACCCCAACCGGCTGTAATTCCCCTATGGTTTGTCGCTATAGGCGAAGGTCGCGTGTGGGTAAAGGCGCACCAGCCTCGATCTGCTGATTTCGATTTAACCAACAGGCCGCAAGAACTAACGTGGCCATAATAAGGGGTGTTCGTGCAGGATAATCAAATAAGCTAGCAATCATGACCAATAATATAACAGAAGAACCCATTCGACTAATAGAATGTCGAGCGTTACCAAACCACACGCTGAAGCTCTTTTTGCCCCACCAGATCAGGGCGCAGAAAACTAGAAGCGCTCCGGCTCCACCTGCGTCTAGTGCTATCTCGAGAAAGTCGTTGTGAGCATGATTAAGATAGACAAGGCTTAGCTGTTCGAAAGGCTCATGAATGCGGTATACAGGATCGAACGCCCCCAGGCCCGATCCGGTAGGGAAATAACGAGCGATCTCTTTTATCAGCACAGGAAGTGCAGAGAAACGCAAATCCTGGGTCAGAGGGCCGTCATATATTCGCTTTATGGATTCTGCGCGGCCCAATACGATACTTGCTATTATAATAGCGAAGGCGCCCACGAAGACGATGACAGCCATGCCGGCTGCCGCCCGAGCCTTTGAATCTATTGTCTGATTGCGTAGTGCGGGCCAAGCGATCACGATGCCGATCAGCAAGCCCAAAGGCCCAAGCAAAATGCCGGCACGTGACCCCGTCGCGAGGATTACCAAGATGAAAAGCAGCGCCGAGCCGACAGCGACAAACATCCGCATATACTGAGGGCGTGCAACGGACGTCGCCCAAACGGGCGTGACCAAACACCCGATGGCGAGAAAAAGGGCAAAGTGATTCCTGTTTGCGAAAAGGCCGCTTATCTCCGATGCGTCGGCGTTGATGAGAGGATGCTCAAACCCAATTCCCGAAGCCTGCATCAAGCCGACGACTGCAGTTGAGGCAACGGCGGCAAGCAAGGTAGTCGGCAGCAGCCGGCGCTCAGCAGGGACAATATTGGCGATTAACGTCACCATGGCCAGCGGGACAATCAATGAAGACAGCGCATTGATGGTAGCCTCTGGCGCCAGCGAAAGCGGACGCCAGGTGCCGACGTTGCCCGTAAGCTGGTTGCCGACCGCAAATTCGGCGTGACCGGGAAGCGAGAGCCACAGGCTAGGGGGAAGAGGGATAAGCTGCAGGAGCGGGATCGCAATTGTTGCGATCAGAAGTAACGCCACCGGACGGACATCAGCGACATTTCGCAACGCTGGTCTCAAGATCAGCACGGTGACGACGGTCCATGCACTCGCTCGAACGACCGCTTGCCCCAAGACATCCGCGCGCGATGCACCGCCCGAAAAAATCAACAGGGCTAAGAAAGACCATAGGAGAATTAGAGCAAGGCTGGGCCGAAACCGCCCTCTGCGACGATCCGAATCATGCCGAAGGGCAGCAGCCATTTTCATTGTCCCGACGATCCATCGTGAGCGATAGCTGCTGGGCGAAAGCCGGGACTTTTGTCAAATCGGAAATGCGTTACGGGGCTAAGATACCAATGGCCGTTGGCTCGATATAGCCGTTTAATCGCTGACGCAAAAAAGGGGAGGCGCCAACCTCCCCTTTTCTCAGTAGAGTTTCGAGCCGCGATTAGCGGCTGGTCGCATTGCTGTTGCCTGTCGTCCCAGCAACAATACCCGCAATCGCACCGCCAACGGCGATGACAACGATCGCAATCACGCCGGTCTGGGAAATCTTAGATTTCTTCGCCGTCGGAGCCGCTGCGCGGACTGACTTCAGAGCCGGCGCGAGCGACAGGCTCTCAGCCGGGTTGGCCGAAGCGGCCATGACGGGGGAAACCGCCATTGATGCGGCAGCAGCCGTAACCAAGAACTTCGCGAAGCTCATACCAAACTCCCTATTTTATATCACCAACCCATTGCACCAGAAGGACAAACTTAAGAGAAACTTTGGTGTCCCCGAGTGTCCATCCGCAGAGTGCGACGGTGAGGATTCAACCACCGCGCCCGAGCCTATAAACACAAGAGCTCGACAAATCACTAACAAAATCGAGTCGATACAACAAAAAAATCGCTCCATTCGGCGTGTTAGGTGCTGACAATCCATCGTTTTGAGCCCTCTAGGGCCAAGGCCGAGAGGCGACCGGTCGCATACGCACCGGTATCGATACCAATTCGATTTTGGCGCATTTCGACCTCTTCGGTGATGGTATGGCCGTGCACTACAATCTTCGCGTGAGCAGCTGAGTGATCGAGGAACGGCTCGCGAATCCACCGCAGATCGCTGCCGCACTGCTGATCGAGCGGCACCAGGGGCCGGATACCTGCGTGCACAAAGGCATAGTCCCCAATGACTAGGATGTCTTCGAAAGCCTTCATGAAGAGCCGGTGACCGTCGGGAACAGCCGCGCGCAACATATCGGCCAGCTCATGAAAATCGGCCGCATTGTACCTGTCGATGTCGATGCCGTAGCTCAGGATTGTCTCCCTACCGCCCACTCGGCAGAAGAACCGGACTGCCTTGTCGTCTCCATCCAACACCTTCAGCATCACTTCCTCGTGGTTGCCCATTAGGATGCAGGTTTCCGGTTCCTGCCGCTTGATCGCCATGGCTCGTTCGATGACACCAGCCGAATCAGGGCCGCGGTCGATCAAGTCACCGAGAAATACGAGCTGTCTTGCACCGCCTCCTCGACCGGTATGATCGTCATCGATCTGGATCATGAGTTGATCGAGCAGATCAAGACGTCCGTGAACGTCCCCGATTGCGTAGATGCGGGTGCCGTCAGGAACGGCAGCGAGCGGCGCAGGACGAAACGCCTTCCTGAGACTCTTCAACATGGTTCGATTGGCTCTGGTACGCGCCCGCAGCTTCGGGCCAAGGCGCGATAGAGGATGACCAAGACGCTCACAACGGATAAAGTGAGCGCGTGTCAAAGCTCTTACTGTTCGTCGCGGCTGTCGGGTTGATGGCAAGCGCGCCCCGCGAGGTGTCCGACAGGGCGGTGTTCGAGCTGCTGCGCCGCGATGATCTTCGCCTCGCTCAAATTGGCGAGCGGCTGGCGATTGCCAACGCGCCATTATGTCGTCGAAAGCAGCCGTGGATTGGGGTGGTGATCCATTCGCTGGAGCAATATCAGCCTTCAGTTCGCGAGGCAGCGCGGTCTGCGTTCGGATTTGCATCGCCGCTTGCAATCGAGGCGGTAGTGCCAGGCGGCCCTGCGCACCGAGTCGGGATCATCAAGGACGATGGCTTGCTGGCGATTGCGGATCACCCGCTTCCGGAGCGGATGGAGCAGGTGTCGCCATCAGCGGCGACGCGGAGCCGCGATTTTGCAAACGCCCAGCTGGCGGCGTTGTCACCTTCAAAACCATTGGTGCTACGCATCCGCCATGCGGGCGTTGAGCGTGAGGTTTCAATCGTACCGCATCCGGGGTGCCGCGCGCAGTTTGAAGTCCACTACATCGACGAAGCCGCGGCTGATGGGGTGATTGTGCAGATCGGGGCAAGCTTTCTCGACAAGCTTGATGACGATTGGCTGGCCGTGGTTGTCGCTCACGAACTTGCGCACATTATTCTGAGACATCGCGAGCGGATGGAAGCAGCGGGAGTCAGCTATGGCCTACTCGCCGAATTTGGTAAGAGCGGGAGACTCCATGCCCAGGCCGAGCAGGAGGCAGACCAGCTGAGCGTCTACCTTCTCGCCAATGCGGGCTATGATCCGATGCTGGCCGCCCGCTTCTGGCGCGGCCCCGGCCGACAGTTTGATGGTGGCCTGTTACGCAGCCGCATCTATCCCGATCGAAAGGAGCGCGCACGGGTCCTCGAGGCGGAGGCGGCCGCGATCGCCGGTTCAGCTTTGCCTGTTGTGCCGTCGCTCGTCGCGCTCGCTGATCAGCCAATGAGATAAATTACCGCCACAGCCCGCTGCAACGCTCGCCAGCGGGCGGCGGCGGTCGGGATTGGCCATGCCGTCTCGCTGCAGCTCACGTCACCACCCGTTGTGGTGCTTGGCAAGAATTAACTCGCGAGGCGTAGCTCGTTCGCTACCGCAACGGTTCCGGGCTGGTCAGGCCAAATTCCGCGCGTGTCATAGACTGACTTGCCGGCGCGCTCATCAAGCGGCACCGACTTGAAAAGCTCGTGATCGACCAGAACGATCATTACCGGGCAACTCTCGATCGCGTCATCTAGGTCGATCAGTTGCGCGCCTGCCTTTGCCAGCCCCAGCGGCAAGTCGCGGGCATAGGGTTCGACGATGCGGATGCGCTCCCCGAAGCGGTTGGCGAGCGCCTGCGTCACCTTGACGGCGGGGCTCTCTCGAAAGTCATCGATATTGGCCTTGAACGCCAGACCCATGCAGGCGACCGGCACGCCGGGATGGCGCTCGATCAGCGCGGTTGCCATCGCGATGCAATGGTCGGTCTTCCCGTCATTCACTTCGCGCGCCGTTCGGATCAACGGCGTCTGCTCGGGCGCCTGGGCCACTAGGAACCACGGATCGACCGCAATGCAGTGTCCACCGACGCCGGGCCCCGGCGACAGAATGTTGACGCGGGGATGACGATTCGCAAGCTGGATCACCTCCCATACATCGACGCCCATCCGATCCGCGACCAGGCTCAGCTCGTTGGCGAAGGCGATGTTGACGTCGCGGAATGCGTTCTCGGTCAGCTTTGTCATCTCCGCAGCGCGGGCGGTTGTCGTCACACAGGCCCCGCGTACGAATCGCCGGTAGAATGCGAGTGCCTTGCGCGCGCACCGTGGGGTGATGCCGCCGATTACACGATCATTGTCGATCAGTTCGACAAGGATGCGTCCAGGCAGGACGCGCTCGGGGCAATAGGCGATCGACACGTCGGCGGGATCAGGGCCACGTCCGGGCATTTTCAGGTCCGGCCGCAATCGCTCGAGCAGATCGCGCATCTTCTCGGTCGTCCCGACGGGCGAAGTCGATTCGAGAATGATGATGTCACCCGCCTTCAGCACCGTGGCAACGGTGGTTGCGGCCTGCAGCACATAGCCGATATTGGGCTGATGATCCTCCTTGAAGGGCGTCGGCACTGCAATGACGAACACATTGGCGGATTGGATCTGGGTCGATGCACGCAGATTGCCCCGCGCGACGACGCCCGAGACAAGGCCGTCGAGATCAACCTCTTCGATATGCACCTTGCCTGAATTAACGGTATCGACGACATTCTGGGAAACATCGACGCCGAGCACTTCGATCCCCGTGCGCGCAATCACCGCCGCTGTCGGCAATCCGATATAGCCGAGGCCAACAACAGCGACTTTCAGGTCAGGGGGCGAAACCATTCGCGACGATCCTCGCAATCCGTGCCGATGCGTGGCCGTCGCCGAACGGATTGTGCGCGCGCGCCATCGCTTGATAGGCGGCGTTATCGTCAAGTAGCGTAAAGATTTCGGAAACGATGCGGTCTTTATCGGTGCCGACGAGCCGGGCCGTGCCGGCGGCGATGCCCTCCGGGCGTTCGGTTGTGTCGCGCATTACCAGCACCGGCTTGCCGAGCGCTGGTGCCTCTTCTTGAACGCCGCCCGAATCGGTGAGGACGATATGTGCCATGCCGAGCGCGCGCACAAAATGCGGATAATCGAGTGGGTCGACACGGGCGACATTGGACAAAGCGCCCAGCATTCGGTCCATGACCGAAACGACATTGGGGTTCGGATGCACTGGGAACAGCAGTGCGATGTCATCGCGCGCCGCAATCCGGGCGATCGCCCGGGCGATATTTTCCATGCCGCCGCCGAAATTCTCGCGTCGGTGAGTGGTGACGAGGAGCATCCGCTTCTTGGCGAAACGCTCTGCAATCGCGTCCAGGCCACCGGCAAGGGCGGGTTGCCCCGCCACTGCGGCTTTGGTCGCGATGAGCGCATCGATCACGGTATTGCCGGTGACGTGCACCTGCGAAACGGGTACCTGCTCGCGCACCAAGGCATCGGCGGCAGTCTGGGTTGGCGCGAAATGCTGGTCCGCGATCGGCGCAACGATCCGCCGGTTCACCTCTTCTGGAAACGGGTGATAAATGTCGCCGGAGCGCAGGCCAGCCTCGACATGGCTGACGGGAATTCGCCTGTAATAGGCGGCGAGCGCACCAACCATCGCCGTTGCGGTATCACCTTGAACCATAACCCGATCGGGCCGCTCTCGATCCATCGTTTCGCCGAGAGCAATCAGTAGACGGGCGGTCAGTCGATCGAGACTTTGGCCGGGCTCCATCAGGTCAAGATCGATATCCGGGGTGACGTCGGCGATCTGCAATACCTGATCGAGCAAGTCGCGATGTTGGGCCGAAACGCAGGTCCGCACGGTCAGTCCGGTTACCTCGCGTAGCGCGCGGATTACGGGAAAAAGCTTGATTGCTTCCGGACGCGTCCCGAAGATGACGAGGATTTTGTGAGCCATGGCCGCCTGATAGCTCAGCTAGCTTAAATGGGCGCTAACGTTTCATCAGCGGGCGCCACCAATCCTCATTGGCGAGGTACCACTGGAGCGTTGCCGCAAACCCTTCCGAAAAAGTCCGGCGAGGGGAATAATCCAGTTCGTCGCGGCTCTTGCGTTCGTTGATGGCGTAGCGGCGGTCGTGCCCCTTGCGATCTTCGACAAGGGTCTTGAGCGTGGCGGAGGGCATGCCGCGAGCGGCCGGAGCGTCGGGAAAGCGTTCAACAAGCGCAGCATCCTGGGCAAAAGCGGCAT
>PKED01000001.1 GCA_002863155.1 Sphingomonadaceae bacterium | reverse complement strand
CGCGGATCTGCTGGACCAGCGGGTTGTAGAACTCTTCCAGCGTCCGCGAGAGGTCGGGCTCGACGTCGGGTGCGAAGTTGCGGGCGGCGAGGTCCTGGCCGGCGCAGAAGCCGCGGCCGGCCCCGGTGAGGATCAACGCCCGGCACTCCGGATCGCCGGCGGCGTCGCTCAGTGCGCTCCGCAGCGCCAGATGCAGCGGCTCGTTGAAGGCGTTGAGCCGGTCGGGCCGGTTGAGCGTGATGACAAGCACGTCGCCGGTGCGTTCCGCACGGATCATCTCATAGGTCATGGGCGGCTCTCCTGGGGATATTTTCAGGCTATAGTATGCCGTTTCTTGGCTTTCATCGCAATTGCAGTCGCCAAAATCGAATATCGGGTACGCCCAGTGTCGCAGACGCTACGGCAACCCGGCGCGGCGTCAGTGCGGTGCCTTGGGCGTTTCCATGATCTCGGTCAGCACGCCGCCCATGTCCTTGGGGTGGACGAAGAAAATGAGCGTGCCGTGCGCGCCGAGTCGCGGCTCGCCGAGCACCTTCGCGCCCTTCGCCTCGAACCACGCCTTGGCCTCGTGGATGTCGGGCACTTCGTAGCAGACATGATGCTGCCCGCCCGCCGGGTTTTTGGCGAGGAAGCCGTGAATGGGCGAGGACTCGCCGAGCGGCTCGATCAGCTCGATCTGGGTATTGGGCGTGTCGACGAAGCACACCTTCACCCCTTGCGCGGGCAAGTCGAAGGGCTCGTGGATCTTGGTCGCGCCGAGAATGTCGCGATACAGCGCGATCGATGCGTCGATTGAGGGCGTGGCAACGCCGATATGATTGAGGCGGCCGAGTTTCATTCGTTTCCCCTATACCGTCATTGCGAGCGCAGCGACGCAATCCAGCCTATCCACGAGCACGCCGCTGGATTGCTTCGCTGCGCTCGCAATGACGGGTATTAGCTATGAGCGATCTGCTCGAACAAATCGAGCCAGTCCGGATTCATCGTCTCGATGAGCGCCAACTTCTTGGCCCGCGATCCGGCCTTGATCTGCTTTTCGCGCAAGATGGCCGCTTCCATCATCTCGTGCGATTCGTGCCAAACGAGCGTCTTGCACGCATAGCGTTTGCTGAACCCGTCCGCGACACCTTCACGATGCTGCCACGCGCGCTGCGGCAGGTTCGTCGTCACCCCGACATACAGGGTGCCGTTCCGCTTACTAGCCATAATGTAGACGGCGGGCCGCCTCTCCCTCGTCATTGCGAGGAGCCAAAGGCGACGAAGCAATCCAGTCCGGCGGACCAGCGATCGGCACGGCTGGATTGCTTCGCTGCGCTCGCAATGACGGAAGCATGGAGCGAGGCATTACAGCCAATCACAGCGGAATATTGTCGTGCTTCTTCCACGGATTCTCCAGCGCTTTCCCGCGCAGCTTCCGTAACCCCAGCGCCACCCTTCGCCGCGTCGAATGCGGCTGGATCACTTCGTCGATGAAGCCCTTGCTCGCCGCCACGAACGGATTGGCGAAGCGCGCCTCATATTCCGCCGTCCGCGCCGCAATTTCCTCGGGTGTCTTGCCTCGAAAGATGATCTCGACCGCGCCCTTTGCGCCCATCACCGCGATTTCGGCGGTCGGCCAGGCATAGTTCAGATCGCCGCGCAGATGCTTCGACGCCATCACGTCGTACGCGCCGCCATAGGCCTTGCGGGTGATGACGGTGATCTTGGGCACGGTCGCCTCGGCATAGGCGAAGAGCAGCTTCGCGCCGTGTTTGATGATGCCGTTCAGTTCCTGCGCGGTGCCGGGCAGGAAGCCGGGCACGTCGACCAGCGTCACGATCGGGATCTCGAATGCGTCGCAAAAGCGCACGAAGCGCGCGCCCTTCTTCGCCGAATTGATGTCGAGCACGCCCGCCAGCACCATCGGCTGGTTGGCGACGATACCCACCGTGCGCCCCTCGATCCGGCCAAAGCCGATGATGATATTGCCCGCATGCGCCGGCTGCACTTCGAAGAAATCGCCTTCGTCGACCATTTTCCGGATCAGCTCGTGCATGTCATAGGGCTGGTTGGCGCTGGCCGGGATCAGCGTGTCGAGGCTTTCCTCGATCCGGTCCCACGGGTCGGCGCTCGGCCGCTCGGGCACGCCCTCCCGGTTGGAAGCCGGCAGGAAATCGATGAAGTCACGCGCGGCGAGCAGCGCGTCGATATCATTGTCGAACGCGACATCGGCAACGCCGGACTTGGTGGTGTGGGTCACCGCCCCGCCCAGTTCCTCCTGCGTCACGACTTCGTTGGTCACCGTCTTCACGACATCGGGGCCGGTGACGAACATGTAGCTCGAATCCTTCACCATGAAGATGAAGTCGGTCATGGCGGGCGAATAGACCGCGCCGCCCGCGCATGGCCCCATGATCAGCGACAGCTGCGGCACCACGCCGCTTGCGAGCACATTGCGCTGGAACACTTCGGCATAGCCGCCAAGGCTGGCGACGCCTTCCTGGATACGCGCGCCGCCCGAATCGTTCAGGCCGATGACGGGCACGCCGACCTTCATCGCCATGTCCATGATCTTGCAGATCTTCTGCGCGTGCCGTTCGGACAGGCTGCCGCCGAACACGGTGAAATCCTGGCTGAAGACGAAGACGAGCCGGCCGTTGATCGTGCCGCTGCCGGTGACGACGCCGTCGCCGGGAATCACCTGGTCCGCCATGCCGAAATCGACGCAGTTATGCTCGACATACATGTCGAGTTCCTCGAACGATCCGGCATCGAGCAGCACGTCCAATCGCTCGCGCGCGCTCAGCTTGCCCTTGGCGTGCTGCGCGTCGATCCGCTTCTGCCCCCCGCCCAGCCGGGCCGCCGCGCGTTTTGCCTCAAGCTGGTCGACGATCGTTTCCATGATTTACCCCTGTACGGCGTGGCGCGCTCCTTTTCCCAGCTTTGACGCGGGATGCAAGCCGCCGATTGCTAGGCGGCTGAGGAGCCAGGATTGACCACGACAGGTCGCCCGTCTTTCGGCGCACCTCCCCCGCGCTACTTCGATCCGCTGCCGAAAAGATTTGAGATATGACCGGCTTATCGGTTCCGATTAACCAATTTGTAGGAGCGCACGGACTATCGCGGATTGATGACGCTCCTCGCCGAAATCTGGACCAGAGCCTATCCGGTCCTTGTGGTGAGCGCATTCACCCTGTCCCTGATGACGGCGATCGAACTGCTGTTTCCGCGCGAGCCGCAGTCGCTCAGGCAACGCCTGATCGGCCTCGGTATCTGGGCCTGTTACGTGCCGGTCACCATCTTGAGCGCCAAGTTCTTCGGCAATTTATGGCTCGCACTCGGGATCCGGCCGATCATGCGGCTTCAACCATCGTTCGACTGGGCCGGGATTGCCGCGCTCATGCTCTCGCCGATCGCGTTCGCCCTCGCCTATGACTTTTTCTTCTACTGGTTTCACCGCGCACAGCACGCCTGGCTCTGGCGCTTCCACGCCGTCCATCATTCGATCCGTGAATTGAACACGATCAATGCCTATCATCATATCACCGAACCGATATTGCAGGCGGTGTTCCTGCTGTTACCGGTAAGCCTGATTGTCGGCGATATCGGCCCGACGATTCCGTCGATGCTGATCCTGCTCCACCTCCAGGCCAGCTTCATTCACTCATCGGCACGGATCAACTTCGGTCCGTTGCGGATATTCCTGTGCGACAACAAGTTCCACCGGATCCACCACTCGCTCGACGAGCGGCATTTCGACAAGAATTTCGGCGCGTTCACGACGATATGGGACCGGTTGTTCGGCACCGCTTGGTTTCCCGCGCGCGACGAGTGGCCCGACACCGGTCTTGCCGATATCGATCAACCGCAGTCCATCCGCCAATGGATCGACCTGCCGGCCCGGTTCGGTCGACGCAGGAGCGATGCGCGGGCCGCTTCGTCGCTGGTCCATTGATGGCAAGCACCGCGCCTTTCCCCTCCGCCAATCTGGTGGGTTCGCGTGCGGTTGCATCGCGCACCGCAGCGGACACGGGCACCTCGATGGCGCTCCGCTCGGCATATTGGTGCCTCTGGCTGGCTGCTGCATTGTTTGCGACGACCCAGCATGTGATGTGGCGGGATGAAATCCGCGCGCTGACACTCGCCCGACACGGCAGCAACGTCTGGGAAATGATTTACGCCGCGCGGGGATATGGCCATCCGACGCTCTGGCACATCCTCCTGCGCGGCGCGCTGTCGCTCTATGACAACCCGGTCGTGCTTGCGGTCGTCGCCTTTGCGATCGGCGCTGCTGCCTCGGCCCTTCTCGCCTTCAAGGCGCCTTTTCGCCCGCTGATGCTCGCGCTTGCCCTGTTCAGCGCGTTTTCGATCTACGAATATGTTGCGGTTGCCCGCAACTACGGGCTCGGCATGTTTTTGCTGTTCGCCATCGCGGCGACCTGGAAGCATTATCGTGACCGTGCGGGCGTGATCGCCGGTTTGCTTTTCCTGCTGTGCAACACCAACATTCACTCGGTCGTGCTCGCCGGCGCGCTGCTGCTGTTCTGGTTCGTCGAACTCGTTCAGGAAAAACCGTCAGACCGGCGTGCCGGGACCAGCTTCGCCATTGCCGCTGCCGCCGTCCTGATCGGCGCCGCCGCCTGCGCCTGGCAGGTCTATCCGCCGGTCGATTCGGCCGTCATGCCGGCGTCGAGCACACACGGCGTCGACAGGATCGCCGCAGCGCTGACGATCAATCTCGGTGCGGCGTTCCAC
Source organism: Sphingomonadaceae bacterium (assembly GCA_002863155.1). Taxonomy (GTDB): domain Bacteria; phylum Pseudomonadota; class Alphaproteobacteria; order Sphingomonadales; family Sphingomonadaceae; genus Sphingomonas. The sequence continues at coordinate 6,434 of PKED01000001.1, read as the reverse complement.
GAATTGCTGCCGGCGGCGATCCGCAGTGTCATCGGCGTCATCATCATCCTGCCCATGCTGTTTCTGCTCAGCATCGCCAGCCTGCGGGCATCGACTGGGGCGATGGTGGCAGCAGCAGCGGCCCTTGCCGGCATGACCGTCGTCTTCGCCACCATCTATCCCGGCTCCTACCGACACCAGGCGCTGTTCATTGTCTTCCTGCTGACGCTGACATGGATCGTCAGGGACAAACAGTCGCAGCCCATGCGGGATCGGCCGACATCGGCGAGCCTGGGCTTCTTGGCCCTGCTGGCGCTTCAGCTGTGGTCGAGCGTCGCCGTTTTCACGCGGATGACCCAAGCCGTTCCGGAAAGCCGCAGCCGCGATCTCGCTGCCCTGCTCGCAAGGCCCTCGCTCCACGACGCGATCGTCATCGGCGATCCCGATACGATGCTCGAAGCGGTGCCCTATTATGTCGACAACCGCGTGTTTCTGGTCCGCGAGCGACGCTACAGCACAACCGTCACCTTTTCGAACGACGCCAAAACGGAAATGTCGATCGGCAAGCTTCTGAACGCGGCAAAAGCGGTACACGCCCGCACCGGCCGACCGATTGTCATCGTGCTGCAGCAGCAACTCGACCCAGGCATGGCTGGCAGCGTGGTCGAGCGCGGTTACTATGGACCGCTGCGGATCGACCCCGCCGAGGTGCGGACATTTCTTGCGAGCACGCGCCGGATCGCGCGCTTCGCCCCCGCCGCATCGGACGAAAGCTATGACGTCTACACGCTCGGCTCGAACTGAATCCCGCCTGCCGTCGCCAGGCTCCGCATGGTCCTCGCCGCACACGAATCGGTGATCGGCACGGTCGAAGTGCGCGCTGCTGCAGGCGCCCTGCCCCATCCTTCCCCTCAAGGGGGTAAGGTGGTTCCAATCAGGCGGGGCAAAAACGGCTGATGTCAGCCGGAAAAAAATGGTGGGCGTGGCAAGGATTGAACTTGCGACCCCTGCGATGTCAACACAAGTTGTAAACGCAGAAGCGCAGATTTTCGCGGCTTTTGCTCGACGTGATTGCAGAACATGCGCCGAACATAACCAGAATCGTGCCAACTTTCACCGGAGTTTCACCGGACCACTTTTCCCAGCAAGCGTTCGATTGACGCGCCGAACTCGCGATCCGCCATTGCTTACGCGACGGTTGCCCTTACCCCTGCCAGCGCCATGACCTGAGGCGCACAAAGGGTATCGACATCGCCATAGCCTACGCCAGTCGGCTGCGACGCGCGGGTCGGGCTGGCGACCGCTGGTAACAACGGCCACCGCCCCTGACCGTGTCGCGAACGCCGAGGCTAAAGCGCCTCGCCGACGGTCGCCACCCAGGCGTTGCCAAGCGCGTTGCGACGCTTTGCCGTCGATAGCCACGCCGCTTGAGGCTGCCCCAGGCGCGGGCCTCTCCAAAACCGGCCGGTGATAACTGCGTGCATATGGGGCTTTTTGATCCAGCCCCCCTGCCCGTCACCGAGTGCGTGCAGCGCCCAGTCAGCCACCATGCCGTTGGCGACGAGCTGCTCGTCGAGAAACGTCAGGATCAGCTCGCGCCAACCGGCGTTATCCATGGCGGTAGGCAGCCAGCCGATGGCATGAAATGCCACGGGCGCGCTCGGCCGATCGATGACCGCCGCGTCATCGGCCCGCCGCCACAGGTCGAGTCCGGCGATAGGGTCGGCATCGCATCCGATCGGGCCGCGGCGACCATGGTCGATTAGGTCCGGACAGGCTGCAAGCTTGGCAGCAAAGTCGGGCGTCTGCCCAAACAGGTCGGTCCCGTTTTCGCGGACGATGTACAACGCATTGGCGGTCGCTGACCAGAATGTCTTGGTCTGGTCGGAAGGCACGCCCGCCTGTGGGTGCAGGATCGGCGTGATGTCGAACGGCTGCTGCTGCGTGGTCGCAGCAAATGCGCTGATCGCTGCAAGGTTGGCCGAATGGGTCGAGATTGGGGCATGCATCATGAGTGTATTTCCTCTTGGGTATTCCGTCGCACGGGCGTGCGGCGGCTTCGCCTGCTGCGCAGGCTGAAGGTCGTGATAAACGGGGGGCGGTCAGTGGGTCGGGCGCGGAACGGCGCGGATCAGCACGGCTAGCACGCGCTCGAGTGAGCGCATCAGGTCGCGAACCGAACGATGCCGGGCAAAGCGTCGGCGGAGCATGTTTTCGATCTCGGCATCGACTGTCGGGAGCATGGCGACCTGAACGCCCCATCTGCTTGCTAGGTCTCGCAGCAGGTTGGCGAGGATCCCATCAAAATGTTCCGGCCCCGGTCCGGTGAGTTCGACGATATCGAGCCGTGACTTGAGCGGCGCTGGCAACCGGCTAGCGTCGTTGGCGGTCATGACCCAGTTGACATGGGACAGATCGAGCGGCGCCAGCAGGCACTTGTCGAAATAGGCTCGCGCGGTCGATGGCTCGATCATGGTGAGCAACGTCGCCAGCGGATCGCCATTACGGCTGCTGCCACCTGCCTTGTCGATCTCCTCGAGGCAGATGATCGGATTCGCGGTCGCGGTGCGATTGATCACTACGGCTGGAAAGCAGGGCTGTGCAGATGTCCAGCCGCGCGCGGTCCCTTCCAGTGTGCGGTTGTCACTGGTGCCCGCCAGATCAAGCGTTGCGAACCCCGTGCCCGCGTAATTTGCGATCAGTCGCGCGAGATGCGATTTGCCGCACCCCGGCGGGCCGACGAGCAACAGCGGTCGGAACGCCACCCATGGCCGCCCGGCCCAAAGCTGAAGGCGCAGCTGCGCATCGATGCGGTCGATCGCGGCGCCCAGCCACGGCGCTTCCCGGTGCAGCAGCCTGGTGAGCGATAACCTGCCATCGGTAGTCGGTGTCAGCGCGTCGCCGCCAGCCAGCGGCAGATCGAGCGTCACCGTGTCGAACCGCTGCTGCAGGCCCGTGACGAAGATCGAACCATCGGTTGGCTCAGGCTCGATCCCCGCGCAGATTGTCACATAGGCGATTTTCGGGATCGACCGTCGATCGACAACCGACTTGTCAATGTTGGTCCGCTCCCCATCGGCCAGCGCATTACTGGGCATCTGTTTTTCTCCCGCAGCCAATGATCACGAGATCGCGGCGTCGCTGCCGCCCGACCGCCAGGCGTCGAACGCAGCACTGGCACTCTTGGCGGTGCCGTTGCTTTCAGCCAGCCACAGCCGCCACGCGGCCAAGGCTTCAGCCTCGACATGGTCGCGAAGCCAGGCTCGCTCGCCGAACCCCCAGGCGCTCTCGACCGCTGCTGGATCGACAACGGGCACCGCGATGCCGTGCCCGGCGGCGATCTCAGCCAGCGGCGGTGCCCCTGCGCCGCCATGATGAACTGCAAGATCGATGCTGGGCGCCGTCACCAACCGGGTCAGCCGATCCAGAAAGGCGCGGCCAAGCTCGGGATCGCCGGTTGTGGCGGCATCGAGCAGCGGCGCCATCGCCCGGTCGGCAAGCTGCCAGCCGAGCACGATGCCTGAGGTTGGCAGGGCGTTCAACGCCCAGAGCAGCAGAGTATCTTCGCGATCGCCTGCGGCCACGGCGTGGCGCTTCAGGCTGAACGTCCATGTGCCATCCGAATCGCGCTCGGCGATCAGCACGGCCATTGCGGCCAGATGCGACATGGCAGAATGGGTCCCGTGCTGGTTGGCATCGATGCGAATGCTCGCGACGGCAAGCGTGATAAATGAACAGGCTTTGGTCATCGTGATTTCCTGAACTGGGCGCGCGTCTTCGCGCCGCCGATCGGATGTCGGCAGCGTCATGCGCGGGATGGGATAAGATGAGTGGACTTGAGGGCTAAGCTGGCCGGGCTAGAAGGCGGCGGCCACGCCGCTGAACGCGCGTTCGTCGGCGGCGTGCTGGACACGGCGCTCGGCAAGTTTAAGCGCATCGGCGACGCTGAGCGCCAGCGCCCGCGATCGTGCCCAGACGGCACTGGGGGATGTTGCAAACGGCATGAGGTGCGCGCGCTTGGGCGAGCGTTCGATCCACTGCGCGAAAGCGGCAAGCGGTCGGACGATCAGCGCTTCATCGCTATGCCGCCACGCATGATGCGCAAGCCATGCGCAATAGCTGGCCGCAACATCTTCCTCGCAATAGCGCGCAATGGCATCGACATCGCCCGCTCGCCACAGAGCACCGACGTCGCTGCCGTGCACACTGGTTTTTACAGGAATGCCGAGCCGGTCGCAGATCTCCGACAAGCTCGGTCGTTTGGTCCCGCCATATAGCGAATACATCTCCGCCAAATCGCAGTGCGACCGTCCAAAGCGGTGCGCGCGTGCATGGTGCGACAAGCCGGCCAGATCGAACCGTCGTTCGGCGATTGCCCCGAGCTGCAGCACCGGCAAATCATAACCGCGGCTGTTGAACCCGACGGTCGTCACCCCCGCCGGCATCTGCGCATCGACCGCCTGGTAGAAGTCGCGTTCGCCGCCCGGCTGGCAGACGATGCTCGTCATCCGAAACCGGTAGCGATGATCGTCCAGCGACGCTTTCAGAAAGCTTGCAACGACCGGCTGGTGCAGGGGCCATTTCGGGAAACTGCCGCCATCAACTGCTTCATCGACGATCGATTCGACATCGAACACCACAACATGATCGCCCGCATGCTCGTCGCTGGGGCGTTGTGGATAGATTGATCGCATAAGCTATATCCTTCAGGAACGATCGCGCGTGCCGGTGCACGCACGGATCGAAAGGAAAGTCTGAAAATCAGCTGCGCCTGTCGGCGCATCCAATTTTTCCACCTCCCCTTCCGATCGCTCTTCCCCTTTCCAATCGCTTCTTTTGCGCCAGAGGGCGCGGTGTTGCGGCGCATGGTGCGCCGCAATTTTCCACGCTGGATACAGACTGATCGGTCCATGGGGTGAGTGAGATCGTCACGGGGGCCATCGGCGTCCTCCGGTTTCGCAAACGGTGCGACGGCAGGTCTGGATCACGGACAGGTTCGCTGTGGCGGCGTTAATGCAGAAAGCGCTCTCGGCCTTTGACGCATGCGAATCTGGTCGCACCGGTGATTCAATTCACACCTTCGTCCTTGGCAGGCCGTGTCTCTGAACCAAACGGATGCTCGGCTACTATTTGACCACTGGTGAGATCGGATATTGACCATAATTCCGAAGCTGGCTGTGGGTGGTCATGCGGCGAAGGGCGCGGCGAACCTCTGCCTCGACATGGCCATTATCGGGCGGAATGACCCAATCCCGGCCACTGGCGGCGTAATCTGCGCGTCTCCGAAGTGGACGTCCGTTAATCCCCTATAATTGGACCTAACGGCGGGTTCAGACGATCAGGTCGAATGTCGAACATTGGGATATAGTATAGGCGCGCCAAGCTGGCCCCAATCACTGGCAGTTAGGCACGGACCATGACCGCGTTGCGCTCAATCCTTGTCTTGGTTCCGATCTGCCTGCTGGCGGCCTGCGGCAGCAAGCCAAGTGCCGCGCCTCCCGCACCGGCCAAGGCCGAGGCCGTCGTGCATGAGAGCGATTTGCTGCGGCTGACCTTGACGCGCGAAGCGCAGGCACGGCTCGGCATTGCCACGATACGGGTCGGCGCGGGAAGCGTTAGCGCTAAGCGCGCGACCAGCGGCGAGATCGTCGTGCCCGCAGGCGTCGGTGGCGTGCCGACCAATTCGGTGAGTAATCTCCAGCAACTCGGCATCCAGCAAGTGGCTGCTGATGGCGAGGTCGCGCGGACGCGGGCGCAGCTTGGCTTGGCGCGCATCGCATTCGATCGCGCCGCCGCCTTGGTGCGCGAGGAAGCCGGCAGTGTCCGCGCGCGCGATGAAGCCGCTGCCGCGCTTGCCGCTGCCAAGGCCGCTGCCGATGCGGCCAGCGCTCAACGACGTCTGCTGGGGCCAGCCATTCGGTCGCTGGCCGATCAATCCGCCTTGTGGGTCCGCGTGCCGGTGTTCGGCAGTGATGTCGGCGCGGTCGAGCGAGGGCGTGCGGCGATGATCCGGCCGCTGGGCGATACGGGCACAGCGCGCGCGGCCCGTCCGGTCCAAGCGCCGCCGTCGGCCAATGCTGTGGCCGGGACCGTCGATCTCTATTTCGCGCTCGACAATCGCAACGGCGCCTATCGCGTCGGCCAGCGTGTCGGCGTCACGCTGCCGATTGCGGGCGGCACGACCGATGGCCTGTCGGTGCCGACATCGGCGATCGTGCGCGACATCTATGGCGGCGATTGGGTCTACGCCAAGACTGCGCCCGACGTCTTCATCCGCCAGCGGATTGAGGTGGCATCGACGCAAGGCGATCGCGCGATCCTCGCGCGCGGCCTCACACCCGGCGCGGAAGTCGTCACGGCGGGTGCGGCGGAGTTGTTCGGCACCGAGTTCGGCGTGGCGCACTGATGCTGGCATGGCTGGTTCGTGCCGCGCTCACCCAGCGTGTGCTGGTGCT
>PKED01000074.1 GCA_002863155.1 Sphingomonadaceae bacterium | reverse complement strand
GGGGGCGGGGGGGACTCTACCGCGCGCGTTCCGTCAGAACGGTGCGGGGTATCGGCGATCGACCGTCACCATGTCAGGCGCCAATTCGTTGTAGCGAACCTCGGTCACATGGCCGCGCTGCCCGGTGCGCAGCCAAAGGACGATGTCGTCCTGCCGCCGCATGGCCATCCAGGGGGTGCCGACCTTCAGGCCCGCCCTGATCGATTTGGAGGTGCGGCAAAGTTTTGAACCGGTCACGTCGGTACATTTGAAGACTATCGATCCACCGCCTGCATGGAAGCGCACAAGCATGGCGAGCGCGGCAAAGCCTTCTGTCGGTGAAAGCGGCGTCGCGATCGTCGTGTAATCGGATGGGGCGCACCGGCCATTTGCCGGAAGGGCGATTTCGGTCGACGCGCGGGCATGGCGCATTGTCCCGGCCGCTGCCGCTTCGCCCGTCGGTGCCTGGAACGTCACATGCCAGCGCTGGCGCATGCATCCGCCGCGTTCCGCCCGCGCTTCCTCGACCAGCTCGACATCGGTGACACCCGGGGGCGTCGGCCCGTTGGCGGGCGGCACCACGATCGCCGTGATCCGGCGATGCGGCTGTCCTTCGAGCACGAGATTGCCTGCCTGCTCGGGCGGCAGACGAAGCACCGTCTCGAGCGTCGGCGGTGGGGAAGGTGGGTGCAAAGACATTGATCTATCGTTGTTTTTCCTGAGCACTCTGTCAAGCGTCGAGCTGAGCGGCAAGATCGACAAGCGACGTTGCCTGCCAGTCCCAGCTCTGCGCCATATGCGCATCGGGGGCAGGGGCGCCGCCATATTCCATTGGGCGAGCGATGAACGCCGTCTTCAGCCCCACCGCGCGCGCGGCGGCGAGGTCGCTGTGGTGTGCGGCGACAAGGCACAGTTCGGCAGGGGCGATGCCGAGGATATCCGCCGTGCCGAGATAGGCACCGGGCAATGGCTTGTAGATGCCGGTTGCCTCGGCACCCAGGATCGCGTCCCAGGGGAGCCCCGCGCGCCGCGCCATTTCCAGCGTCAACGCGATGTTGCCGTTCGACAGCGTGACGATCGGAAAGCGCGTCTTGATGCGCCCAAGACCCGCGACGGCATCGGGCCACGGATCGAGCCGCCGCCACGCGAGCGCAATGTCGGCGCGGGTCGGCTCATCCCAGTCGAGGCCGAGCGCGGCGAGCAGATCGTCGAGTGTCTCGCGGTTGAGCACGTCCAGCCGCGTATAGGGGCGCTTGCCCGAACGACACGCTTCCATCGCCGGCTGATAGCGCGCGCGCCACTGGTCGGCGAACATGGCCGGATCGATCTTGCCATCCACCAACGGCGCGACGTCGCGCGCGATGCTGCTGCGCCAGTCGACGACGGTGCCGAAGACGTCGAACGCGAAAACCTTGACCTCGGGCATGATCGGCTCTCCTACTGCACGTAACAAGGCCCGTCGCTGCATCGGACGGCGCGGTCAACGGGGGATGACGATGGCGACGACACCGCGCGGCGGGCTGTGGATGGTGGTGCTGGGGCTGATCCTGGCGATCGGCGGCGCGTTCTGGGCGTCGTCGGTCCAGACCGGCGGCGGTGTCAGCGTCCGCGACATCCGCTTTGCCGGCACCGGCGGCAATACGATGAGCGCGCTGCTCTATGTGCCGCCGGGCGCGAGCACGACCGCCAAGGCGCCGGGGATTCTCGCCGTGCACGGCTATATCAACTCGCGCGAGACGCAGGATGCCTTTGCGATCGAATTCGCGCGGCGCGGCTATGTCGTGCTGGCGTTGGACCAGACCGGCCATGGCTATAGCGACGGACCGGCCTTTTCGAACGGGTTCGGCGGGCCCGACGGCCTGAAATATCTCCGCTCGCTGCCGATGGTCGACACCGCCAATATCGGTCTGGAAGGGCACAGCATGGGCGGCTGGACCGTGCTCGCCGCCGCCGCCGCGATGCCCGATGCCTACAAGGCGATCGTGCTCGAAGGATCGTCGACGGGCGCACCCTATGCGAAGGAAGGCAGCCCGACCTGGCCGCGCAATCTGGGCCTGGTCTACAGCCGCTACGACGAGTTCTCGAAGCTGATGTGGGGTGTCGACCGCGCCGCCGACATCGGCACATCGGCCAAGCTGAAGGCGGTGTTCGGCACGAGCGAGACGATCGTCCCGCGCAAGCTTTACGGCTCGATCGCCGACGGCACCGCGCGCGTTCTCGCGAGGCCGGCCGTGACGCACCCCGGCGACCATATCTCGCCCGAGGCGGTCGCGCGCGCGATCGACTGGTTCGGGGTGACGCTGAAAGGCGCAAAGCCCATTCCGTCGAGCGATCAGGCGTGGATCGGCAAGGAAATTGGCACCGGGTTAGGCCTGGTCGGCTTCGTGATGGTGGTGCTGGGGACATTCGACCTGCTGCTTGCCCTGCCGGCCTTTGCATCACTTCGCGCCGAGCCGGTCGCAGGGAGCGTGCGACGTGACGCCAAATGGCGCACCACATTCCTGCAAACCGCCTTCGTGCCGATGCTGACCTTTTTCCCGTGTTTCATTGCGGTCTTCCTGCTCGTGCCGCCCAATCCGGTGCTGCCGCAGACGGTGACGACGCAGGTGGCGCTGTGGCTACTCGTGGGTGCGGCGATCAGCTATTGGACCGGGCGCAGTGCGCGGACGGGCACGCAGTCGCCTTGGGGCCGCTCGATCGTGCTGGCGCTGCTTAGCGTCGCGGCGGGCTATGCCCTGCTCGCGCTGGTCGACCGGCTGTTCGTCACCGATTTCCGGCTCTGGGTGGTCGCGGTCAAGCTGCCGAGCCCTCGCCAGCTGGCGATCGCGGCGATCTATGTGGTGCCGATCACCATTGGCGTCCTGGCCATGATGCGGACGCTGACCGGGCGGCTGACGGTCAGGGGCGACGGCTATACCGCACAATATGGCTGGGCGAAGGTGGCGATGGTGCTCGGCATCTTCCTGCTGCTGGCGGTCGATTACAGCGTATTCTTCGCGACCGGCCAGCTGCCGACCGCGTTCGACCCGCTGACGACGGTGATCGCGATCCAGTTCGTCGTGCTGCTGCCGGTGATCGCGGTCATCGGCATCTTCACCTGGCGACGCACCGGCAGCCACCGACCCGGCGCGGTGCTGGTCGGGTTGCTGGTGACGCTCTACACCGTCGCTGGCACCGCGACGCAGGGCTGGTAATCACGACGACCATTTGCGAGGACACCGCGCATGACCTTTTCCCTACCCCGGTTTGATCTCGACGAGTTTGTGCGAGCAACGCTTGGCGAGGACCTGGGGACGGAAGGCGACATCACGTCGGCGGCCGTCATCCCGCCCGATGTCCGTTTCGGCGGCGTGATGGCCAGCCGCGACGCGATCATCGTCGCGGGGCTGCCGATTGCCGAGGCTTTCTTCCGAACGGTCGACTCCGAGGTGCGTATCGGCACCCAGGTTGCGGACGGCGAATCGGTCGGGAAGGATGTCGTCCTGATGCAGATCGACGGCAACGCGCGCGCGCTGCTTGCGGCCGAGCGGTCGGCGCTCAACACCGTCCAGCATCTGTCGGGCATCGCGACGATGACCCGCCGCTATGTCGATGCGATCGCGGGCACCGGTGCCACCCTGCTCGACACGCGCAAGACCATCCCCGGCCTGCGCATGCTCGAAAAATATGCGACGCGCGTGGGCGGCGCGACCAACCACCGCATGGGGCTGTGGGACGCGGCGATGATCAAGGACAATCACGTCGCCGTCGCAGGCTCTGTCGCGGAGGCGGTGCGGCGCGCGGTTGCGGCGGGGATCGAGCGGATCATCGTCGAGGTCGACCGGATCGACCAGATCGAGCCTGCGCTCGATGCTGGGGCGACGCACCTGCTGCTCGACAATATGGTGCCATGGCAGTTGCGCGAGGCGGTCGAGCTGGTCGGCGGGCGCGTGCCGACCGAGGCATCGGGCGGCGTCCGGCTCGAAACGATCCGTGCGATCGCCGAAACCGGCGTGACCTATATCAGCGTGGGCCGACTGACCCAGTCGGCACCCGCCGCCGATATCGGACTGGACTTTTCAACCTCTCCGACTTTCCTGGAAGCTTGAGGCGTGCGCGGCGGTCGCTAATCTGGCCGCAAAGACAGGGGGCAATGACATGGACCGGCCAGCATCGATCGTTCGTTTCGACCAATTCTATCTGGGGCATATCGTGATGGGCCTTGTGGGGTCGGTCATCGCATTGTTCAGCGGCAACAATCCGGCGTTGACGCAGGCGAACGAGACCATTGGCCCTTGGTTCCTGCCGACGATACTCGGGCTGGGACTGCTGACCCAGATTGCGCTCTTTTATTTCATCGGTCGCAAGGGGTCGGCGGTCGCAAAATGGCTGCTGGTGGCACTCACCGCGATCAATCTATTGGGCGTCGTATTTCTCCTGTTCGCCTTCGCGACCGGCATGGGCGCCGAATCGCGTAACCTTATCGGGTCGCTGTTCAGCCTCGGCGCCTCTGCGCTGCTGGTTGCTGCCGTCAGCATGTTGTTCCGGCCCGACACGGCAGCGTGGTTTGGCGAGACGGCCCCCGCGCGATGATCCGCACGGCGCTCGCGGTCGTCCTGCTGGCCGTCCCGGTGGCCGCCGAAGCGCAGGGCTATGCCTGTGCGGTCCCCGCCAGGGTGCCGCGTCCGCGCGCCGACGTGCCGACGCCCGACCAACCCAGACGGGTGCTGGCGATCGGCGGCTACACGCTCGCAGTGACCTGGGCGCCGCAATATTGCCGCGCCAACGCCCGCGAGGCGGCGGCCAAGTTCGAATGCGGGAGCGGCAATCGCTTCGGCTTCACGCTGCACGGGCTGTGGCCCGACGGTGAAGGCGCCGAGTGGCCGCAATATTGCCGCCCGACCGGCATCGTCCCGCCCACCGTCGTTCGCGGCCAGCTGTGCGCGACGCCGTCCGCGCAGCTGATTCAGCACGAATGGGCCAAGCATGGCACCTGTATGAGCCAAAGCCCGGCCGACTATTTTGCAGAAGCGAGACGCCTTTACGCACGGCTGCGCTATCCGGACATGGTCGCGTTGTCACGTCGGACGGACCTGACGGCGCGCGATCTCGCTAGCGCCGTCGCCGCCGCCAATCGCGGCGTATCGGCCGATATGATGCGGATCACGGCCAACAAAGCCGGTTGGGTCGAGGAAATCTGGTTCTGTCTCGACAGGCAACGCCTTCCCGTGCGCTGCCCGTCCCATCAGGGTGGGCTTGCCGCCGATGCGCCGATCAAGATCTGGCGGGGCCCGTCCGCGCGATCTTCGCGGCGTCGATGACGACACTCGACGGGTGATGCTTGTCGAGGTGGCGCTTGATGATCTTCAGATTCCGGGTGTTCGAACGGAAGAAGAAATCGGGGATCGCGCCGATGAACGGGATCAGCCCAAGCGCGAAATCGACGCCGACATTGCCCGCCATCCGCGACATCTGCCACCGCGACATGCCCAGGTTGCGTGCCTCCCAGATCATATAGGCGCCCATCACTGCTGCCACCGCATCCCCGGCAAAGGGAATGAAATCGAGAATGACGTCGAGCCCGATCTTGCGGTTGATGCCGGGAATGGTCACCAGCCCTTCCATCAGATGTTCGAGCGCCTCAACCCGCTGACGCACCGACGCGGCGTCGGTCGGCAGCCGGGCGGCTTCCGCAAAGCGGCTGAAGCGGTCGGCATCCATGCGCGTGGTACGGTCGGCCATCATCGTCTTTCGTTGCGCAGCCTGTTCAACGGATGCCAGCCGCGCGTGTTCCCTTGCCATTGCCCGAGCCGGAGCGCGACGAGGCTCCAGCGCAGCGGGCGGGCGATGGGGATATAGGTGGCGTCCTCGGCCAGTGCCACATCGGCCTCTGCGATCAGCCGGGCGCGGGTGGCCAGGTCGGGGGCGTCTCGGGCCGCGTCGATCATTTCCCGCACGCTGTCGCTGCATGCGGCACAGGCAGTCGCCAGATACCAGCGCGCGCTGTCATAGGGCGCGACCGCATCGATCAACCTAAGATCGGCCGCTTGGTTGATCGCGACCCGCTGCGGCTCGATGCCGACCGATCGCAGCGCCGCCCCGACAAAGCCGTACAAAATCGTCGCGCCGGGCCCCTTGGGAAGCGCGATCCGCAGCACCACCGGCTTGGCGTCTTCCGTGCGCCATCCGGCGACGCGGGCGCGGGCACCTTCGCGGCGCTCGGCCTCCGCCAGCCGGGTCCAGCTCGCGACCGCCGGGGGTGCTGCTGAATCGAGCTGTTCGGGCAGCAGCGTCTCGTCGGCGGGCCATGTCGGTGCGTAGGCGGCGACGAGTGCGGCCCGGTCGATCGCCTGCGCCACGGCCATGCGGTTCCGCGCGTCGCCCAGAAAGCCGGTGCGATTGACGACCGCCAGCCCGAACAGCCCGGCGACCGGCTCGACGCGCAGATTGGCGGGCGCGATCGATAGCCCGGCAAGGAGTGGCCAGTCGACGAAGCTGCCCCCGGTGACCATGTCCGATTCCCGCGCGATGAAGCGCAGCAGCGCGCGTGAGGTACGCTCGCCATAGAGCTGCACTGATTCCTCGGGAGCAGGTTCCTCGGCGTCGTCGGGCGCGCGCGCCGGGTCGAAGGCCGGGCGCAGCATCACCCAGTTGCGCCCGCGCGCCGTGAGGCGAAACGGACCGCTGCCGGCAGGCGGACGCAGCTTCAGAATTGCCATTTCGGGCTGCGCGAACAGTTTGAGCAGATCAGGCCTGGGCCGCGACAGGCGGATCTCGATCACCTGCGGCGTCATCTCGACGATCTCATCCACCGCGCTGAGAAATGGGCGGAGCGGATTGCGCGAGGCAGGGGCGAGCTGGCGGCGCAGCACCGTCACGACTTCGGCGGCAGTGACCGGGCGGCCATCGCTCCATTCGGCGTCGCGCAGGCGAAAGACATAGCTGAGACCATTGTCGAGCACGGTCCAGCGTTCGGCGAGTCCCGGCGTGATCTGGCCGGCGGCATCGAACCGCACCAGGCCTTGCGCGACCGAGTCGAGCAACAGTCGTGCCGGCAGGTCGGCAGGGCCGCGGGTCGGATTGGCGAGCGCGGGCGCCTTGCCGATCGCGCTGACGATGACCGGGCCATTGTCCCGCCGCCGGTCGCAGCCGCCGATGGCGGTCGCGAGCGCGGCCAGGATCAGGATTGCGGTGAATCGGGCCATGATCGCCCTTGTGCCACGCGCGCCGACGCGGGGCTATGGTGCGGACGGCGGGACTCGAACCCGCATTTCCACAGGAAGACAGATTTTAAGTCTGCTGCGTCTACCGATTTCGCCACGTCCGCACGATTGCGACGCAAGCGCAGCCGTGCGGCGGCGTCAAGCAGGCATTTGCCCGCACGCCATGTCCTCAGACATTCAGGCGCGCGCGCATTTCCTTGCCGGGCTTGAAATAGGGGACGCGCTTGGCATCGACGGCGACCAGTTCGCCGGTGCGCGGGTTGCGACCGGTGCGGGCGTCGCGGGCGCGGGTGCTGAAGGCGCCGAAGCCACGAAGTTCAACCCGGCCATTGGCCGCGAGTTGCGCCGAAATCTCGTCGAAAAAGGTCGCAACGATCGCCTCGATATCGCGTGGCGTCAGGTCCGGATTATCGGTGATCAACTGCTGCACAAGCTCGGAACGAATCATATGGCCCTCCCAAAAATCGTCGGCGCGACATGATCGTTGAAGCAACGCCCGCTGCCCCGGGCGCGCTCTCCCCCCTGATAACGCTGTCACCGACTTAAACCTATGTAAGGCACGCAATTCGTGCGCGCAAAGGCAGAAAACGGGGCGATGATCGTGCATCGCCCCATTTTGGGTAGCTCAGCCCTTGTCGGCGTTCCGCGCCTTCAGCGCTTCGCCAAGGATGTCGCCGAGCGATGCGCCCGAATCCGACGATCCATATTGCGCAACAGCTTCCTTTTCCTCGGCGATCTGCATCGCCTTGATCGAGAAGGTCGGCTTCTTTGACCGGTCGAAACCGGTGACGAGCGCGTCGAACTTCTGGCCGACCTGGAAACGTTCCGGGCGCTGCTCGTCGCGGTCGCGACCAAGGTCGGTGCGCTTCAGGAACCCGGTGACGCCGGTGTCGCCGACCTGCACCTCAAGGCCGGCATCGCGCACTTCGAGCACGGTGACGGTGACGATCGAATTCTTGGCGAGGCGCGAGCCGTCGGCGGCGGCGGGCGACGCGGCGCCCGCGACCGGACCACCACGCTCGAGCTGCTTCATGCCGAGCGAGATGCGCTCCTTCTCGGCATCGATGTCGAGCACGACTGCCTTCACCATCTCACCCTTGCGGTGCAGGTTCAGCGCGTCCTCGCCCGAAATGCCCCAGGCGATGTCCGACATGTGGACCATGCCGTCGACGTCGTTGTCGAGGCCAATGAACAGGCCGAATTCGGTCGCATTCTTGACTTCGCCCTCGACGGTCGAGCCGACCGGGTGCGCCTCGGCAAAGGCCTCCCACGGATTGGCCTGCGCCTGCTTGAGGCCGAGCGAGATACGGCGCTTCTCGGCATCGACCTCGAGAACGATGACGTCGACTTCCTGGCTGGTCGACACGATCTTGCCGGGGTGGACGTTCTTCTTGGTCCAGCTCATTTCGGACACGTGGACCAGGCCCTCGATGCCCGCTTCCAGTTCGACGAAGGCGCCATATTCGGTGATGTTGGTCACGCGGCCCGACAGCTTGGCGCCGACCGGATACTTCGCCATCGCGCCATCCCAGGGATCGCTTTCCAGCTGCTTCATGCCCAGGCTGATGCGCTGCGTGTCCTTGTTGATGCGGATGATCTGGACGCGGACGGTCTGGCCGATTTCGAGCACTTCGCTCGGATGCGCGACGCGCTTGTAGCTCAGGTCGGTGACGTGGAGCAGGCCGTCGATGCCGCCCAGATCGACGAACGCGCCATAATCGGTGATGTTCTTGACGACGCCGTCGATGATCTGGCCCTCGGCGAGGCTGAGAATCAGGCCCGAACGCTGTTCGGCGCGGGTTTCCTCCAGGATCGCGCGACGCGACACGACGATGTTGCCGCGCTTGCGGTCCATCTTCAGGATCTGGAAGGGCTGGGGGATGTCCATCAGCGGCGCGACGTCGCGCACCGGACGGATATCGACCTGGCTGCCCGGCAGGAACGCAACGGCACCGTTCAGGTCGACCGTGAAGCCACCCTTGACGCGGCCAAAGATGACGCCCTCGACGCGCGAGTTCTTCGCGAATTCGGCTTCCAGCGTATCCCAGGCGGCTTCGCGGCGGGCGCGGTCGCGCGACAGCATCGCTTCGCCGTGCACATTCTCGACGCGGTCGACATAGACTTCGACTTCGTCGCCGACCTTCAGATCGGCCTTCTGGCCCGGCATCGCGAATTCGCGCAGCGGCACGCGGCCCTCGGACTTCAGACCCACATCGATGACGGCAAGATCATTCTCGATCGCGGTAACGGTGCCCTTGACGACGCGGCCCTCAAAGCCGTCTGCGTCACCAAGCGTTTCTTCCAGAAGAGCCGCGAAATCGTCGCGTGTGGGGTTTGCCGAAGAGGCCATAAATTTTCAGTATCCCAATTCAGTTTCCGGCCAGCCGGTTGTCTCCGGCGGTCTTTGGCCATGCTGCCGCGGCGACCGGTTGCCGGACGCGGCATCCTGCGAACCGATGGTGCGGAAGAGCCTAGACGCACAAAAGCGAAAAGGGCGCAGGAGTGCAGAACTCCGCGCCTTCTTCCGCGAGCACCTGCCCGCTGGACGGGCGCGCCATAGCCGGGAAATGGCTGATATGCAAGCAGTCGGCCGAAAAGTCGGTAACCCATGTTACGCCGCCGCTGCCGCCGCCTTGTGGAACGTCGGCGGGCGATCTTAGTTGGTGACCGAGTGGAAAATGCGCCGATCCGGGCACATTGACCGGAGGCCTTGATGAAGCAACGCGACGATTGGCACCTGACCGAAGCACTGCACTACGAACACGGCCGCGCCGATCCCTTCGCGGCGGCTGTCCGCGCGACGCGTATGCCGATGGTCATCACCGATCCGGCTCAACCCGACAATCCGATCGTGTTCTGCAACGAATCCTTCCAGACGCTGACCGGTTATACTCTTGATGAAATACTCGGCCGCAATTGTCGCTTTCTCCAGGGACCGGACACCGATCCGCTCCAGGTCGCACGGATCCGCCAGGCGATCGAAAAGGGCGAGAGCGTCGATGTCGATCTGCTCAATTACCGCAAGGACGGATCGACCTTCTGGAACGCTCTGTATGTCAGCCCGGTGCGTAATGACGAAGGCGAAATCCGGTTTTTCTTTGCATCACAGCTCGACGTGACCGACCGGGTCGAGGCGCAGAAGGTTATCGCCGAGCAGCGCCACCAGGTCCAGCAGGAGATCGAGCGCCGCACCCATGACCTCAAGATGGCGCTCGAGGAAAAGACGCTGCTGCTCCACGAAGTCGATCACCGGGTGAAGAACAATCTGACGATGATCGGATCGCTGCTGCGGCTGCAGGCGCGCAGCATCGATGACCCCAAGATCACTGCCAAGCTCGAGGCAATGCTCGAACGCGTCGATGCACTCGCGACCGTGCACCGGCGGCTCTATCAGTCGGAGGACATTGCCCGGTTCGATCTCGGCTCGTTCGCCGAAAATTTGGTGGCGGACGTGATCGGCGCCAGCGGGCGGACCGAAATCGCGCTGGATGCCGAGGTCGAGAGCATCATGATTCCCTCGAGCCAGGCGGCGGCCGTCGGGTTGATCCTCAACGAGGTCGTCACCAACGCGGTTAAGCATGCCTTTGCCGATGGTCGCCCGGGGCGCATCAGTTTGCGCGCGTATCGCGACGGCGATAGCGGCAGGATCGAAATCGCCGACGACGGTCCCGGGCTTGACCCCGACGCCAAGTCCGACGGTCTCGGCTATTCGCTGATCAACCGCCTGTCGCGGCAGGTCGGGGCGACGACGCGCTGGAGCGACAACCGTCCCGGAACGCGCGTCGAAATCATCCTGCCGGTCACGACTTGATGCGCCAGCGCCCGACGCCTCCCTTTCGGATCCTAATCGTCGAGGATGAGGCCCTGCTTGCGATGGATATCGAGGCGATGGTCGAGGATCTCGGCCATCTGATCGTCGGCGAATCCGCGTCGCTCGACGAAGTCCGGGCGCTGGCGGACGACCTCAAGCCCGACCTCGCCTTTGTCGACGTGCAGCTCGCCCATGGATCGAGCGGTCTCGACGCGTGCCGGCTGATCAGGGATCGCTGGCAAACCACCGAAGTGGTTTTCGTGACTGCCAACCCGACCAAGATTCCGCCCGATTTCTGCGGCGGGCTCGGCGTCATCCCCAAGCCCTTTTCACGCAGCGGCCTTGTCTCGGCGATGAAATATCTGACCGAAGGC
>PKED01000042.1 GCA_002863155.1 Sphingomonadaceae bacterium | reverse complement strand
GATGACTTTTGGTTGAATCAAATCCCCAACCGTTCGTGTCGAGCGAAGTCGAGACACCCTGCGCAACGCTCGTGGCCTGTTTCTCGACTGCGCTCGAAACGAACGGGTCAAGGTAATGTCATCCCGCTCTAGGCCTGAAGCGCGCCCTGAGCGCTGCCAGATCCTCGGGCGTGTCGATATCGATCAGTTCGTCGGGGCTGGTGACGACGTGAAAGCCCGCGCGGATCAGCGCCCGGCCGCCCTCGTCACCCTCGGCATGGGCGAGTGCGCCGAATTGCCCTGCCGCGAACAAGGCGGGCGGGCAGGGGCGCACGCCGTCGCTCGACGCGACCACCGCATGCGCGGCATCGGCCGGCTCGAGCAGGCGAAAGATGTGCGCCGCCGTGACGCGCGGCATATCGGCGAGCGCGATCAGCATCGCCGCCGCGCCCGCCTGCCGCGCGGCTTCGACCGCGAGCCTGACCGAGCCCGACAGCCCCCGCTCGGGCGCGGGATTGTCGATGACGCCATAGCCATGCGCAGTGAAATCGAGCGAGGTGCCCGACACGATCGCCACCCGGCGCATGAACGGCACCGATTCGAGCGTGGTCACGACATGCAGCGCGAGCGGCCGGCCGAGAAAATCCGCAGCCAGCTTGTCGGTGTCGCCGAAGCGTTGCGACCGGCCGGCGGCGAGCAGCGCCAGCAGCGTTCGTTCGGGCGCGATCACGCGACCTTGGCGTTGAAGGCGGCGACCATCGCGGCGGCGATCGACAGCGCGATCTCGGCCGGGCCGACCGCGCCGATGTCGAGCCCGACCGGCGCGTCGATCCGGTCGAGCACAGCCGCGCCGACGCCAGCCGCCGCCAGCCGCTCACGCCGCGCGGCATGGCTGCGGCGCGAACCCAGCGCCCCGACATAGCCGGCAGGGCTGGCGAGCGCGGCGATCAGCGCGGGGTCGTCGATCTTGGTGTCATGGCTCAGCGTGACGATGGCGGTCGCCGGATCGGGGCGAAGACCGGCAATCGCTTCGTCGGGCCAGCGATCGTCGAGTGCAACGCTGGGAAAGCGTTCTTCGGTCAGGAAGCGCGCGCGCGGATCGATGATCGTCACGGCAATGCCCAGTTCGCGCGCCAGACCGGCGAGCGCCTGTGCGATCTGCACCGCGCCGACGATCAGCAGGCGGCGCGGCGGGTCGTATCGGTTGATGAAGGCGCCCTCGCGCTCGCCGATGATCGATTGGCCGGTCGCGGTATCGGTCGCAACGCTCAGCCGCGTGCCGGCCGCGCGCGCGTCGGCGATGGCGCCGAACAGCGCGGGCGGAAAGCCGCTCTCGCTCACCGGCTGGACCAGCACCGCGATCTCGCCGCCGCAGGGCAGCCCGACTTCCCAGGCGGCGGCATCGGCCACGCCATAATGCTTCAGCTGCGCGGGCGCGCCCGCGATCACCTGGGCAGCGGTGGCGAGGATGTCGCTTTCGACGCAGCCGCCCGACACCGATCCCTCGAAGCGGCCATCTGCATGGACGATCATATGGCTCCCGCGCGGGCGCGGCGCCGATCCCCAGGTCGAGACGACGGTGGCGAGCGCCATCGGCGCGCCCTTCCAGGCGGTGGCGGCGGCAAGGACGGAATCGTTATCGGCCATCAGGTTCCAAACAGAAATACGCGTCATTGCGAGCGCAGCGAAGCAATCCAACGTGCCACAGGCGAATGGGCTGGATTGCTTCGCTGCGCTCGCAATGACGAAGGTTGACGATCGCCATGCTCAAACCGGCGGCAACCCGGGCAAAATCTGATCGAGCGTCATCGGCCAGTCGCGCACGCGCACGCCGGTGGCGTTGTAGATCGCGTTGGTGATCGCCGCGCCCGCGCCCGAAATGCCGAGCTCGCCGATCCCCTTCGCGCCGACCGGACTCGCGTGCGTATCGATCTCCTCGATGAAATAGGCCTCGATCTGCGGCACATCGGCGTTCACCGGGATGTGATATTCGCCCAGGTCGCGATTGACGTACGACCCGCTGCGCCGGTCGAGCACCGCGTCCTCGTGCAGCGCATAGCCGATGCCCCAGATCATCCCGCCGATCGCCTGGCTGCGCGCGGTCTTGGCGTTCAGGATGCGCCCGCAATCGAACACGCCCAGCATCCGCCGCACGCGCACCTCGCCGGTCACCGCGTTGACCGCGACTTCGGCGAATTGCGCGCCGTGGGTCGCCTGGCTGAAGCTGCGGCTGTTGCTGCCCGGACGGATGCCGCCGGTCGCCTCGATCGGCGCATCGCCGACCAGCTCGGCGATCGGCACGCGCCGGTTGCCGGCGATGGCGTGGCCGTCCTTCAGCGTCATGTCGGCGGGCTTGGCATCCATCCGCCGTGCCAGTTCGGCGACGATGTCGTCGCACGCCAGCTGCACCGACGATCCGCTCGACGCCGCGCCGAACGAGCCGCCCGATCCGGCACCGCTGGGGAAATCCGAATCGCCGAGCGCCACGCTCACCCGGTCGATCGGCAGGCCGAGCATCTCGCCCGCGATTTGCGCCAGGATCGTATAGGTGCCGGTGCCGATATCGGTCATGTCGGTCTCGACGATCGCATTGCCCTCTGGCGTCAGTCGGACGCGGGCATCGCTGGGTGCGAGGAAATTGACGCGCGCGGCGGTCGCCATGCCCATGCCGATCAGCCACTCGCCCTCGCGCACCGACCCTGGCGTCGCCACGCGCCGCTCCCAGCCGAACCGCTTTGCGCCTTCGTCGAGGCAATCGGTCAGGCGGCGGGTGGAGAAGGGCACGCCCTTCATCGGATCGACCTCGGGCTCGTTCAGCTTGCGGAAGTCGATTGGGTCAAGCCCCAGTTGCTCGGCCATCTCGTCCATCGCCGCTTCGAGCGCCATCATGCCGACCGCCTCGCCCGGCGCGCGCACCGCGCCCGCGCGGGTGACGTTCAGCTTGACGATGCGCGTCGTGAATTGCCGGGCAGGGGCCGCATAGAGCGAGATCGCGCCGAGCGCGACCGGCTCGAAGAACTGGACGCCGACCTTCTGGCTGACGACGCTGTCCTGCGCCATCGCCGTCAGCTTGCCGTCATGCCCCGCCGCCAGCCGGATGCGCTGATGCGTGTCGGATCGGCCGAAGATCGAATGGAACAGCTGCTGCCGGGTCAGCGCGACCCGCACCGGGCGGCCCACCGCCTGCGCCCCCATCGCCGCCAGCACGATCTCCGGCCCGCCGACCTTCCCGCCGAACCCGCCGCCGATATAGGGCGACAGCATCCGCACGCGATCGATATCGATGCCGAGCGACTTGGCGAGCAATGGCCGCGCCGCCCGGAAAATCTGGATCGAGCCGTAAAGCGTCAGGTTGTCGCCGTCCCATTCGGCGGTCGCCGCGTGCGGCTCCATCGACGCATGGACCTGATAGGGGGTCGAATAGCTGATATCGAGCGTCACTTCGCCCGCCGCCATCGCCGCGTCGACATCGCCCTTGATCGCATCGGGCAGCATCGCGCCTTCGTGCGGCGGCCGGGCGCTGTCGACATGCGCCATCGTGTCGAACTTGCCCTTTTGCGGCACCGCGTCGATCGTCACCGCCATGGCCGCCGCACGCGCCTCCTCGAAGCTTTCGGCGACGACGAGCGCGACGATCTGGCCATAGCTTTCGACGACGCCGTCGAAGCGCGGCGCCGTCTCCGCGCCGATATTGGGCGATTCGGACGGCAGCCGGGGATCGTCGGTGATGACGGTGAGCACGCCTGGCATCGCGCGCGCCGCCTCGGCATCGACCGAGCGGATCGTGCCGACCGCGATCGGCGCGGTGACGGCATAGCCATAAGCGAGCTTGCCCCTGGGCTTGTGCTCGGCGGCATAGATCGCCGCCCCGGTCACCTTGGCGATGCCGTCGGTGCGGTCGATTCCCTTGCCGAGCACTCCCTGCACGCCGCGGTCGAGCGCCGACGCGCCGTAATCGGCGTCCATCTTATGCTGGGTCATGCCGCGTCTCCGGTCAGGTCGCGTAGGCTCGCGATCAACACGCGTCGCGCGAGTGGTATTTTGAAATCATTGCTGCCCTGGCCCTTGGCGCCCGCCAGCAACGCATCGGCGGCGGCCTCGAACACCGCCGTCGACGGGGCCTGCCCGACCAAGGCCGCCTCGACCGCCGGATTGCGCCAAGGCACCGTGCCGATCCCGCCGAAAGCGAGCGCGGCGCTGGCGATCTCTCCGTCCTCGACCGCGACGATCCCCGCCACCGACACGAGCGCAAAGGCGTAGGATGCCCGGTCGCGGACCTTGCGATAGATCTGCTTGCCTGCGGGCGCGGGTGGCAACTCGACATGGGTGATCAGCTCGCCCGGTGTCAGGACATGCTCGATCTGCGGCGTATCGCCTGGCAGGCGGTGGAAATCGCCGATCGCGATCCGCCGACGGTCGCCACCGGGTTGGAGCGTCACCACGACCGCATCGAGCGCGCGCATCGCCACCGCCATGTCGCTCGGGTGCGTCGCGATGCAGTCCTCGCTCGTGCCGAGCACCGCCATGATCCGGTTATACCCCCCTTGCGCCGCGCAGCCGCTGCCGGGCTCGCGCTTGTTGCAGGCGCGGGCGGTGTCGTAGAAATAATAGCAGCGCGTCCGTTGCAGCAGATTGCCGCCCGTCGTCGCCTTGTTGCGCAACTGCGGCGACGCGCCCGCCAGCAGCGCGCGCGCCAGCACCGGAAAGCGCGCTCGCACCCGCGCATCGTTCGCCAGATCGCTGTTGGTCACAAGCGCGCCGATCGACAGCCCGCCCTCCGGCGTGTCCTCAGTCCTGGCGAGGTCAAGCCGGCTGATGTCGACGAGCTTCGTCGGCGTCTCGATCTGCAATTTCATCAGGTCGAGCAGATTGGTGCCGCCCGCGATGAAGTGAACGTCCGCACCGCCTTCCGCCACCGCAGCCTCGGCGCTGTCGGCCTTCACATAGTCGAAATGCCTCATGCGCCCGCCACCTCGCTGATCGCGTCGACGATGTTGGGATAGGCCGAACAGCGACACAGATTGCCGCTCATCCGCTCCGAAATCTCCGCCTCGTCGAGCGTGATGTCGTCGAGCGAGGCGCTGACATGGCTCGCCCAGCCCTGCTTCACCTCCTCCAGCATCGCCACCGCCGAACAAATCTGGCCCGGCGTGCAATAGCCGCACTGGAAACCGTCATGCTTCACGAACGCGGCCTGCATCGGGTGGAGCGTGTCGCCGTCCGCCAGCCCCTCGATCGTCACGATCTCGTCGTCCTGGTGCATCACCGCGAGCGTCAGGCAGGCATTGATCCGCCTGCCATTGACGATGACCGTGCACGCCCCGCACTGGCCATGGTCGCACCCCTTCTTGGTGCCGGTCAGCCCGAGATGATGGCGCAGCAAATCGAGCAGCGAGGTGCGGATATCGGGATCGGCCTCATGCCGTTCGCCGTTGATCGTGAAGTGCATGGGTGCCCCTCCTGAAAGAGATGCTGTAACGCGCCGACGGGCCTTGGGGTTCGCGCAAGAAAGGATTTCCTTATGAAACGGGTTTGGCGATCGTTGCGCAAGTGGAATCGCGTCGGCCTCGCCATGGTGGCGCTGGCATCCGCCCCGGCGAGCGGGCAGACTGCCGCGATGGAGCACGCGACCCACCATGCCTTGCCGCTCGTCATCGCGCATCGCGGCGCGAGCGGCCTGCGGCCCGAACACACGATCGCATCCTATACGCTCGCAATCGAGCAGGGCGCCGATTTCATCGAACCCGATCTCGTGCTGACCAAGGACGACGTCTTCGTCGCGCGGCACGAAAACGACATCACCGGCACCACCGACGTCGCCGATCATCCCGAATTCGCCGATCGCAAGGCGACCAAGCTGATCGACGGCGAATCGCACACCGGCTGGTTCACCGAGGATTTCACGCTCGCCGAATTGAGGACGCTGCGTGCCAGGGAACGCCTGCCGCAACTCCGCCCCGGCAATGTGCGGTACGATGGCCAGTTCGATGTGCCGACTCTGGCTGAAGTGATCGCACTCGCCAAGCGGCACAAGGTCGGCATCTACCCGGAAACCAAACATCCCAGCTATTTCGCGTCGATCGGCCATCCGATGGAGGCTCGGCTCGTCGCGCAGCTCAAGGCGGCGGGGTGGGACAGCGCCGACGCGCCGGTCTTCATCCAGTCGTTCGAAGTCAACAATCTGAAGGCGCTGCACAAGCTCACCCGCATTCGCCTCATCCAGCTGATGGACGCAAGCGGCGGCCCCGCCGACAAGGCCGCGCCAAGCTATGCCGCGATGGCGACCCCCGAAGGGCTGAAGGGGGTGGCCGCCTATGCCTATGGCATCGGCCCCAACAAGGCGATGATCTGGCAGGGTGCGGGGCCGCCGACCGCGCTTGTCGCCGATGCGCATGCGGCGGGGCTAAAGGTCCATCCTTGGACGATGCGCGCCGAAAATGCCTTTCTGCCCGCCGCCCTTCGCACCGGCACCGACCCCGCGGCCCATGGCCGGATCGTCGAGGAAATCCGCGCCTATGTCGGATTCGGCGTCGACGGCTTCTTCACCGATTTTCCGGCGATCGGCGTCGAGGCGCTCGGCCGCGCGCCGGGTGCGTCCCATCGCGACTGATCGCGCACCGCACGGCCATTTGCCGCCCCCCGCCAGCATGATATGCTGACCCCATGGCAACCGACACGCATGTCCTGACGCGCCCGCCCGAGGGTGCCGGTCCCGACTGGACGATCCCGCAGGGCTGGGACGGCTATAGCGCGGCCGACCATGCGATCTGGGACACGCTGTTCGCGCGGCAGGCGCGGCTGCTGCCGGGCCGCGCGTCGCAGGCGTTTCTGCGCGGGCTCGACGCGCTCAAGCTGTCCGAAGCGGGCATTCCCAATTTCGAGGAACTGTCCGAACGGCTGATGAAGCTCACCGGGTGGCAGGTCGTCGCCGTGCCGGGGCTGGTGCCCGACGATGTCTTTTTCGATCACATGGCCAACCGCCGTTTCGTCGCCGGCAATTTCATCCGCCGCGCCGACCAGCTCGATTATCTGCAGGAGCCCGACGTCTTTCACGACGTGTTCGGCCATGTGCCGATGCTCGCCGATCCGGTGTTCGCCGATTATCTCGCCGCTTATGGGCGCGGCGGGCAGCGCGCGCTGAAGCTCGGCGCTTTGAAACAGCTGTCGCGGCTCTACTGGTACACCGTCGAATTCGGGCTGGTCGAGGAAACCGGGGCCTTGCGCATCTATGGCTCGGGCATCGTTTCGTCGGCGGCGGAAAGCGTCTTCGCGCTCGACGATCCCAGCCCCAACCGGATCGGCTTCGACCTCCGCCGCGTGATGCGCACCGAATACCGGATCGACGATTTCCAGCAGAATTACTTCGTCATCCCCAGCTTCGACGAACTGCTTCGGGTGACGGTCGAAACCGATTTCGCGCCGCTCTACGACGAAATCCTGCCCCAGCCGGATATCCCGATCGCGACGATCCTGCCCGAGGACCGGGTGATCACGCGCGGGACGCAGGACTATGCGCGGGCCAAGGGAGGGGCGGCGGTGCTGGGGTAGTAGGGTTTAACGTCCAATGCTGGTGGTTAGCTGCCGTTCGATGTCAAACCGGTGGCTACCGCAAAGGCGGCAAGGTCATGCGGTATGGCAGTTCGGTAGGCCGGAAGGCCCATTTCTGAAAATTGCTCATAAAATTTCTCAAAGTCGCGCCGAAACTTTGGGCGCTTATCGAGATAATTTCGCAGCGAATCGGTCGCTAGAGGCGCGCGCCCAAGTGATAAGAGATAGCTTAATACGCCCTCTGGTGGAGGCCAGTCTTGATCGGATAGTGCCGCTACGCCTTCGATCGCACCGTGAAATATTGCAAAGAGCGGATACGCGCCAGCTCGTATCGAAGTGATGAGATCGTCGGCTACCGAACGTCGTTTCGCCTTATCCGCGAAGTCCCATTCCACCCAATCGGCAGGATCACGCAGATAGCCTAGCTGGTTGCTAAACGCAGGTATCGGGAATGGCGCTTTTGGCCGTATCCAGTCGCTAGGATGATTCTTTCGCCAAGCGGTTAGAGATTTTGAATAAACACCGACATGCACCCAGATCGCGGCCCTTTGTCCAGCCACGTTGTTGCGGTCAGACTGGACAGTAATCTCAAAGGTTAGGTCGCCGGACTTTCGGGAAAACTTTGGTCCGGAGCGCGTGAACGAAAAACCGTCTGCGGCGATTGCGTCACCTACCATTTGAAGGCCGTCAAAAATCGCCTCACGCGGTTTCTCCGCCGCGACATCTGGATTTTGCCGCGCGTTCGCCGCTGCAAGTTTCTGCCGTGCTGTCGCGGCAACCAAATCGGCGAATGGTCGCGGGCCAGCCATAAGCTTCCTCCGTGCCGTTCAAGTCACCATAAGCCGGACGCCTTAGGTCCGCTATCAGGGCGAAAGCCGCCGGATCGTTTTCAAACGATCCTCACTCAAATGTCCAGCGCCCAGCCGTCCCGCCCCTTGGGGTCGATCGGCGCTGAGGGCACGAACCGCTCCGCCCCCGCGCGCAACCGCAGGATCGTCCAGTCGCCGCGGCGATCAGTCGCGTCCAGCGTGCAGCCGCAGGCGGTGAACGCCGCCACCACCGCCGCGCTTTGCGTGTCGAGCAGGCCCGCCAGCACGATGGTCGCGTGGCGGTCGGCGATCGCGGCGATTTCGGGGGCCATCGAGACGAGCGGCCCGGCGAGGATGTTGGCGATCAGCAGGTCATAGGGCGCGCGCGCGGTGATCGCGTCGTCGAGCGTGCCGTCGGCGACGACCAGCGCGATGCCCGCTACCCCGTTCGCCGCCGCGTTCGCCTGCGTCACCGCGATCGCTTGAGGGTCGATGTCGCTCGCCAGCACCGCCGCCTGCGGCCACAGATAAGCGGCGGCGAAGGCGAGCAGCCCGGTCCCGGTGCCGATGTCGATCACATTGGCGAAATCGCGGTCCGCCATGCCGTCGAGCATCGCGAGGCAGCCCGATGTGGTCGCGTGATGCCCGGTGCCGAACGCCTGCCCGGCATCGATCAGGAACGCGCGGCCGCCCGGCGGGGGCTCGGCGGGATGCGCGCTGGTATGGACGACGAAGCGCCCCTCGCGAATCGGCTCCAGGCCCGCCTGGCTCATCGTCACCCAATCCTGCGCGGTCAGCGGCTCGATGACGGGGGCGGTGGCGGCGGCGCTCGGCACCAGCGCGCGGATCGCGGCGATCATCGCGGCGTCGGGCTGGCTTTCCGTATAGGCGTCGAGCCGCCAATGCTCGCGGTCGTCCTCGACCGTCTCTGTCGTCATCAGCACCGCGTCGATCTCTATAAGCCCCGCATCGATCGCCTCCGCCTCGGCGCGGGTGCAGGGGAGGGTGAGCTTCCAGCTGTCGACGTCGCCTTGCGGCTCAGCGGACATAACTCGCCCCGTTCACGTCGATCACCGCGCCGGTCATCGATGGCGGCGCGTCGAGCGCCAGGAAGCGCGCGGCGGTCGCCACTTCCTCCGGATCGGCGACCTTGCCGAGCGGGATGTCGGCGAGCAGCTTGTCGCCGCCCCGGCTCGCCAGATAATCCTCGGCCATGCCGGTCATCGTGAAGCCGGGGCAGATCGCGAACGCCAGGATGCCGTCGCGCGCATAGCCACGCGCGATCGTCTTGGTCATCGCGACCATGCCCGCCTTCGACGCGGCATAGTGCCAGTGCGCCGGGCTGTCGCCCCGATAGGCGGCGCGGCTGGCGATGTTGACGATCCGCCCGCCGACGCCGCGGGCCTGCCAGTGGCGCACCGCCAGCCGGCAAAGCTCGGCCGACGCGGTCAGGTTCACCCGCATCGTCCGTTCCCAACTGGCGATCCAGGCGTCGTCGTCCTGGTCGATCGGGTTGTCCTCGAAAATGCCGGCATTGTTGATCAGCACGTCGATCCGCCCGTCGAGCCGGTCGAGTGCCGCGTGCCACAGCCTGCCGGGCGCGGCGGGATCGCTGAAATCGGCGGGGATGCCGCTCGCGGTGCCGTGGCCGATCAGCGCGACATCGGGAAGGTCGAGCGCTTCGGCGATCGCCGCGCCGATGCCTCGGCTGCTGCCGGTGAGGAGGATATGGGTCATCGCGCCGTCTTAGCGCGGGTCGCCCCTCAAAGGGAATTGGCCGACGTTCAGTCGGCGACCTTGGCGATGAAGTCGCCGGCCCGGTTGCTGAGCGTGTCGAGCTCGACATGCAGCGTCGCAAAGCCCGCGCCGACGCGGTCGATCTCGCTGGCCACGCCTTCGGTTCCCCGCCGGATCGTGTCGATCGTATGGGACATCGTGTCGGCGGCGAGCGCGGTCTCGTCGACGGCGGCGGTGATCGACATGACCGTCTTGGCCTGCGCGGCGACCACCTGCTGGACGCGCTCGGCGCTTTCGCGAACGGCGGCGACCGACTTGAAGATCGCGGCATTGGTGTCGACGGTCGACCGGCCGGCCGCCTGGATGACCGCGATCTTGGCGGCGATATCGTCGGTCGCGCGCGCGGTCTGGTTCGACAGGCTTTTGACCTCCTGCGCGACGACCGCGAAGCCGCGGCCCGCATCGCCCGCTCGGGCCGCCTCGATCGTGGCGTTGAGCGCAAGCAGATTGGTCTGCCCGGCGATGTCGCGAATGAGGCCCAGGATCGATTCGATCGATTTGGCATGGTCGCTGAACGCGGCCGATGCCGCCATCGCCTCGCGCGCCTGGTCGGCGGCCTGAGCGGCGATCGAACTGGTGCCCTCCACTTCGCCCGACGCGGTTTCGATCGCGTGCATCAGCCCGCCTGCGGTCTGCGCCGCCTGCCGCATCGCTTCGGCCGATTGTTCCGCCGCGATCGCGACTTCGCTGGTCTGGGCCAGCATGCCGCGCGCCGAAGCGGAGGCGGTTTCGGCCTGTTCCTTCAACTGGGCGCCGAGTGCCGCGCTGCGGTCGACGATCGTCGCCACCATTTCCTCGAACCGCGCAGATTCGGCGCGGCGCTGGTCGCGGGCGACGTTGGCCTGGAGGTTGCCGAGCCACGACACCATCGCTTCGTTCTCGACACAGGCGAGCCGCTGGACGACGTCGGCGATGCAAGAGCAAGCAAATCGTGCGAACGATGACACCGAAGTTGGCGATCCAGGGCGATGGCTGCAATGGACCGGTAAATGCATCACACAAGGTATGTGCTGCCTCGGACGGCCCCTTCAACGCAAAAGTAAGTGGATCCCTCAAGCTCAGATCTAGAGATGCCAGAAAGCTGCCCATCCCGCTTAACGTTATCAGCTGCTGTGTAAAAGGTATTAGCGAGCGAAATGCACAAGCCGTGTCAAGAACTGAAGGGATCCACGACAATGACTGCGAGGTGTTGTCAAGCAAAGGCGTGCAGGATAATGTATGTGTTGCAAAGGTAAGCTGATCA
>PKED01000138.1 GCA_002863155.1 Sphingomonadaceae bacterium | reverse complement strand
ATAGCAGTTCGGCCATGCGAAAGTAGCTTGCTAACACAAGTCTGAAATTGTTCGTTGAACACCAAAATGAAAAAACGCGCCGAATATTCGCTCCGGTCCAAAGAAGGCATTTTGCTGTCAGAGCCCCCAAAGACGGTTTGTACCAAGAATGACCGACCGGCACCGCGCGACGCGCGTGTATTTTCCGGCGGCTTTCAAAAACAGATGAAGGCTTGGCATGTGACCTAGTTAGATTCGGCACAGGACCAAAAAAACGACTTGCGACCGTGCTCCCCAACAAAACGGGCGCCCGGATCGCTCCGGACGCCCGTCGTCACTTCATCGAGCAGAACAGCCTTACGCCGCCTTCGCCTCGATTGCGGGGGCAGGCGTCGGCGCCGGGCCGGTCTGGATCGCGATCGTCTTCGGCTTCATCGCCTCGGGAACTTCGCGGATCAGGTCGATCGTCAGCAGGCCGTCGGCGAGCCGGGCTTCCTCTACCCGCACGAAATCGGCGAGTTCGAAGCGGCGCTCGAAGCTGCGCGCAGCAATGCCGAGATGGAGGAAGGCGCCCGCAGGCTGCGCTTCGTCCTTCTTGCCCTTGACCAGCAGAAGGTTCTGCTGCGCGACGATTTCGATCTCGCTCTGCTGGAACCCAGCGACGGCAACGGTGATCCGGTAATGGTTGTCGGCAATCCGCTCGAGATTGAACGGCGGATAATTCTCGCTCTGCTGCGCCTGACGGGCGCTCGCTTCGAGCATGTCGAACAGCCGGTCGAAGCCGATGGCCGAGCGGCGATAGGGGGTCAAATCGAACTGACGCATTTTCAAGTCCTCCAATGAGCAAATTGAACGTTGCTTGTCGGTGCCCACCCGGGTGCGGCACCGCTCGACACGGCCCATTCGGCACCGCGCCGTCGCTGATTTGGTGCGTCCTGGCGCTGCGTCAAGAGGGCGAACCCGCCAAAATCCTTGCCCCTAAAGTCCAGCTTTCACGGCCTAAAGTTTGAGGCCGGATGAAATCCCACCGGGCTAGTAGACATTGTGCGACGACTCGAATCGGGGGAACGCCGATGCTCGTACCGTTGCCGTTGATGATGCTCGCTCAGACGGCGCCGGATACGCTGGCGCCACAGCCGCCGCAGCAGGAAACGGCGCCCGAGGAGGGGAGGCTGGGTGCCGCGCAGCAGGGCGCGACCGAAGTCGTCGTTACCGCGCGGCGGCGCAGTGAAAGCGTGCAGCGCGTGCCGATCGCCATCTCGGTGATCGGGGGCGCCGCGCTCGCCGAGACCGGCACCTACAACGTCAACCGCCTGACCCAGCTCCAGCCCAGCCTGCAATTTTATTCGACCAATCCGCGCAATTCGGCCGCCAATATCCGCGGGCTCGGCGCGCCGTTCGGCCTCACCAATGACGGGATCGAGCAGGGCGTCGGCATCTATGTCGACCAGGTCTATTACAGCCGCATCGCGTCGGCGTCGTTCGACTTTACCGATACCGACAGGATCGAGGTGCTGCGCGGACCGCATGGCACGCTCTACGGCAAGAACACGACGGCGGGCGCGATCAACATCGTCACCCGCAAGCCGAGCTTTACGCCGGAGGCGCGCGCCGAATTCAGCATCGGCAATTATGATTTCGTGCAGGGCAAGGTGTCGGTGTCAGGGCCGCTGATTGCCGATCGACTGGCGATCCGGCTGTCGTCGTCGGTCACCACGCGCGGCGGGACGATCTACAATGTCCGCACCGGGCAGAAGCAGAATGCGCAGGACAATGCGAGCTTTCGCGGCCAGCTCCTGTGGCGACCCCGCCCCGAAGTCGATCTGACCCTGTACGGGGATTACAACCGCCAGGACCCGGCCTGCTGCGTCCAATATTATGTCCGTACCGGGGCGACCCAGCGCCCGCTCAACCGCCAATATGCAGCACTAGCGGCGGCGCAGAACTATGCAGTGCCATCGACCAACGCCTTTGACCGGCTGACCGATGTCGATACGCCGCTGCGCGCGCGCCAGGCGCTCGGTGGGACGTCGCTGGTCGCAAATGTCGATCTTGGCGGGGCGACGCTCACCTCGATCACCGCGTGGCGTTTCTGGGACTGGCTGCCGTCGAACGATCGCGACTTCATCGGCCTGCCGATCACCACCGTCTCGGCCAATCCGTCGCAGCAGCAGCAGTTCACCCAGGAAGTGCGGATCGCGTCGAGCGGGACGCGGCGGATCGACTATGTGGTCGGCGCCTTTTACTTCGACCAGACGATCGACACCCAGGGCCTGCAGGTGCAGGGCCCCGCCGCGAGCCGCTTCCTGCTCAACCCCAGCTCGGCGAACGCCAATAATCCGGCGGTGGTCGACGGGCTGACCGCGCGCAACACGATTGCCTTCGACAATGTCAGCGCGGCGCTGTTCGGCAAGCTGACATGGCATGTCAGCAACCGGTTGCAGATCGCCCCTGGCCTGCGCGTCAATTACGATCGGAAAAGCGGCTCCTATGTTTCTGTCGTGACGACGGGGGCGGGCGGTACTGTGCTCAACGCCGATCAGCGCGGGGTGCTGGCGCCGCAAAGCTATGCGCCGCGCTTCACCGACTGGAACGTGTCCGGTGACGTCACCTTGTCCTATCAGGTGACGCCCGTGGTCTTCGCCTATGCGACCTATGCGCGCAGCTACAAATCGGGCGGGATCAATTTGTCGGGGCTCCCGCTCGATGCGGCCGGCAATCCGATCCTGAGCGCCGCGACGGTGCGCCCCGAACAGGTCGGCCACGCCGAACTCGGCCTCAAGACCCAGCTTTTCGATCGCCGCGCGACGGTGAACCTGTCGGCCTTCTGGACCGAGATCAGCGATTATCAGGCGACGGTCACCAACGGCCAGCTCGGCGTGTTGCGCGGCTATCTCGCAAATGCCGGGCGGGTGCGGACGCGCGGGGTGGAAATCGACGCGGCTTTCCGCCCGACGTCGCGAGTCAATCTCTATGCGAACGGCGCCTTCACCGATGCGCGATATGTGCGCTTCGTCGACGCGCCCTGTCCCCCCGAACTGTCCGGCGGTTCCGCTCCCGCCGCCGGACAGACGCCGAGCGCGGCGGGGACGCCCGGCGGCATCAGCCCGGCCAATTGCGACATATCGGGCCAGGTGCTGCCGGGCGTTTCGAAATGGGCGTTTTCCTATGGCGCCGAATATGATCTGCCGGCGCGGATCGCCGGGATCGATGGGCAGCTCTATCTGGGCTTCGACGGCAGCTATCGCTCGCGCTATTCGGCCAATCCGTCGCCGTCGCTCTACACCAATATCGACGGCTATGCGCTCACCAACTTCCGGCTGGGGTTCAAGGCGGGTGAACGGTGGAACGTCTTTGCCTGGGTGCGAAACGCCTTCGACACCGATTATTACGAGGTGCTGGCGCTGCAATCGGGCAATACCGGGCTGGTGGTGGGCCAGCCGGGCGATCCGCGCAGCTTCGGCCTGACGATATCGTCGCGCTTTTGACGCGCGGGCGCTTTTTCCCGCGTTCAGAACGGCAAACGCCCGGATCGGATACCGACCCGGGCGCCTGCGTGACGATTGCTCGTCAGCCCCCTTGTGAACGCGTCCGTCGATGGTCCCTCACCAACGGAAAGCTCCCCGAACCACGGCCTGTTGCCTGCGTTTCAGTAGGATGGTCGGTAGGGAGGTTCGACGCTTTTGTCATCGGTTATCAGGGGTCGGCGGCACGATTGCCGGGCGGCTGTTGCGTATCGGCAACAGCAATGCCGGTAGTTGCCAGCCCAGGGCTGCGGCCCTAAGGGGCGGGCGACCTATCCACGGCGGGGGCCGGAAAAAAGGACGCTATGTTCCTATCGCGGTACGAGCGCATGATCGCCAAGCGCTACCTCCTGCCCGGCAAGGGCGAAGCCTTTATCTTCCTCGTCGCCGGGATCAGCCTTGCCGCCGTCATGCTCGGCGTCGCGGCGCTGGTGATCGTGATGAGCGTCATGAACGGCTTTCGCGCCGAGCTGTTCGACAAGATCGTCGGCCTCAACGGGCATGCGGTGATCCAGGGCTATGGCGGCGAGATCCGCGACTGGCGCCAGATCGTCGCGCAGGCCCGCGCCACGCCCGGCGTCACCAGCGCGACGCCCTTGGTCGAACAGCCGATGATGTCGACCTTCAACGGCCGGGTCGAGGCTGTGCTGATGCGCGGCATGCGGGTCGCGGACCTGCGATCGAACAAGACCATCGGCGACAAAGTGCTGAGCGGGTCGCTCGCCAGCCTCACGCCCGGATCGGGCCATGTCGCGATCGGCTCGCGGCTGGCCGAAGCGCTCGGCGCGCGGGTCGGCAGCCAGATATCGCTGCTCAATCCGCAGGGGCAGACGACGCCGTTCGGGACGGTGCCGCGGATCGTCAGCTACACCGTCGGCGCGGTGTTCGAAATCGGCGTCTATGATTTCGACAACAGCTATGTGCTGATGCCGATCGAGGATGCGCAGACGCTGCTGCTGGCCGGCGACACCGTCGGGATGATCGAATTGCAGACGACCGATGCCGATCGCGTCCAGACCATTGTCGCGCCACTCGTCGCCCGAATCGGCAACCGGGCGCTGCTTTCCGACTGGCGGACGATGAATTCGCAGCTGTTCGAGGCGCTGGAAGTCGAAAGGGTGGCGATGTTCACCGTGCTGTCGATCATCATCCTGGTCGCGGTGTTCAACATCCTGTCGTCGTTGATCATGCTGGTGCGCGCCAAGACGCGCGACATCGCCATCCTGCGCACGATGGGGGCGACGCGCGGCGGGTTGCTGCGCATCTTCATGACGGTCGGCACGGTGATCGGCGTGCTGGGCATGATCGCGGGGCTCGCGCTCGGCTTCGTCTTCCTGCATTTCCGGCAGAATGTCGTCGATTTCGTGCAGCTGATGACCGGGCAGAACCTCTGGGATCCGCAGATCCGCTTCCTCACCGAATTGCCGTCCAAGCCCAACCCGATCGAAATTGCGGTGATCGCGGCGATGGCGCTCGTCTTCTCGTTCCTCGCGACGCTCTATCCGGCGTTCAAGGCGGCGAATACCGATCCGGTGCAGGTGCTCCGCTATGAATGACGTCGGCGCGGCGCCCGTCCTCGTCATCCGCGGGCTGACACGCACCTTCGCGCAAGGCGGCGAGACGGTGGAGGTGCTGCGCGGCGTCGACCTCAGCGTCTCGCGGGGCGAGATTGTCGGGCTGCTCGGGCCGTCGGGATCGGGCAAGTCGACGCTGCTCCAGGCGGTCGGGCTGCTCGAAGGCGGCTTTGGCGGCTCGATCATGATCGACGGGCGCGAAGCGGCGCAGCTCGACAGCCATGGCCGCACGCTGGTCCGCCGCGACCATCTCGGCTTCGTCTATCAGTTCCACCACCTGCTGCCCGATTTCAACGCAACCGAGAATGTCGTGCTGCCGCTGTTGATCCATGGCGCGGGCCAGGCGGCTGCGGAGGCGCGGGCACGCGAGCTTCTGGCGGCGCTCGGGCTCGAGCATCGGCTCACCCACCGGCCGAGCCAGTTGTCGGGCGGCGAGCAGCAGCGCGTCGCGGTCGCGCGTGCGCTCGCCAACCGGCCCGCGCTGGTGCTGGCGGACGAGCCGACCGGCAATCTTGACGAAAAAACCGCCGACATCGTCCTTGCCGAGTTGCTGCGGCTGGTCCGCGACCAGGGCGGCGCGGCGCTGATCGCGACTCACAACGAACGGCTGGCCGCGAAGATGGACCGGGTCGTACGGCTGCACGAGGGGCGGCTGGAATGACCGCGTGGACGGACCAGCCCGTGCTGCAAGGTCGCACCGTGACGCTCCGGCCGCTGGTGGCGGGCGATGCCGCTGCGCTCGCGGCGGCGGCGGCCGATGGCGACTTGACCGAGCTGTTTTTCGCCAATGTGTCGCAGCTCACCGATCCGCAGGCCTTCGTCGACGCCGCGATCAAGGAACGCGATTACGGGCGGGCGATGCCGTTCGCGGTTGAGACGCCCGACGGCAGTCTGGTCGGCATGACGCGCTATATGCGGATGCATGCTGCGCATCGGCGACTCGAGATCGGCGGCACCTTCTACGCCCGGTCGGTTCAGCGCACCGGCCTCAATACCGAGGCGAAGCTGCTGCTGCTCGCCCATGCCTTCGACGCGATGGGCTGCAACGTCGTGCAGATCCGCACCGACTGGTTCAATCGCCGCTCGCAGGCAGCGATCGAGCGGCTGGGGGTCAAGCGCGACGGCGTGCTGCGCAATCACCAGCTGATGCCCGATGGCCGGATGCGCGACCTTGTCGTCTATTCGATCATCGCGAGCG
The DNA here is from genome assembly GCA_002863155.1 of Sphingomonadaceae bacterium. GTDB lineage: Bacteria > Pseudomonadota > Alphaproteobacteria > Sphingomonadales > Sphingomonadaceae > Sphingomonas. The sequence continues at coordinate 5,187 of PKED01000138.1, read as the reverse complement.
AATGGCCGGGCGTGCGGCAGAATCTGTGCCATCTGCTCTCCCGCTACGACTAAGACAGGCAGCGGCCATCGCGCGCCGCAACGGCTAAACCCGAACGGATATCCACAGTTGCGTGCGCCGCCGCGCTAGGCGAATCGCGGCCATGTGCCCATAGTCCCGCGATGGCGCATTCCGGCTTCGTCCCGCTTCGCATCTTTTCCAGCTACACGATGCTCGACGGCGCGATCGAGCCCAAGGCGATCGCCAAGCGGGCGCAGGAACTGGGCTTTCCCGCCGCCGCGCTCACCGACCGCAACGGCCTTTATGCGGCGATGGCGTTTTCGGAGGCGGCGCGCGGCAATGGGGTGCAGCCGGTCATCGGCGCGATGCTGGGGGTTGCGCGGCCCGACCTGCCCGATGGTGTGGCGCCGGTGCTCGACTGGATCGCCGTCTATGCCCAGAACGAGACGGGGTACCAGAATCTGTGCGCGCTGGTGTCGCGGGCGCATCTCGCGCGTCCGGTCGAATTGGCGCCGCATGTCGGTTTTGCCGATCTCGCCGGCCGGACCGACGGGTTGCTGGCGCTGACCGCCGGGCGCGAGGGTGGTCTCGCGCGGCTTTTCGCGGAGGATCAGCCCGACCGAGCGCTGGCCTATGCCGACGCGCTCCAGGCGCTCTTCCCCGACAGGCTGTTCGTCGAGTTGACGCGACGCCTCGACGAGGTCGAAGGGCGGGCCGAGCCGGCGCTGCTCGATCTCGCTTATGATCGCGGGTTGCCGATCGTCGCCACCAATCCGTGCTGCTTTGCCGAAGCCAGTTTCGGCGAAGCGCATGACGCGATGCTGTGCATCGCCAGTTCGAGCTATCTGGCGAGCGAGGATCGCCCGCGCAGCTCGCCCGATGCGTGGATGAAGCCGGCCAAGGACATGCGGCTGCTGTTCGCCGACCTGCCCGAGGCGATCGACAACACGCTCGTTGTGGCGCAGCGCTGCGCGGTAGCGGCACCCAAGCGTAAGCCGATCCTGCCGAGCCTCGCCGGCGATCCGGATGCCGAAGCCGAGGCACTGCGCGTCGCGGCGCGGGAAGGGTTGGAGAAAAGGCTGGCGAAGATTGCCCAACTCCAGAAACTCCCGTTCGTGTCGAGCGACGTCGAGACACGCGCCGTGGGCGATGGCGCCCGTTTCTCGACTTCGCTCGAAACGAACGGGGGGGCTGTTGGTGGCGCCAATGACGACTGGACCGCGCCCTACCGCGAACGGCTCGAATTCGAGCTCGACGTCATCATCGCGATGGGCTTCCCCGGCTATTTTCTGATCGTCGCCGATTTCATCCAATGGGCGAAGGAACAGGATATTCCGGTCGGGCCGGGGCGTGGATCGGGCGCGGGGTCGGTGGTCGCCTGGGCGCTGACCATTACCGATCTCGATCCGATCAAGCTCGGGCTGCTGTTCGAACGCTTCCTCAATCCCGAACGCGTGTCGATGCCCGACTTCGACATCGATTTCTGCGAAACCCGGCGCGAGGAAGTGATCCGCTACGTCCAGGCCAAATACGGCACCGACCATGTCGCGCAGATCATCACCTTCGGGCGGCTGAAGGCGCGCGCGGTGCTGAAGGATACCGGTCGCGTGCTGCAGATGAGCTATGGCCAGGTCGATCGGCTGGCAAAGCTCGTCCCCAACCATCCGACCGATCCCTGGACGCTCGATCGCGCGCTGAACGGCGTCGGCGAACTCGCGGGCGAATATCGTGCCGACCCGCAGGTGAAGCATCTGCTCGATCTGGCGATGAAGCTGGAAGGGCTGCCGCGCCATTCGTCGACCCATGCCGCCGGGGTCGTCATCGGCGACCGCCCGCTCGACCAGCTGGTGCCGCTGTACCGCGATCCGCGGTCGGACATGCCGGTCACCCAGTTCGACATGAAATATGTCGAGGGCGCCGGGCTGGTGAAGTTCGACTTTCTGGGCCTGAAGACGCTGTCGGTGCTCAAGAAAGCCGTCGAGATGCTGACGAAGCGCGGCATCACGATCGATCTCGACGCGCTTTCGTGGGATGACGAGCACGTCTACAAGCTGCTCCAGCGCGGCGACACGGTCGGGGTGTTCCAGCTCGAATCCGAAGGCATGCGGCGCACGCTGTCGGCGGTGCGGCCGTCGAACTTCGGCGACATCATCGCGCTCGTCTCGCTCTATCGGCCGGGGCCGATGGACAACATCCCGAGCTTTGGCCGCCGCAAGAACGGGAGCGAGCCGATCACCTATCCGCACCCGCTGCTCGAGGGCATCCTCGCCGAAACCTATGGCATCTTCGTCTATCAGGAACAGGTGATGCAGGCCGCGCAGATCCTGGCGGGCTATTCGCTGGGCGGCGCCGACCTGTTGCGGCGCGCGATGGGCAAGAAGATCAAGGCCGAGATGGACGCGCAGCGCGCGACCTTTGTCGAGGGGTGCGCGACGACGCACGGTATCCCGGCGGCGAAGGCCAACGAGCTGTTCGACTTGATCGACAAGTTCGCGGGCTATGGTTTCAACAAGTCGCACGCCGCCGCCTATGCGTTGCTCGCGTACCAGACGGCCTGGCTTAAGGCGCACCATCCGCATGATTTCTTTGCGGCATCGATGTGTTTCGACATGACGCTGACCGACAAGCTCGGCGTGTTCGTCGACGACATGCGGCGGCTGGGGGTGAAGGCGCTGCCCCCGTGCATCAACGCCAGCGAGGCCGAGTTCGCGGTCGAGGAAACAGGCGACGGCCTCGCCGTCCGCTATGCGCTCGCCGCGCTCAAGTCGGTGGGCGAGGGGGCGATGGAACGGCTTGTCGCCGAGCGGCAGGCCAATGGCCCGTTCGCGTCGCTCGACGATCTGGCCGCGCGCGTCGACCCACGGCTGCTCAACAAGCGGCAGCTGGAAACGCTCGCGGGCGCGGGCGCGTTCGACGGCATCGATCCCAACCGCGCGGGCATCTTCGCAACTGCCGAGACGATCCTGGCGGTCGCGGCGCGGCTGCATGATCAGCGCACCAGCGGACAGGGCGGGCTGTTCGGCGAGGCCGAGGTGTCGGGCGATGCGATCAAGCTGCCGCAATCAGCGCGGTGGAGCATCGCCGACCGGATGGCCCAGGAAAAGGAAGCGTTCGGCTTTTATTTCTCCGCGCATCCGGTCGACCGCTATCGTCACCTGGCCAAGGCACATGGCGCGCGGCCCTATGCGACGCTGGGCGAGCTCGACGTCCCGGTCGACGGCCGGGTCGGGGCGACCATGGCGGTGCTGGCAGAGGAGGCGCGCTGGCGCACCTCCGCCAAGGGGCGGCGCTACATGATGGCGACGCTGTCCGACGCATCGGGGCAGTTCGTCGCGACTTGTTTCGACGACATGGTCTGTGCCGATCTCGAGGAAGCGGCGCGGGTCGGTGGCTGTGGGCTTGCTACCGTCGAGCTCGATCGTCGTGCCGGCGAAGAGACGCCGCGCGTGACGGTCAAGCGGCTGCAAGCCTTTGAGACGCTAGCGATCGGCGCGCGCATGGTGCTCGAGATTGCGGTCGATACGCCGGACGCCGTGCCGGTGATCGCCGATCTGCTGAGCGCGGCACGCGGCGGCCGCGGCGAAGTGGAGGTGAGCGCGGCGCTGGCGCCGGGCGGGCGGGCCTGGCTCGTGCTCGGCCGCGATTTCCTGCTGGACGCCGAACTTGCGAGCCGGATCGAGGGGGTGCAAGGTGTCGGCGACGTGACGCTGCGCCCCGCCGACGGGCGGCGGCTCGCCTTGGTGGGATGAGGCCGGCATAACGGCCCGCGAGAGGATGCTGTGATGCTAGGTGGGATGCAGGATTTCGAGTTGCGCGTGCCGCGCCTGCTCGATCATGCCGCGCGCGAACATGCCCGTCGCGAGATCGTGACCTATTGGGCGGACGGCACCGAAACCCGTACCGACTGGGGCGGGATCGCGCGCGATGCGAAGAAGCTCGCCCAGGCGCTGGAGCGATTGGGCATGAAGCCCGGCGACAGGATCGCGACGCTCGGGATGAACCATGCCAAGCATCTGGCCGCCTGGTACGGGGCGATCGGCATGGGCGGGGTGATCCACACGATCAATCCGCGGCTGTTCGACGAGCAGCTGGTCTATATCGCCAACCATGCCGACGACCGCGTGCTGTTTTACGACAAGGCATTTCAGCCGATCGTCGACCGGCTGCGCGATCAATGGACGACGATCGACCATTATGTGTGCTTCGACGATGGCGGCTACGACGCGTTGATCGCGGCCGAGGACGGCGATTATCGCTGGCATGAGGGGCCCGAGCGCGACCCGTGCATGCTCTGCTATACCAGCGGCACGACCGGCAATCCCAAGGGCGTTCTGTACGAACACCGGTCGACCGTGATCCATGCGATGGCCGGTGTGTCGCCGTGGCTGCTCAACCTGTCGAGCCTTGCCATCGTGCTGCCGGTCGTGCCGATGTTCCACGCCGCTGCGTGGGGCCTGCCCTTTGCCGGGGCGCTGGCGGGCGCGACCTTCGTCTATGCCCAGGTCAACGATCCGGCGGTGCTGTGCCGCTTGATGAACCAGGAGAAGGTGACGCATTCGGCTGGCGTGCCGACCGTCTGGCTGGCGATGTTCCAGCATATCGACGCGACCGGGGAGGCGCCGCAGTATCTGCATTCGGTGACGATCGGCGGATCGGCAGCGCCGCGCGCAATGATCGAGCGTATCATGGGCATGGGTGCCGAAGTGAAGCACCTGTGGGGCATGACCGAGACGTCGCCGATCGGGACGGCGGGCACGCGTCCGCTTGGCTGGGATGCGATGAGCCTCGATGAAAAGCTCGATCTGGTTGCCAAGCAGGGGCAGATTCCGTTCGGGGTCGAGCTGCGCGTGCTGAACGACGACGGCGTCGAACAGCCGCGTGACGGCGTCAGTTCGGGCAGCTTGCAGATTCGCGGTCCGTGGGTGGTGAAGCGATACTTCAAGGCCGATGCCGATGCGATCGATGCCGATGGCTGGTTCGATACCGGCGACGTCGCGGTAATCCATCCCGACGGCACGATGCAGATCACCGATCGCGCCAAGGATGTCATCAAATCGGGCGGCGAATGGATCTCTTCGGTCGATTTGGAAAATGCCGCGTGCGGCGCGCCCGGCGTAGCCGAAGCTGCGGCGATCGGCGTCTATCATCCCAAATGGGACGAGCGCCCGCTGCTGCTGGTGGTGCCCA
>PKED01000120.1 GCA_002863155.1 Sphingomonadaceae bacterium | reverse complement strand
GACCTTGTCATCCTGCCGCTGGCCGAGAACCCGACGCTGGGGCCCGCCTGCGATCTTCTGCTTGTCGAAGGATTTGGCGACCATAATGGGCGTCAGGCCGCCATCGACCATTTGTTCGACTATCTCTTGATCCTGGTAGTGCGTCATGTTGTCGCCAGTGGCCTGGTGAATGATGGTGTGCTGCGCGGCCTTGCCGATCCGCGATTGGCCAAGGCGCTGACGGCGATGCACGAACAGCCAAGGCATTCGTGGACTCTTGATGATCTGGCAGAGGTGGCCGGCATGTCGCGCGTGCTGAGCGGACGCGGCGACTGGATCAGCCGCCAGGTCGCGGCGCGCTCGACCGGCTTGAACCACAACCCGACACCGCTGTTACCCGCCGGAAACGCGACGAGAATGCGCGGATCGCGGCCCGATCGCAGCAGCAGATGCGCAGCGACCGGGCCTTCGCGAACAAAGGCGTTCAAATTCTCGCCTTCGACCAGTCGATAGGCGAGTTCGGGACTGGAGCCCGGCCCCGGTTGCGCCGCCGAACCCGGCATCGTCATCGCAACCGCCGCCATCAAGGCAAGCACAGGCAATTTCATGTTCCGCTCTCCCTGGCGGCCGCCATATCGGTATCCGGCCGCCATCAGAAGCGCAGCGTTACCGATCCTCCATAGGTCGGCCCCACGATCCCGCGGGCATAGAAGAAGCCCGAGGTGGCGTTCTGGGTCTGGCCTTGACGCGGATTGCCCTCGGTCAGGCCGATCACATCGAAGACATTGTCGGCATTGAAGCTTACCTGCAACCGCTCGGTAAGGTTGAGATTGATACCGAAACTCGTCACGCCATAGGCCGGCAGCGACACGCCGTTCCCGGAGTCCGCAAAGATATCGCCGATATATTTGTACCTGGCATAGAATTCGCCGAGCTTGTTGGGCAGCTTGAACGTCGGCGTGATCGTGAACAGCGTGCTCGGCGTGCGTTCGGGCCGGTTGCCGTTGAAGGTCGGCTGCGGCACCCCGTTCAGACGCAGATTATTCAGCGTCGGCCCCTGGAACACACCGAAGAAATCGATCGAGAACCAATCGACCGGGCGGATCAGGGCATCGATCTCAACGCCCGTCGTCCCGAGGTCAGCGAGGAAGCTGGTCTGGATCGTCGGGTTCACCGGATCGATGAAGTTGTAGAACTGGTTGCGGAAATTCGTCCGGAACACCGTGACCGAGGCGTTGAGCAACCGCCGATATTTGTACCGGATGCCCGCTTCATACAGCTCGACGCCGGTGATCGGGTCGGTGTTGTTGGTCTGGAACCCGTCGGCATAGCGGGCATAGACGGAAAGATTGTCGGTGATCAGATAGTTCGCACCGACGGTCCAGGCGACGCGGCTCTGCGTGCGCCGCGTGACCGTGAAGGTGCCGTCGAACGTTGAACCGACCGTCGGCACGACCGCTGCATTGATGACCCCGGGCTGCACCGGCTGGTTGATGGCGGCGGTATTGCCGTCGCGGAATTCGGCGCTGTCGCTTTCCCAGCGCAGACCGGCGTCGAGGTGGATCTTGTCGCCGATCGCGAATTCGTCATTGGCATAGATCGAGACCGAGCTGTCGCTGCGGCGGCGGATGCCTGCACCCCAATTGCCATAGGAAATCTGGCCGTTGTCGGTCAGCGTGCCGATCACATTATTGGCGGCATTCAGCGCCACGACATCGTAGATGTCGCTGTTGGTCCGCACATCGTTGACGACTGCCGAAGTCGCCGACTGGTTCTGGAACCGGCTGACATCGTAATAAAGCACGCCGACGGTGAGCGAGTTGGTGAAATTGTTGCCTTTATATTCCCACCGCGCACCGAAATTCGAACCGAAGTCATGGCCCGACTGGAAATCGTGGTTCAGCGTCGTCTGCTGCAGAAATCCATTGCCGTTGAGGGCGTTGAGCGTCGCGACCTCGTTCGAGCCGGTCACGACGCCGGTGCGCAGATTGCGGATGCCGAAGCGCACGGTGGTCGGGAAAGCCGCCTGCCCGGCCGCGAGCAGCCCGCTGATTGGCGATGCGGCGCCCGGCGTCAGATAATTGACCGCGCTCGAAAGCCCGGCGTTGCCGGTGCCGGAGCCGGGAAACAGCCCATTGAAATCATCGGTGAGCCCCAGATAGCGGGCACGCGCGAACAACTCGATCGAATCACTCAGCGGCTTTTCGATATCGATGCGCAACTGCTTGGTCTTGACGCGGACGCCCTGGTCGTACCGGAAATCGCGAAAACCATCGGCCTCGACAAAGGTCGATACCGGCACCGAAATCCGCGAGAAGGCCGTCCCGCCAACATTGCCGAACTGCGTGTCGAGCCCCGGAACGCCGCTTGGCCGCCCATTGTTATAGGCATAGGGCTGGTCGGCATAATAGGCCGCCTTCAGGTCGCCGATCTTGCCCGTCAGCCGGATGAACCCGCCGCTGTTGAAGCGATATTCGAGCATCGCCTTCAAGCGATAGCCGTCATAGTTGAACGGGTTGCTGCGCACGCCCGGATTGGTCTGAATATAGCCACCGATATTGAACGCGAGATTCTCGGTAATCGGCTGCGAGTAATAGAAATCGCCGCGCCGCTGGCCAAAGCTGTAGGCGGTGAAGCGCGCCAGCCCTTCGCTTTTCTTGAAATTCGGCAGGCGCGACAGAAAGTTGATCGTCGCACCCGCGCCGTTGACGGTGAGCACGCCCGACGAACCGCCCTTGACGGCCTCGAGCCGATCGATGGTGATGTCGTTGGAGAAGAAGAAATCCGCGCCGCCGCCCTGATAGATCACTGGCAGGCCGTCTTCCTCCAGCTGGATGAAGCGCTGGCCGCCGCCCTGCAGGCCGCGCACCGAATAATTGTTCGAAAGTTCGCCGGCGGTGCCTTCGACGAAGATGCCGGGCACCAGCTCGAGCAGGTCGGCAGTGGAGCGCGGCGCCTTTCGGTCGATGTCCTGCGCGGTCGCATAGGTGATGTCGGCCGATGCGGTGATGAGCGCGCGGTTGCGGGTGGTGAGACCCGTCACGACGACTTCTACCGGTTCATCCTCCGCCGGCGCGGGAACGGACTGATCCTGTGCGGCGGGCGGCTGGCTGCCCCCCTGGTCCTGTGCAGGCAAACCCAAAGCGGCCTTGTCCAGCGACGCTGGCGCCGTCTGCGCAAACCCCGGCGTGGCGAGGCCGGCCGCCCCGGCAAGCAACGCAGCCCGAATGGTGATCCGCGAGTTCATAATCCCTCCCAACGCACTGTTTTTTATCAGCCCACAACGATGGGCGCATCGACATTATTAAATCGATTGCATTTGGGTTGCAAACGATTGTTTGCGGTGTCGCCCGCATGAGCATTTTGCGGATCAGATGGGGTGCCGGCGGGCTCGCTCAGCCCGAATCGCGGGCGACGAGCGTGGGCGGCATCACCGTCGATGCGACATCTTCTCCCGCCATCCGCCGGAACAGCGCGTCGACCATCGTCGCTGCACCGGCCACAATGTCCTGACGCACGGTAGTGAGCCGTGGAACCGTGTGGCTGGCCAGGTCGAGATCGTCGAAGCCGATCACAGCGACCTTGCCCGGCACTGCGATCGACCGGTCGGCAAGCGCACGAAGCGTCCGCATCGCGATCATGTCGGACGCGGCGAACACCCCGTCGAAGCGGCCGCCGATCTGCGCGGCATGATGCGCGATTTCCCCTTCCATCGCGTCGACCGCGAGATGAGTCGGCAATAAGTCCACCGACAAGCCGGCTTCGCTCGCGGCCGCTGTGAAACCGGCATGGCGCGCCGCGATCTCAGGCGTCCGGATATCACCCAGGAACGCCAGCCGCCGGGCACCGCGTTCGATGAGCCGCGCCGCCGCAAGGCGTCCGCCAGCCGCATTGTCCATCCCGACCGCGCAATGGACCTGCCCCGCGCTGTAATGCCCCCAGACGACGAGCGGGCGGTAGCGCGTCGCGACCTGCTCGATTACCTCGACCTGGTCCGACTGGCCGATCATCAGGACGCCGTCGAGCATCCCTGAATCGACGATCCGCATCAGCCAGTCGGGCGAGTCGGGAATCACTCGGGCGAGCAGGATGTCGCGCCCGCTCTCGGTGATCCGATCCGCCAACTGGCCCAGCATCGAGATGAAGAACGGGTCGGACAGATGCTGCTGGCGCTCATGGCCGAGCGGGATGACGACGCCGACCAATCCGGTGCGCTTGGTACGCAGCCTGCTCGCCATCTGGTTTGGGCGAAAATCATGCGCCCGGGCAATCGCTTCGATCTTTTCGCGAGTCTGGACGTTGACCAGCGCGTTGCCGGCCAAGGCGCGCGACACCGTGCCGGGCGACACGCCCGCCAGCCGTGCGAGATCCACGATGTTACGCACTCGCTGGTTATCGGCGCCCGCGTCCGCCACGCCCGTCAAGCTGTGGTCACCATCCCCCATGGTCGATCACGATAACGGGCGAACGACGCAACGCAACCGGGCAGCACCGCGCGCCGTCATGACGTTAGCCGCGCGGTCGCGCCGTCGAGCGCAAGCTGCAGCACCGGCGCCGGTCCGCCGGCAAAGGCGGCGCGGCGGTCGGCGCGATCGCCCGGAATCGCGGCTCTTTGCGGCAAATCGGCGAAGCTCCACACCGACAGGTCGGCCAGCACCTGAAAGCTATAGGCCTGGACCGGGGCAGATGGTGGATTAGCGAAGACCAGCGTACTGCCGTTCAGCGGCTGCCAGGGCGCACCCCAAGCCTCGGCGAAAATGCCGTAAAGTCCGGTCGGGCCGCGCGGCCCGCCTTCGGCAAAGACGTGCGCTTGGGTCGACCAGAAGAGATAGACGCCGTCGGCGCGCGAAATCGCGTGCGGCCGCTCAAGCTCGTTGTTCAGGCCGCTGGCGCGAACCAGGGGCGGCGCCGATACCCAGCAGCCGCCCTCCCAACGCGCCGCGCCTACAGCCCCGTTCCAGGCCGACCGCGAGGCCGCATCGGAGGCCGCGAAAAGGAGCCAGTCCTCGCCCGCGAGCGATACGAAGAACGGATCGCGAAACGCCTTGATCGTGCCGATTTCGCCCCCGCCGTCCAGCTCCTGCTGGTAATAGACGCCGTCCGGGCGGACGCATTCGATTGCCGCGCGCCAGCCGTCGATCGCGGGCACGCCATCGATCATCCGCATCACGCCCCGCGTCTCGAACAGGCGCTGGTGGGTGGCCGGCATCGTCTCGCCCCGCTCGCCGACCGCGGTGAAGAAAAGCCGTACCGTCGCATCCTCTTCGAGCACCGCCGAGCCCGACCATTGCCGTGCACCGGGCATCGCCCCTTCGGCGAAGACGGGGCCAAGCGCGCGCCAACCCTCAAGACCCGCATGAAACAGCCACAGCCGCGCAGCGCCATGGCGCTCATTGGGATCCTCTCCCCGCGGCGCGACCAGCGCGAACACGATCGAACCATCGGCCACGCGGGCAACGTCGCCCCGGCGGGTCAGTAATGGCCAGTGATCCCAAACGTCCCAACCCGGCAGCACGTCGCGGGTCGCATCGCTGGCGATGATCGGCGCAGTGGGCAGATCGTCAGCGCGAATGGCGGCGATATGCTCCGGAAGCCAGAGAAACGGCGTCATGTGGCCCAGCTCGCTGAAACGGCGCCAAAAATCGGCACAGCCGCACGAATAGCGGCGCTGCAAACCTTTGCAATGGCAAAAGCCGCTATGCTATTCCCGTTTTGGGTAGCGGTGCGACGCCGTGCCTGAGGAGAGACCATGCACGCCGACGCAGCACCGAAGCCACGCCTCAGCCTTGCCCGGATCATTCAGATGAACCTCGGTTTTCTGGGGCTCCAGTTCAGCTTCGGACTGCAGCAGGCCAATATGGGCCCGATCTATAGCTATCTCGGCGCGGATGAGGCGACGATGCCGCTGTTATGGCTTGCCGGGCCGATCACCGGGCTCATCATCCAGCCCATCGTCGGTGCGCTCAGCGACCGGACGGTGACGCGGATCGGGCGGCGAACGCCCTATTTCCTGATCGGTGCGGTGCTGTGCAGCGTCGCATTGTTCGCCATGCCCTACAGCCCCGCGCTGTGGGTGGCGGCCAGCCTGTTGTGGCTGCTCGACGCCGCCAACAACATCACGATGGAGCCATATCGGGCCTATGTGGGCGATCGGCTCGACCCTGCGCAGCGTCCGGTCGGCTTTCTCACCCAGAGTGCCTTTACCGGCCTCGCGCAGACGCTTGCCTATCTGGCGCCGGCGCTGTTCGTCTGGTTCGGCATGAACCCCGATGCAGTGGATGCGAACGGCATTCCAGACGTGACCCGACTGGCGTTTGCGATTGGCGCCGTGCTGTCGCTGTCGACGATCCTGTGGTCGGTCTGGCGCGTCCCCGAACTGCCGCTCACGACCGCTGAAGTAGCCCAGATGCGCGAACGGCCGATGTCGGCGGCGACCGCCTGGCGCGACTTTGCCGACGCCATCCGCGACATGCCCCAGCCGATGCGGCGGTTGGGGGTCGCGATGTTCTGTCAGTGGTTCGCGATGTTCTGTTACTGGCAATATGCCGTCCTGTCGCTCGCCCGCGCATTGCATGGCAGCGGGGCTGCGGCAGCCGTCCGCGACGCGACGCTGGTAAACGGGCACCTTGGCGGCTTTTACAACGCGGTCGCCTTTGTCGTTGCCTTGGGGCTGATGCCGTTGACCCGCCGCCTAGGCGCCGGACCGGTCCACGCTGCCTGCATGACAGCGGCGGGCGCCGCGATGCTCGCCTTGCCGATGATCGGCAACGAAGCGTGGTGCTATCTGCCGATGCTCGGCATCGGGATCGGCTGGGCCAGCCTGATGGGGACGCCCTATATCATGCTTGCGGATTGCATCCCGGCGCAACGCACCGGCATCTATATGGGCATATTCAACATGTTCATCGTCATCCCGATGCTGGTGCAGAGCGTAACCGTGCCGTTGCTCTACCGGCCGCTGCTGGGCGGCGATCCGCGCAACGTCATCATGCTTGGCGGGGTGATGCTGCTGCTCGCTGCGGTCGCAACGCTGCGCGTCGGTCGCGCCCCCCAACCGGTAATCGCACCCTCGCTCAGTTGAGCACCCCGATCGCCATGGCCCGGGGGCGTCAGGCATACGCAGCTCCGGTCGCGTAAACTTCCCTTGCCGATAAGACACGCGGAACGAGCGTCCGCAATCAGATTGATGCGACATTTCTGTTCCCGTTTGCGCCTGCGACTGTACAGAACGCCGGTCGCACCCTAGCCCCTCCTCGGAGATCGATCGATGTTGCTTCGCCGCGCCCCTGCTATCTCCGTCCGATCGACGGCAACGGTCGCGCTTGCGGACTAGGTGGCAACGGTGACGATCGTACCGCCCGGCATCGCCTTTCCGATTGCCCTGCTCTGTGCGGCGATCATGGGCTACGCCATTCAGCGCGGCGCCACCTGCATGGTCGCCGCCGTCGAAGAAGTCCTGACGCGCAAGCGCGCCCATCGGCTCGTCGCCCTGGCTGAGGCGGCAATTTGGGTCGCGGGCGGATTGATCCTGGCCCAGCTGGTCGGCGTTTTGCGGATGGCCCCGGTCGGGCATGCAGCTGGTCTGTCGGCGGTGGTAGGCGGCGTCCTGTTGGGCATCGGGGCGCTGATCAACCGGGCCTGCGTCTTTGGGGCGATCGCGCGGCTCGGCTCGGGCGAATGGGCGCAGGCAATGACACCGGTGGGATTTTTCCTCGGTTGCCTGATCGCCGGCTGGACGATGGCCCCCGTCCCGGCGATCCCCGCAACGTCACCCTTGCTTCAGGCCGGACCGGTGCTCCTCATCCCCTTTCTGATCTTTGCGGGATGGCGCGGCATCGAGGCTGCCAGCGCACTGCGCCGGAAAATGTTCGCACGACATGTCTGGTCGCCGCACCATGCCACTGCAGTGATCGGCATCGCCTTTGTGGTGATGCTGATCGTCGCGGGCAGCTGGGCCTATACCGATGCGCTGGCATCGCTGGCGCGCGGCATGGCCGAGCGCGACCTGTCGCGCCTGCTGCTGTTCGTCGCCTTGCTGGCAGGGGCGCTGCTCGGCGGCTGGACGGCCGGTCGGCTGCGCCATGCAGCACCATCGCCGCGCGCGCTCGCCCGCAGCCTGATCGGCGGCATGATGATGGGGCTGGGCAGCCTGCTCATCCCTGGCAGCAACGACGGCCTGATCCTGATCGGCCTGCCGCTGCTGATGCCCTATGCCATATTGGCGCTGGCCAGCATGACCGCATCGATCGCGGCGGGAATGCTTATCGAACGCCGCCTGCATCGACGTTCCCGATCGCCGATGGCGAGCGTCCGATAGCGGATCGCGCTATTTCGCGGCCGCCGTCTCGACCATTTCGCCGGCGCAAGCCTCGTGCAGGATGAACCCTTCATTCGGGTCGAAATCGCCACGCCACGGCGCCTTTTCGAGCGTGTCGCAGGTATGGCGATAGCCCGCCTCCCAGCGCTGGCGGATGCCGTCGGCGCTGAAATCGATGTCCTTGGCATGATCCTCATAATCGAGCGCCGGGGCGAGCAGGCGGATGACATGCATGCGGGTGGTGCAGCCATAGCCGGTCAGCCCGCGCTGCTTCAGGCTCGCCAGGTCCTTTTCCGGGATCAGCGCCGTCATTTCCGCAATGATATGGCGTAGCTTGTGGAGTTGACGCTGGCGCTTGATGTGGGTGGCCGACCGGCTGGAATATTGGACGTCCTTTTGCCGGTTCATCACTTCCCAGATCGTCTCCGGCTCCTCGCCATGCGGATTCCAGAGATGGACCGAGAATACCATGCCGTTCCGGCGCGGATGGTCGTCGAACACGACCTCGACCGGCGTGTTCGACAGGATCCCGCCATCCCAATAGAGCTGGTCGTCGATCCGGACGGCGGGGAAAGCCGGCGGCAGCGCGCCCGATGCCAGGATATGGCGCAGGTCGATCGCCTGATCGCGGCTGTCGAAATAGGTCATCTCGCTCGTCTGGACATTCGACGCGCCCACCGTCAGCCGGGTGGGACCGTTGTTGATGGCATCGAAATCGACGATCTCGCTGAGTGTTTGGGCAAGCGGCGCCACCGAATAATAACCGGCCTGCTCCGCCCCGAGCGGCGCGTGCGGACTCAGGAATGCGGCCGTGTTGGGCACGAAGAACGAGGGGATGCCGCCGGTTACGGTCAGCATGTTGCGGGCGGCGACCGAAAACCAGCTGGGCAGCGACACCCCCATGAATCGATCGCTTTCGACCCGGTTCCAGAATTCGCGCATCCGGCGCAGGCCGTCCTTGGCAGGACCACCGGTGATCAGCGCCGCGTTGATCGCGCCGATCGAGGTTCCGACGACCCAATCAGGCGCGATGCCCGCTTCCTCCAGCGCCTGATAGACACCGACCTGGTACGCGCCCAGCGCTCCGCCACCCTGCAACACCAGCACGATCTGGCCGTAGCTCGCAATCTCGTCCTGCAGCGTCTTCACCAATTCTTCTCCCAGCCAATCCTGTTCACGCTGGCGTCGTCATCGCCCCGCCAGGCGGCATGAGCCCTGGCTTGAGCGCGACGCCAAGGCCTGCGCCCATCACGCCCTTTCCCATCATACGACTGCGGACGTAATCGTGTTACAGCCCGCCGCCTAAGCATCATATAGCGAGGCCGGGTGGATGCCGCGACCCGCGCGCCGATCGATGGGCGAAGAATCGATGCCGTCGACCCGACGAAATTTCGAAATATTGCGGTAGAATTCGCGGGCGGGGAAATGCCGTTTCCTGATCGCTGCAATGCGGTAAGAGTGTCGGGCGCGGCCAGTCGCCGCAAAGATGTGGCGCCGCGTCAATCAACCGCGCATGGTTGCTTGACGGTCGCGAATTGAAACGAGGGAACGATCATGATGACGCAGAAAATGCTTCGCAACGCCGGACTGGGGCTGCTCGCGGCGGTGGCGGCAACCGCGCCGGCATTTGCTGGTGAGTGCCCCGTCAACAAGAGCGGCGCCAATCCACTGAGCGGCGCGCCGACCGCGCCCAAAGGCGTTACCGACACCGTGATTGGCTCGGTCGATCTGGGCGCCGAGATCGCCGTGCCCGACCGCCAGCTGCGCACGCGCCGGCTCGTCGTCCAGCCCGGCGGCATCGTGCCGTTGCACAGCCACAAGGATCGCCCGGCGCTGATCTACACCGTCAGCGGCCAGATCACCGAATATCGCAGCAGCTGCTCTGTACCGATCCAGCACAAGGCGGGTGATATCGCGCGAGAAGCCGACGGCATTTCGCACTACTGGATCAATCATGGGAAAGTGCCCGCGGTCCTGCTGTCGTCGGATGTGCACCACGGGAACTGACCTGCGGTTGGGCGCGTATCGCGAACCAGGCTTGCGTCACGTCGCCGGATCGACTTCGCGGCGCCGCTGGCACCGGGACGATCCGGCGGCGCCGACCGCGTTTCGCCGGATCGTTAAGACATTTGCATTGCATCGAGTGCAATCGCGGCCGCCCATCCCCGGGGAAACGGCATGACGGCGCCGACGCAGGGTCATAACCGGGTCCCTCCCGAGCTTTGGCGAGGATGGGCATCCGCCGATACCGCCGTCGTTACCGACCTCCGCGTCGTGCGCGGAGGAATGATCCAGTCGTGGCGCGACACCAGCCCGACCATGCGGCAGCCGCCGCTCGACCATCATCTTGTCGTCGTCCATCAGGGCGGCGCCAAGCGGGTCTGGCGCGACGGCGGCGGCGGGCGACGCATCATCGAAGTCGAGGACCGGTCGATCACGACGACGGAGGCGGGCAGCGCCTATCGCTGGCGAACCGAGGGTCCGATCGCATTTTCGCATCTTTATGTTCGGCCGGATTATTTCGCCGCGCTGGTGGCAGAAGCGTTCGACCGCGATCCCTCTTCGGTGAGCTTTGCGGAAACGATCGGCCGTCCCGATCCGCATGCGGCCAACCTGTTCGACCTGCTGCTCCAGGGGCTGGAGAATCCCGACTGGAGCCTTTCAGCGGATTATTATGTCGATGCCCTGCTGATCCGGCTCGCGTCGACCTCGACCTGGGGCGGCGAGTTTCGCCAGTATCGCCGGATGACGCTGGCCCCGCATATCGTGGCGCGGGTCCGAGACTTCATCCAGAGCAATATCGGCCAGCGCATCGCGCTAGAGGATCTGGCGGCGGTGGCAGGCTATAGCCGTTTTCATTTCGTGCGTGCCTTCAAACACAGCACCGGCGTTACGCCCTATGGCTATGTGCTGCGCGAACGCGTGGCGGCGGCGTGCAACTTGCTCGATCATACCGCGCTGCCCATCGCCGAAGTGGCGCAGCGTTGTGGTTTTTCGACGCACACCCATTTCTCGACGCGTTTTCGCGAGGCGATCGGCCAGACACCTGCCGATTACCGTCGCCGCCGCACAACCGGCGGCGACGGCATCGGCTAAGTCAGAAACCCTGGACCAGCTGGACGATGTACCGTTCGCTGAACGAGCGGAGATTGTTCGTCACGGGTGTCCGTCGTCAGAACATTCGGCACAACTCGCGGCGTAGATTAGCGGAGTGCGGACCTCGTCTCGGGGTTGATGTTATGCGGCGAGCTTGCGGTGTTGCAAGCGTCGATATTCGATGGTCTGT
>PKED01000143.1 GCA_002863155.1 Sphingomonadaceae bacterium | reverse complement strand
GGTCGAGCAAATCTGGTCGATCACCGCCATATTCGGGAGTTCTTGCCCACCGCCGATATTGTAGACCTCGCCCGGGCGACCCCTTGTAATTGCCAGTTCAATGCCGCGGCAATGATCCTCGACATGCAGCCAGTCCCGCCGATTCATCCCGTCGCCGTAAATGGGCAGGGCACGTCCATGCAGACAATTGATAAGGAACAGCGGGATGAGCTTTTCGGGAAATTGATAGGGCCCGTAATTGTTCGAGCAGTTGCTTGTCGTCACCTGCAGCCCATAGGTGTGGTGATAGGCACGCACCAGGTGATCTGAGGCAGCCTTGGATGCCGAATAGGGCGAATTGGGCGCATATGGCGTCGTTTCGGTGAAGGACGGATCGTCGAGCCCGAGCGACCCATAAACTTCGTCGGTGGAGATATGGTGAAAGCGATGGGGGCGCCCTTCGTCGCGGTCGAGCCAGACCTTGCGGGCGGCCTTCAGCAAGCTGTGCGTACCGATCACGTTGGTTTCGATGAACGCGTCTGGGCCGGTGATCGACCGGTCGACATGGCTCTCCGCCGCGAAATGAACGATCGTATCGATTGTTTTATCGACCAGCAATTGTTCCACGAGATCAGTATCGCGAATATCGCCTTCCCTCAGGTGGACACCGTCCGTGCCTTCCAGATTGGCACGATTGCCAGCATAGGTAAGCGCGTCGAGCACGGTCACCCGGTCGACCGGGTGATGCGCGCGCCAATAATGCACAAAATTGGCGCCGATGAAGCCGGCACCGCCGGTGACGAGCAGGTTAGCCATTTGTCTGCAAATCCTTGAGCATCAGCCCGGGTTTGATGCGCCCATTCGGTGCCGGAGAGGCGTGGGGCAGCGGTGGCACCGAGCAGCGACGATGACGCGGGAGCCAATCTGTATCGACGCCTGGTTCGACGAAGGGCGCTAAGCTCTTGCATTCAATCACGAAACGTCTCTCACCATTTCGGCCCTTGTCCTCAGCGATCATTAGCCCTGGTAGAGCGGTTCAATCAGTTCCACTGAGGGGTTTGCTGAAGCAGCCCGAGCAGATAATCGCCATAGCCCGATTTGATGAGTGGCGCTGCGATGCGCTCAAGCCCTGCATCGTCGATAAAACCCATCCGCCACGCGACTTCTTCGGGGCAGGCGACTTTCAGGCCCTGACGCTCCTCGGTAATGCGTACATAGTTTGCGGCATCGAGCAGCGAGCCGTGGGTGCCGGTGTCGAGCCAGGCATAGCCGCGACCCATGATTTCGACCGACAGCTTGCCTGACTTCAGATAAAGCCGGATGAGATCGGTGATCTCCAGCTCGCCTCGGGCGGACGGCACAAGATCCCGCGCCAGTGCAACGGCATCTGAGTCGAAGAAGTACAGACCGGTTACCGCATAGTTGGATTTGGGCTGGGTCGGCTTCTCTTCAATCGTGTCGGCCCGACCCTCGGCATCGAAGCTGACCACCCCATAAGCGCGCGGGTTCTTCACATAATAGCCGAAGACGGTGGCTCCTTCGGCGCGGTTGGTCACCCGGCCGAGCAGGTCGATCAAGCCATGTCCATAAAAGATGTTGTCACCCAGGATCAGCGCCGACGGGGCGGAGCCGACGAAATCGGCGCCAATATGATAGGCCTGGGCGAGGCCGTCGGGTTCAGGTTGGACGGCGTAGGTGATAGCGATACCCCAATCGCTGCCATCGCCGAGCAGATTCCGGAATGCCGCCTGATCCTGTGGTGTGGTGATCACCAAAATCTCCCGAATGCCGGCAAGCATCAGCACCGAGAGCGGATAATAGATCATCGGCTTGTCATAGATTGGCATCAGTTGCTTCGACGCCCCGCGGGTAAGCGGATAAAGCCGCGTCCCCGATCCGCCCGCTAGAATGATTCCCTTGCGAATGGTCCGAACCCTCCACGTTGAGCACCATTGAACGGCTATTTCCTAAAAACTTTATGAGTTTATAGCCCGTAATATTCGCGATACCAATCGACGAAGGCGGGCACGCCCACCGATGGCGGCGTGCTCGGCGCACGACCTGTAAGCTGTTTCAGCAACTCATGTGACGCTTCCGTTGCGGGGACGTCGCCGGGTTGCATCGGCAACATGTTTTTCTTCGCCGTCTTACCCAGCGCCCGTTCGACTTCGCCAATATAATCAAGTAATTGGGTGGGGGTCCCGGCACCAATATTGACCACCCGGAACGGAGCAACGGGCGACAATGAATCCTGTTCCGCCGCTGTCGACGATGGCACCGCTGCTGCCAAACCCAAAATAGAATCAGCCAAATCAACTACATAGGTAAAGTCGCGGACCATTTTGCCATTGTTGTAGACGTCAATCGGGTGGCCATCGATGATCGCGCGGGTAAACTTGAACAGCGCCATGTCGGGTCTGCCCCAAGGCCCGTAAACGGTGAAAAATCGGAAGAAGGTGATCGGGATTCCGAAAAGATGACTATAGCTATGGCCCATAAGCTCGGTCGCCCCCTTGGTCGCGGCATAGAGACTTAAGGGGGTCTGAGTACGCTGGAGCTCGGTAAACGGCATCTCGGTATTGGCACCGTAAACCGAACTCGTCGACGCAATTAGAAGGTGCTCAACTTGGTGGTGGCGGCATAACTCAAGAATGTTAAACGTACCAACAACATTGGTCGAGATATATTCATCCGGATGATCGATACTATATCTCACACCGGCTTGTGCCGCCAAATGGATCACAATTTCAGGAGAAAATTGTATCCAAGCGGCTTGCAACGCCTCTTTGTCTTCGATGGAGACGCGGAAGAGGGAAAAGTTCGGACTTTCTGCAAGGATTTTATTGCGGGCTTCCTTCAAATAGACGTCATAGTAGGCCGAGAAATTATCTACTCCTAAAACATCGGCGCCTTTAGCGAGCAATTGTCGGCATGTGTGGAAACCGATGAAACCGGCTGATCCTGTTACCAATACCCGCCGCTTATTCATGTCGTGCCTCTCTTTCGGTCTCAGCCGGGCGCTCTAAGCGGCCAAAGCGCCGTGCGCAAGAATCGCGGCAGTGCACAAATAAGGCTTTCTTAATGCCCTGGGGCATAGCGTCGCAGAGCCGACATAGTCTGCCAAGGGCCCGATGACGCGCAGTCCTATCCGCATTGTCCATCAGCCGCCGTTGCGTTGCGTGCTCGTGCACGGCGGCGAAGCGCATGTTGCGGTACCACTGTGCCGGTTGCTGGCAGCTGATGGCGCGGTGCGGGTGGTGTATAGTGGCGGCAGTTTCCAGGGACTGACGCCACTCGATAATCTCCGGCTGGCTGCTGATCCGCTGGACAAGCTATTGGCGATCGAGCCGATTGACGCAATCGTCTTGCTCGGACCTCATTCGCCGGTCGACTGCACTCCTGGCGCGGAGGAACAGATCGGCGCGATGCTGAAGCTTGTGCCGCTTATTGTAGATCACTGCCGACGCATGCCGCCTGACGCTCGCGATCGGCTAAAGATCGTTCAGCTATCCGGCGATCATGTCTTTGGTAGCCTGCCGACGGGCACAGCTGCTTTCGACGGACACGCGCGCTATGCCCCATCGAGCCTTCGAGCGGCGACCCAAGCGGCGGCTGATCACCTGATTGTCGCGGCCGCCGCCGAACACGGCCTGCCGGTAACAATCGCGCATTACCCTGAGCTTTACGGTCCAGGCGTCACCACGGGTTTGGTACCAGAGCTAATCAGCGCTGCGGTCGCTCGCGCACCGATGAAGCTGATAGCTACAGGGGCAGTCGAGCGCGACTGGCTGAATGCCCACGATCTAGCGGCGGCGATTGTGGCGATGATTTGGCACGGTTTGCCTGGCGCGATTTACCCAGTCAGTGCGCGGCAGGTTTTCAGTGAACGCAGAATCGCCCACCTGGTTGCAGATCTGGCCGACCGACTCGACCCACCGATCGATGGACATAGGCGGCGCGCCCTGATGAGGTTCCTACCCCCTACGCGCCCACGCGATGCGCGCCGTGCGCTCGACCCAAGTTGGACCGAGGCATCGATCGGCTGGCGACCTGCAAATGATTTTCAGGAGACTCTGCGCACGATGATCGACCAAGCGCTGCGCGCGGACACTGCGTCTCGTACATCCGCTCGAACATCTACGGCGTCCGTCATCTCGCTAAGGTCGTTGGACTCGGTTGAATGCGGTTCGGTTAGCTACTGACCCAGTCGTTACTCGTGAAGCTCGGGGTCTTGCTGCTTTCCGCAGGGGCACCCAGACTGGCGGCATCCGGCTGTCCCGCCTAAGCTAAGACGAGCTGATCGTCCCCGCGCGTAGCCAGCAAGCCGACTAGGCCCCCAGCTTCAGTGCCGGGCACCAACGACTCAATCGACAAGTTGGCCATTGCCAACCCGGTCTGGCAGGCAATCAGCGTGACGCCCTCTATTGCCGCGATGGCAAGCAGGCTTGGTCGGTCGGGTAGGCCAAGGGCATTCAGGGCGTCAATCTCGTCATCTTCGCGTGAAGCGCGCGCGAACATCGCGACAGCCCGCTCATGCGCATAGACGCGTGGGGAACCGCCGAGCGCTGCATCGGCAAGTGCCAGGCTTAAAGCTGCGCGGGCGCGAGCGACATCTTCGCTGACCAGCATGATCGTCAGGCTCATCGGCTACAGCCCGGACAGCCGGGATCCTTGGGCAGGCCGATCGTCCGGAAACGAAAGTCGAGCGCATCGACGATCAGCAACCGTCCGGCGCTGTCGATCCCGAACGGCACCAGCGCGCGCAGCACCTCCAGCGCGGCGAGGCTGCCGAGCACGCCGGTCATCGCGCCGATCACGCCATCCTCGGCGCAGCTCATGCCCTCGCGCTCGGGGTCGGCGCCGACCAGACAGCGATAACAAGGCTTGTCAGCTTCCCAGCCACGGAACACGGCCAGCTGCCCCTCGAACTGCGCGACCGCAGCCGATACCAGCGGAATGCGCAGCGCATGGGCCGTATCGGCGGCGACCAGCCGGGTCGCGAAATTGTCGGTCCCGTCGAGAATGACGTCATGGCCGCCGAGCAGCGCCGTCGCGGATGCCGGATCGAGCCTTTCGTGCCGGGCCTCGACGTGGACATCGGGGTTGAGGGCGCCGACAGCAATGACCGCCGCATCGACCTTTGCAGTGCCAAGCTGCGCCGTCCCGAACAACGTCTGACGCTGGAGGTTGCTGAGCTCGACACGGTCGTCGTCTATGATCGTCAAATGGCCGACACCCGCAGCGGCGAGATACTGGATCGCGGGCGAACCGATGCCGCCGGCGCCAATGACCGCGACCCGCGACCGAAGCAGTCGCGCCTGGCCCGCGCCGCCGATCTCCTTCAGGATCAGATGCCGGGCGTATCGATCCAGCTGCGGATCGGTCAGCGTCATCGTCACACGCCGGTCGAGCCGAAGCCGCCGAGCCCGCGACCGGTCGTGGCACTGAAATCGTCGACGACCGCGAATTCGGGGCGCGCGATCGGCAGGAAGACGAGCTGCGCGATCCGGTCGCCGGGGTTGATCGTCAGCGTCTCGCTGCCCGGCGGCGTCCGCAGCCACGCGCTGATGAAGATCTGGTCGGCATAGTCCGCATCGATCGTCCCGACGGCTTGCCCCAGCACCAACCCCTTTTTGTGTCCCAGCCCCGAGCGCGCGAGCAGGAAGGCCACCAGGTGCGGATCGTTCATCAGCAGCGCGATCCCGGACGGGATCAGCACGGCGGGCGCCTGAGGTTCCAGAACGAGGGGCGCGTCGATGCAGGCATGCAGGTCGATGCCTGCCGACATCGCCGTCTGGTAGCGCGGCAGGCCCCAGTCATTGAGGCGCGGATCGAGGATCTTGATCTCGATGCGGGGCGTCAGTGTCATGTCCGATCCTTGTGTGGCATGTCGAGCGCGGTGGCGATGCGGCGGGCGAGCCGTGCTGCGACTTCGGCCTTTGGAAGCGCCGGCCAGCTTTCAGCACCCTCCGCCGTGATCAGCACGATCGCGTTCGTATCGCCGCCCATCACGTCCCCGGACACGTCGTTGGCGACGATCCAGTCGGCGCGCTTGCGACTGCGTTTCGCGGTGGCGTGCGCGACGACATTTTCGGTTTCCGCCGCAAAGCCGATCACCAGCGGCGGGCGCTGCGGATGACGTGCCAGACCCGCGAGAATATCGGGGTTTTCGACAAGGTGGAGCACCGGCGCGCTCTCGCCCTTCTTGATTTTCCGATCTGTCGCCTCCACCCGCCAATCGGCGACGGCGGCGACCATCACCGCGGCGTCGGCGGGCAGCGCGGCG
This sequence comes from Sphingomonadaceae bacterium, assembly GCA_002863155.1. GTDB lineage: Bacteria > Pseudomonadota > Alphaproteobacteria > Sphingomonadales > Sphingomonadaceae > Sphingomonas. Next base: position 5,669 of record PKED01000143.1, on the reverse strand, counting down.
TCGACCGCTGCGTGCATCTGGCAGGCGGTCTCGACGTCGACCCGGTCCGTCTTCGCAGGGGTCGCGAGGTGAACCGGGCCGGCAATGAGCGTGACTCGTGCACCGAGCGCCGCCAGCGCACCGGCGATCGCAAAGCCCTGTTTGCCCGACGAGCGATTCGCGATGTAGCGCACCGGATCGATCGGCTCGTGGGTCGGCCCGGCAGTGACGATGATGTGCGCGCCCGAAAGGCTCATGCGAGGCCGAGCGCGGTCTCGATCGCGGCGAGGATCGCCTCGGGCTCAGGCAGGCGGCCCGGACCGTACTCGCCGCATGCCATCGGGCCTTCGTCGGGTGCCATCATGGTGATGCCGTCGCCCTTCAGCGTCGCGACGTTGCGCTGGGTCGCCGGATGCAGCCACATCCGCACATTCATCGCCGGAGCAGCCAGCACGGGCTTGTCGGTCGCCAGTAGCAACGTGGTGGCCAGATCACCCGCAATTCCGTTCGCCATCTTGGCGATCAGGTCGGCCGTGGCCGGGGCGACGACGACCAGATCGGCTTCCCGGCTGAGCTGGATATGGCCCATTTCTGCCTCGTCCTTCAGGTCCCAGAGGCTGGTATGGACCGGCTGCTCGCTGAGCGCGGCGAGCGTCATCGGCGTCACGAACTGAGCGCCTGCCTCGGTGAGCACGCAGCGCACCGCGATCTCGCGCTTGCGGAGCAGGCGGACCAGCTCGCAAGCCTTGTAGGCAGCGATTCCGCCGCCGACGATCAGCAGCACCCGCTTCATCGAACGTTGCGCGTAATGGTGACGCGCCGCCGATCGCGCGTCGCAGCCGCGATCAGGTCGTTGAGGCCGTCGGGCGCGAAGGCCAATCCGACAAGAAAGGCGGGGGCGATCATCAATCCCCAATAGAAGGTGTCGACCCGTCCGAACAGACCAAGCAGCACGGCATAGGCGACGAAGGTCGCCAGCGCCCGCCGGGCAAGCGTACCGGGCCATGCCGCCCAGCCGAACAGCGCAAACCCGACAAGGATCGCGGAAAGCCAGGCAGGTGCGATCGCCAGCGCGGTGGAGATGCTCATCGTCTTGACGAAGAAGCCGAATCCCAAAAGGCCTGCCCATCCGGGCGACGCCGGGTCCGCGCTGTCGACGACGCGGTCGACGGCCCAGGCATGCGCGGCGATCACCGGCACCATGACGGCCAGCGCCGCTGCCCAACTCACCGCCTCGCGCCGACGCCCCTCGAGCAGGGCAAGTGCCGCCATCGTCAGCACATACAGCGCCGCCGTCTCGCGAATCAGCATCGCGATCAGGCCGAAGGCGACGGCGTGCGCCCAGCGGTCATCGCGGCGCAAGGCCAGCGACAGCGCGATCAGCAGCCCGGCCCACACCTCATGAAAATGGACGAGTTCGACCTGCACGAACGCCGCCATCCCGGCGATCAGCAAGATCATTGCGATCGCCAGCGGCGGCGCGCGCTGAAAGGCGGGTCTCAGCCGGATCGTCCATGCGAGCAGAACGCCGGCGGCGAGGACGTAGAGCATCACGATCGAGGCGATCAGCGGCTGGGAAGCTTCGATGAGCGCAAGCGTCGGCAGCCGGAAGGTGACGAAGGGCCGCAGCGGGTAGTCGCCGCGTCGCAGCGCGGCCGCCGTCACCGGGTAATAATCGCCGCCGTTGCGCAGGCCGGCAACGATCGATTCGTACAGCAGGACATCGGCCTTGTCGTTCGCGCGCTGGGCGGGGTCGCGGCTGACCGGTGGCGGCCCGGCTGTGTTGAGCGCGGTAAGGCAGGCGAGCAGAAGTAGCACGAGCAGGCCAAGCGCGAGCCGCGCGCGCGGTTGCCTGAGGCTGCTGAAGCGTGTCTTCGATGTCAGCCAGAGCGGCATTGCGGACCTCGCCATCGCGCTAGTGCAGCACCAGCCAGGTCGCGCCGATGCTGATCGCGGCGGTGACGACGATCACCGCCAGATAGCGCCCGACGCCGCCGATCCGGGTGACCTGCACTTCCTTCAACGGCGGTGCCGGCGGTGCCCCGCCCGGCGGCGGGAAATGGCGTTCGATGTTGCGGACGAGTTCGGGAAGGCGCGCGATCGTGCGCAGGTCGGTGACGAGCCGGTCGGCGACATAGGCTTCCGGCCCCAATTCGGTGCGGATCCATTCGCGCACGAACGGGGCGGCGGTCTCCCACATGTTGATATCGGGATCGAGCGCCGTCGCGACGCCTTCGACCATGACCATCGTCTTTTGCAGCAGCAGCAAGTGCGGCTGCGTCTTCATGTCGAAATCGCGGGTGATGTTGAACAGGCCGTCGAGCATGTTGCCCACCGACATGTCCTTTACCGCCATGCCGCGCATCGGCTCGCCGACGGCGCGAAGGGCGGTCGCGAATTCGCCGACATTGTGGTGCGGCGGCACATAACCCGCTTCGAAATGGATTTCCGCCACACGCCGGTAATTGCCGGTGATCAGGCCGTAGAGGATTTCCGCCAGCCAGACGCGCGCGCGCCGATCGATACGCCCCATGATACCGAAATCGATCGCCGCGAGCTTGCCGTCGGGCAGCGCGAACAGATTGCCCTGATGCAGATCGGCATGGAAAAAACCCTCGGCGATGGCCTGGCGCAGGAATGCGTGCACCAGGATGTGGGCCAGCCGGGCCGGATCGTGCCCGGCGGCGACCAGGGCGGGGCGGTTCGACAGCTTGATCCCGTCGATCCATTCGAGCGTCATCACGCGCCCGGTCGTCCGCTGCCAGTCGATCTTCGGGACGATGAAGTCGGGCTGCGCCGTCATCGCCTCGGCCAGCTCGCTTGCCGAGGCGGCCTCGCGGCGCAGATCGAGTTCACGGGCGGTCCAGCGCTTGAACGTCTCGATCACCAGGCGCGGCTGGAGCCGCTTGAGCTCGCCCCCCATCGATTCGAGATGGGCGGCTGCCCATTCATAGGTATCGATCGCGCGCGCGAATTCGTCCTCGACACCGGGGCGGAGAACCTTGACCGCAACGGTCGTGCCTTCGGTGGTGACCGCGCGGTGGACCTGGGCGATCGACGCCGCGCCGACTGGCACCGGATCGATCGACGCGAACAGATCGGCGAGCGGTCGGCCGAAGGCGGCGATCATGGCCTTTTCGACCTCGGCGAAGGGCAGGGGGGGGACTGCGTCCTGCAATCGCGCCAGATCGCGGGCGGCAGCGTCGCCGATGATGTCGGGGCGCGTCGCGAGCGTCTGGCCGAACTTGATCGCCGGTGGGCCGATCGCCTGCAACGCGTCGGCATAAGCGGGCGTTTGCGGGACGCGCGCGCCGAAACGGGCAATCCGGCACAGCCGACGCACCGCAGCCGGCGTGTTGGGGTCACGCTCGATGCCACGCAACGCGCCGTGGCGTGCCAGCGTGCGACCCCATTTCAGGAGCCGCCACAAATGGGTGGTGGTCGCCGTCATTGCTGGAATCGCGCGCTCAAATCTTCCAGCCGCTGTGGATCGCCACCAGCCCGCCGAGCATCGGTTCTACCTGGGTGTTCACGAAACCCGCATCGCGGATCATCGCCTCGAAGCGGGGCATGTCGGGAAAGCGGCGGATCGATTCGATCAGATAGCGATAGCTGTCCTCGTCACGCGCGATCAGCTTGCCGATCTGCGGGACGATGCGATGCGAATAGGCGTCATAGAGATCGGCGAAGCCGGGCCATAGCGTCGTCGAGAATTCCAGGCAGAAGAAGCGCCCGCCGCGTTTGAGCACGCGGTGGGCCTCGCGCAGCGCCGCCGGAATGTCGGTCACGTTCCGGATGCCGAACGCAATCGTGTAGGCATCGAAAAAGCGGGCGGGGAAGGTCAGCGATTCGGCATTGGCTTCGGCCCAGACAAGGCCGTCGATACCGCGGCTGGCCGCTCTTTCGAGTCCGACGTCGAGCATCGCGGGGTTGATGTCGGCCACCGTGACGCTTGCACCCGATGCAGCCAGACGAAAGGCGATATCGCCGGTCCCGCCGGCCATGTCGAGGATGGACTCGCCCGCACGCGGCTTGACGCGACGGACGAAGCGATCCTTCCACACGCGGTGCATGCCGCCAGACATTGCATCGTTCATGATGTCATACGACCGGGCGACGCTGGCAAAGACCTGCCCGACCTTCTCGGTCTTTTCGCTGGCGGCGATATCCTGATAGCCGAAAGATACGGTGTCGCTCATCGTGCCGCTCTAGCTTGCGTGGGTTGGCGGGGCAAACGCAACGTGCGCTCCCCCGCCGTTTGACTGCAAAACCGAACGGGCGAACCAATGGTTGGTTGCGCCGGGTGTGAAACGATCTTAACGCTTGCCAGACAACCAGTATCGGTTGGCTCACACGATGATCGGAAACAATCTCTTCCATGCAGGATGCGGAAAACTGGACTATAGTAGCGGCGATATTTACCCTGCCGCTGGTTATATTCGCGGCAATAGAAGGGCTGCGACGCTATCAAGCCCATAAATCACGGATCATTTCGACGCGCACGAAGCTTTCGAAGCGCCGTCGATAACGATCTTCGTAATCGGCGCGTTTGCGTCGGCGGGCCTTGTTCACTAGGTCGCGACGACCATGCCCGAACTCCCCGAAGTCGAAACCACCGTGCGTGGCCTGCGGCCCGTGCTCGAGGGTGCGCGGATCGCGCGGCTGACAACCCGCCGCGCCGATTTGCGGCGGCCATTCCCCGGCGATCTTGCGCAGCGCATGACCGGTGCGGTCGTGACGCAGCTTGGGCGTCGCGCCAAATATGGCCTCATCGGCACCGACCGCGGCGACACGATGATCTTTCACCTCGGCATGTCGGGGCGCTGGCGCGTCGATCCTTCGGTCGAACTGCCGCACGATCATCTGATCGTCGAAACCGGCGCGGGGCGACGCCTGGCGCTCAACGATCCCCGGCGGTTCGGTTCGGTGGATCTCGTCGCGACCGACCGACTCGCCGACTATCCGCCCTTTGCCCAAATGGGGCCCGAGCCGATGGGGCCGGCCTTTGACGCTGCCTATCTGGCGCGCGCGCTCGAAGGGCGGCAGGCGCCGGTAAAGGCATTGCTGCTCGACCAGCGGATCGTTGCGGGGCTTGGCAACATCTATGTCTGCGAAGCGCTGCATATCGCCGGCATCGCCCCATCGCGTGCTGGAGGGCGGATCGCGACCAGCCGAATCGCCGGGCTGGTGGACGCGATCAAGCAGGTTCTTGCCGCCGCGATCGAGGCTGGCGGATCGAGCCTGCGCGATTATGTGCGACCCGATGGCGAACTGGGCTATTTTTCCAAGCAATGGCGCGTCTATGGCCGCGCGGGCGCAGCGTGCGGCGTTTGCGGGGGGCAGGTTCAACGGCGGGCCGAGGGCGGACGATCGACGTTCTGGTGCGCGAACTGCCAGCGCTGATCGTATTGCCACCGCGTTTGTTTGCGCAAGGCAGGGCGGTCAGCGTTGACGAAGCGGACGAGGGCCGCTATGTGCGCCGCCTTCCGGGCGATCCTTGGCTGGTTCGCGCGTCCCTGTTTCATTCAAAGGTTCGAGGCACTTCATGGCGAATACGCCGCAAGCGAAAAAGCGGATTCGGCGGAACAACCGTCGCGCGGACATCAACACGAATCGCGTCAGCCGCATTCGCACCTTCGTCAAGAAGGCGGAAGCTGCCCTCGAATCCGGCGACAAGGCCGCGGCGCAGA
>PKED01000088.1 GCA_002863155.1 Sphingomonadaceae bacterium | reverse complement strand
ACCCGTCCCGGCGGACAATCGGCCAATGCCGCAGCCGCGCGCCGGGCAAGTTCGTCGGTCGTCTCGCCGCCGCCGGGGCGGAAGCTTGCCGGCGCATCGATCATCCCGTCCATCGCATTACCGGTAGCGCGGTAGATTGCAGACCAACGCTGCCCCTCCCAGCTGCCGAAGTCGCGTTCCTGCCAGCGCCCGTCCTCGATCACCGGCACCTTCGCCAGCGCGGCGATCCGTTCGGCCAGGAGCCGGGCCCGCTTCAGGCCCGAGTGGAGCACCCTGTCCGGTCGGGTCGCGGCCAGTTCAGCCGCCAGCAGCCGCGCCCGCACCGCCCCTTCCCGGCTCAGGCTCGCATCGCTCCGCCCATAGCAGCGCCCTGCCCAGCAGCGCGCAACCTGCGTGTGCCGCACCAGCCGGATCACCGCGCGCTCGCCGCCAGCAACAGGATCAGCTGCCCGGCATAGGCCGCGAAGCCGAGGCAGTCGCCGGTGCTGCCACCCAGGCGTCGGCGCAGCAGACGACGGAACCACAATGCGAACAGCCCGGCCGCCAACAGCGCCCCTATGAGGCGGACGGGCTCAGCAACGGCGAACGGGGCGATCCCCGGCGCCGCCGTCAGCAGGGCAAGGCCGAGCGTGCCCATGCCGACGCCCGATCCGATGTCCTTCGCCAGGCCCCCACCGCCCGGCGCGGGCGCGACGGTCGCCATCATCATGACGACGAGCAGGCGGCCAAAGGCGGCGCTCGCGACGATCGCACTCGCCGCCGCCCAGCCCGGCAGGCCGAGCAATGCCGTCAACAGCGCCGCCCGCAGTCCGATCGCGATGATCAGCCCGGCGCTGCCATAGCTGCCGATCCGGCTGTCCTTCATGATCCGGCGGATATCGTCGGCGCTTTGCCCCCCGCCGAAGCCGTCGCAGAAATCGGCGACCGCATCCTCGTGAAAGGCGCCGGTGACGAGCGCCTCGACTCCCAGCGCCAGCATCGTAGCGACCCAGGCGGGCCACCACATCGCCGCGCCGATCGCGACCGCCGCAGTCGCGCATCCAATCAGCGCACCGACCAGCGGGAACCAGGCGACGGCGCGCACCAGCCCGATCGCGACCACTTCGCCCGACAGTGCGGCGGTACCGGGCACCGGCAGTCGCGTCAGGAACTGCAGCGCGAGGACGGGCGGCGCCCACCAAGGGCAGCGCGCTGCCATGTCAGGCACCGAGCTCCGAAAGCAGCGCCACGCCCGCCAGCAGTGCCGCCGCGCTGTCGAGCAGCGGCAGCGCGACGAGCGCCCCCGTCCCCTCGCCCAGCCGCATGTCCCAGTCGAGCAGCGGCTCCAGCCCGAGCGCGGCAAGCGCGCCGCCATGTCCCGGCTCGGCCGAACGATGCGCGGCGATCATCGACCGCGCGGTGCCCGGTGCCAGTCGCTCGGCGATCAGCGCGCCGGCGGTCGCGACATAGCCGTCGAGCAGCAGGGCAGCGCCGCCCGCTGCCCCGGCCGCGAAGAACCCGGCCATCGCGAGGATTTCGAACCCCGCGACCGCCGCGATCGCCGCGCGAGGATCGTCCGCCAGCAGAGGCCGCGCGCGATCGACGGCTGCCGCGACCACGCGCCGCTTGGTCGCCAGCATCTTGTCATCGGCGCCCGCGCCGCGACCCACCGCGTGATCGAGCGGCACGTCGGCAAGCAGCATCGTCAGGCAGGCGGCAGGGGTGGTGTTGCCGATGCCCATCTCACCCGCGATCAGCACGCGGCAACCCTCGGCCATGGCAGCCCGCGCCGCCTCGGCGCCCGCTGCCCAGGCGCGATCGAAGTCCGCCGCCGTCATCGCCGGGCCAATCGCGAGATCGGCGGTGCCCGTGCCCACGCCGACATCGACGAGCGCGAGATCGCAGCGCTGCGCGGCGGCAAGCGCGGTGCTGCTCGCCCGCCCGGTGCGAATCGTGTCGACCATCATCCGGGTCACCGCCGATGGCCAGGCAGTCACCCCTTGCGCGACGACGCCGTGATCGCCCGCGAACAGGACGATCCGGCGCGGGTGCGTCTGCGGGTCGAGCCGTTGCTGGATCACCGCGAGCCGAACCGCCAGCGCCTCCAGTCGGCCCAGGCTGCGCGGCGGCTTGGCGAGCGCGTCGAGATGCGCCCAGACATCGGCCTCCGCGATCTTCATGCGCGCGCCCGCCGCCCGCCGGGCATGCAAATCGAAAACCGAACCATGGGCATCCTCCCCCGCAAATTCCCCGTGCAGCCCGGTCATGGAGATCGGCGATTGCGCCCTTGCCCGCCCTGCCTGTGCCCGGCGGCTGGCGCATCGCCGCCTTAGATTCGGCAACCTGACGAGGCAAGGTCGGGGAAGCACGTCGCGGCGGCGGCGCATGTCACGTCGATGGTTACCCGAGCGCCGCTGACCATCGGCCTGCGCCAACGGCCTGCAAAGCGGCTCCAGGGCGCGGCTCGTTGTCCGGATTGGCCGGCGCTACCCGACTACCCCGCGCCCGATCCGGACAATCAGGCGGGGCTGAGATCGGCCCCGCTGGTCACCGCGCCATGCGAAGCGGAGCCGACGGCGCGCGCATATTTGGCATAGACGCCGATCACGTCGCGGCGCCGCTGTGGCGCGGGCACCGGCCGCGCGTCGAGATCGGCATCGGTCTGGAGGATGCGCGCCTCGACATCGATCACGACGCGATCGCCGGTCGCCAACCGGGCGATCGGCCCGCCAAGTGCCGCTTCCGGGCTGATATGCCCGACCATGAAGCCATAGGTCGCGCCCGAAAAGCGGCCATCGGTGACGAGCGCGACCGAATCGCCGAGCCCGCGCCCCTGGATCGCCGCCGTCACCGCGAGCATCTCGCGCATGCCGGGGCCGCCGACCGGCCCTTCGCCCCGGATGACGACGACATCGCCCGCGACGATCTCGCCTGCCTCAAGCGCCGCGAAGGTCGCTTCCTCGCCGTCATAGACCTTGGCCGGCCCTTCGAACCGCAGCCGGTCGTGCCCGGCGAGCTTCACCACACAGCCTTCGGGCGCGAGATTGCCATAGAGGATGCCATAGCCGCCGCGCGCCTTGATCGGCGCGTCCGCGGTCACGATCACCTCCTGCCCCGGCGTTTCGGGCGCGCCTGCGAAACTTTCAAACAGCGTCGCCCCGGTCACCGTCGGCGCGTCGGCGATCAGCCCTGCTTCCATCAGCCGCCGCCCGAGCAAGGGCGTACCGCCCGCCGCGCTCATGTCGGGCGCCATGAACCGCCCGCCGGGCTTCAGATCGGCGATGACGGGCGTGGTGCGCGACAGCGAATCGAACAGGTCGAGCCCGAACGCATCGGCGCCGATCCCCGCCTCGCGCGCGATCGCGAGCAGGTGCAGGATCAGGTTGGTCGACCCCGCCGTCGCGGTGCCGGCGACGGCGGCGTTGCGCAGGCTAGTCGGCGTGATGAACTGGCGCGCGTTGCGCCCGGCCCGCACGGCATCGACCAGCATGCGCCCGGCTTGCGCCGCCGTGTCAGCCTTGTCGGGATGCGTCGCAGGCACGTCGTTCAACCCCATCGGCGACAGGCCGAGGAAGCTCATCGCCAGTGCCATGGTGTTCGCGGTGAACTGGCCGCCGCACGCCCCCGCGCCGGGGCAGGCGGCGACCTCGACCGCTTTCAGCCCCTCATCGTCGAGCGTGCCCGCGCCGTGCGCGCCGACCCCTTCGAACACGTCCTGGATCGTGATCGCCTTGTCGCCGATGCGCCCCGGCATGATCGAGCCGCCATAGAGAATGACGCTCGGCAGATCCAGCCGCGCCGCCGCGATCGCCGCCGCCGGAATCGTCTTGTCGCAGCCGACCAGGAACACGACGCCGTCGAGCATGTGCCCGCGCACCGCAAGTTCGGCCGAATCGGCGATCGTCTCGCGGCTCATCAGGCTTGCGCGCATACCCGGTGTGCCCATCGAAATGCCGTCGGTGACGACGATCGTGTTGAAATCGACGGCGGTGCCGCCCGCTTCCTCGATCCCGCGCCGGACATGTTCGGCTAGCCCGCGCAGGTGCATGTTGCACGGCGTGACCGTCGACCAGCTGTTGACGATCGCGAGCATCGGCTTCGCCATCGCCGCATCGTCGAACCCGGCCGCGCGCAGCATTGCCCGAGCGGGCGCGCGCGCCGCGCCAGTAACAAGGTCGCGCGAAGGCAGAGGCGGTTGCGGCATCGTTTACTTCCCAAGGTTCAGCGTGCCTCCGCCCCTAGCCGCGATCGTTCTGCGGCGATATAAAAAATCGCAAATGGCCAAAATTTGATTGTAAAGTTACAGGTGCTGCCTATGCAGCGGCGGCATCTGGGGGATGGAAACTGGAATGAAGATCGTGCTCCTTCCCGGCGACGGGATCGGTCCGGAAGTGACCGAACAGGCGCGGCTGTGCCTGGCGCTGCTGTCCGATCGCGGCGGACTCGGTTTCGTGTTCGAGGAACATGCGATGGGCGGCGCGGCGATCGACCGGTTCGGGGTGCCGCTGCCGCAGGACACGATCGCGGCCTGCGTCGAAGCGGACGCGATCATGCTCGGGGCGGTCGGCGGACCCGCATGGGACGGCGCAAAGCTGCGCCCCGAAGCCGGGCTGCTTGAGCTGCGCGCGGTGCTCGGCGTCTATGCCAATCTCCGCCCCGCGCGCGTGATCGAAGGGCTGGAGCATCTGTCGCCGCTGCGACCCGAAATCGCGGCCGGCGCCGACGTGCTGGTGGTGCGCGAGCTGACCGGCGGAAGCTATTTCGGCGAGAAGAAGCTCGGCGACGCCGTCGCGAGCGACCTCTGCACCTATAGCCGCGTCGAGATCGAGCGCGTCGCGCACATCGCCTTTCGCGCGGCGCAGGCGCGCAGCGGCCGGGTGACGTCGGTCGACAAGGCGAATGTGCTCGCGACGTCGAAGCTTTGGCGCTGCACGGTCGAGGACGTCGCGCGCGGCTATCCAGATGTCGCGCTCGATCACATGTATGTCGATTCCGCCGCGATGGCGCTGGTGATGAACCCGCGCCGTTTCGACGTGCTGCTGACCGAGAATATGTTCGGCGACATCCTGTCCGACGAGATGTCGGTGATCGCCGGGTCGATCGGGCTGCTGGCGTCGGCGAGTCTCGGCGATGGCGGACCGGGGCTGTTCGAGCCGATCCACGGCTCCGCGCCCGACATCGCCGGGCAGGACCGCGCCAATCCGTGCGGCGCGATCGCCAGCGCGGCGATGCTGCTCGAAGACGGGCTCGGCCTGCGCTCGCAAGCGGCATTGCTGCGCGCGGCAATCGACGAGGCACTGCGCGGGCCCGTGCTAACCGCCGATCTGGGCGGTGATGCCGGCTGCGCGGCGATGGGTGCGGAAATCCGTCGCCTGCTAGTCGCCCGGCTGGACGCCCGGGCTGACCCACAGGGCAAGGCGGCATGACCGCGCGCACGCTATACGAAAAAATCTGGGACGCGCATGTCGTCGCGCGGCAGGGCGACGGCACCTGCCTGATCTATATCGACCGGCATCTCGTCCACGAAGTCACGTCGCCTCAGGCGTTCGAGGGCCTGCGCGCGGCGGGGCGGCGGGTGCGGCGGCCCGATCTGACGCTGGCGGTCGCCGACCATAATGTGCCGACGACGCGCCGCACCGATGCGAACGGCGACCGCCTGCCGGTCGCCGATCCGGCGAGCGCGGCGCAGCTGGCCGCGCTCGATGCCAATGCCCGCGCATTCGGCGTGCGCTACATTCCCGACGGCGCCGTGGCGCAGGGGATCGTTCATGTCGTCGGCCCCGAACAGGGCTTTACCCTGCCCGGCACCACCGTAGTTTGCGGCGACAGCCATACCGCCGCGCATGGCGCGCTCGGCGCGCTCGCTTTCGGGATCGGGACGAGCGAAGTCGAGCATGTGCTGGCGACGCAGACGCTGCGGCTGGCGCCGTCGAAGACGATGGAGGTCCGCGTCGACGGCGCGCTCGGCTTCGGCGTGTCGGCAAAGGATCTGATCCTCGCGATCATCGGCCGCATCGGCGCGGCGGGCGGCAACGGCCATGTCATCGAATATCGCGGGGAGGCGATCCGCGCGCTCGGCATGGAGGGGCGGCTGACGATCGCCAACATGTCGATCGAGGCGGGCGCGCGCTCGGGGCTGATCGCCCCCGACGAGACGACCTTCGCCTATCTGAAGGGTCGCCCGATGGCGCCTGCGGGCGATGACTGGGACCGCGCGGTCGCATGGTGGCGGACGCTCGCGACCGACGACGGCGCGCGCTTCGACAAAAGCGTCACGATCGACGCCGCGACGATCGCCCCCACCGTCACCTGGGGCACCAGCCCCGAAGACACTGCCCCGATCGACGGCGTCGTGCCCGACCCCGACAGCTTCGCCGATCCGGCCAAGCGCGTCGCCGCCGCCCAGTCGCTCGCCTATATGGGCCTCGCGCCCGGCACACCGCTGCGCGATGTCGCGATCGAGCATGTCTTCATTGGCAGCTGCACCAACAGCCGGATCGAGGATCTGCGCGCCGCCGCCGCCGTCATCGGCCAACGCCGTGTCCATGGCGGGATCAAACAGGCGCTGGTCGTCCCCGGATCGGGCCTCGTCAAGCGGCAGGCCGAGGCCGAGGGGCTCGACCGCATCTTCACCGACGCCGGGTTCGAATGGCGCGAGCCGGGCTGTTCGATGTGCCTGGCGATGAACCCCGACAAGGTGCCGCCCGGCGAGCGCTGCGCCTCCACGTCCAACCGCAATTTCATGGGGCGGCAGGGGCCGGGCGCGCGCACCCACCTGCTGTCGCCGGCAATGGCGGCAGCGGCGGCGATCGAAGGGCGGCTGGCCGATGTCCGCGAGCTGATCGCATGAAGGGCGTCGTGCGCATCACCGGTCGCGCCTGCCCGCTCGGCCTCGCTAATGTCGACACCGACATGATCATCGCCGCCGATCACCTGAAGACGACCGTGCGCACCGGGCTTGGCGCGCATGCCTTTGCCGCGCTGAAGGGCAAGGGCACCGCGATCGACGACGTCGCCTATGCGGGAGCGCCGATCCTGATCGCGGGCGCCAATTTCGGCTGCGGATCGAGCCGCGAACATGCCGTGTGGGCGATGATGGACCGCGGCATCGCCGCCGTGATCGCGCCGGGCTATTCGGATATCTTCGCGGGCAATGCCTTCAAGAACGGCCTCGTCGCGGTCGAGCTGCCGCAGGCGGCGGTCGATGCGCTGATGGTCGGCGCGCCCGATGCCGACATTACGATCGATCTGGAAACGATGACGGTCACGCGCGGCAATTTGTCGTTCGACTTCACACTCGATCCGTTCCGGCGGCAATGCCTGATGGAAGGGCTCGACGAGATCGCGATCGCGCTGCGTGAGGATGCCGCGATCGGCGATTATGAATCGCACGCACCAACGCTCGGCTGGTCGATGGGAAGAGCGTTTACCGGCTGAGCGAGCTGCGCCTCGATCAACGCACGCACGTCGACCCGCGCCTTCAGCCGGGTGGCAAGCAAATAAACGCCCGCGATCTTGCGCTGCAGGAACAGCGCATCGACCGGCGGGATGTGCCAGTTCGCGCGGTCGACGGCGATTTCCATCCCTTCGTCGCGCATCGCATTGGCGGTCGCGACATTGCCGAAATCGAACACGCCCTGGTTGCGGAACAGGTCGAGTCCATGAGCGATGATCGCGTCGATCGACTTGCGGTGCCGATCGACCGCGCGGCCTGAGAACAGGCCCAGCGCAAGCATCGCGTCGCGTGCGGCGTCTGCGTCATCGGCCAGCGCCGCTTCGAACAACCGCCGATAGCCCGCCACGACATGGTCGGGAAAGGCCCGGGTCGCGCCGAAATCGAGCAGCACCAACTGCCCGGCGGCACGATCATAGCGATAGTTCGCGAAATTCGGATCGGTCTGCATCAGCCGGAATTCGAACAATTCGCGCAAGGTGAGCGTGGCCAGCAAAACCATCACACGGTCGCGTTCGTCCTGACCGGCCCGCGCGAGCGATTCGACCGGCACCCCTGCGACAAAGCTCATCGCCAGGATTTCGGGGCCGCTCAGATCGGCGTGGAATTCGGGCACGCGGTAATCGGGCGCGTCGGCGAGCAATTCGGCGAAGCGGACCAGACATGCTCCTTCGCGCGCGTAATCGGCTTCCTCGTGCAGCTGGCGTTTCGCCTCCACCAGCAGCGGCGCGATGTCGAGCGTGCGGGGCAAGAGGTTCGACAGCCGCAGCAGCGTCGCGACATTGTCGACATCGCTGTCGATGCTGCGCGCGACGCCGGGATATTGGATCTTGATCGCCAGATCGCGCCCGTCGCGGGTGCGCGCGCGATGGACCTGCCCGATCGACGCCGCCGCAAACGGGCGCGGCGAGAAAGACTGGAACTTGACCCGCCAGTCGCGTCCCCATCGCTGCGCCAGCACGGCCTGCAGCTGGCGTTCGGGCATGTGCTGCGCGTCGGATCGCAGCCGGGCGAGGATATCGGCGAGTTCGGGCGGCAGCATCTCGCCCGCGTCCATCGATACCAGCTGGCCAAGCTTCATCGCCGCGCCGCGCAGCTGCGCGAGCTGGTGCGTCACTTTCATCGCATTGGCAGGCGTCAGCAGCAGATCGCTGACCGATGGCCGCTTGCCCGAGGCGAACTGCCGCGCACCGTCGAGCATCATGCCCCCGGCGATATTAGTGGCAAGCCCGCCAAAACGCGCGAGCCGGGAAAGCCGTCCGCTCGGTACGCGCAGCCCCTTGCTGGGTGGTCGATCGGCGGACATCGGCAGTTTTTCCGGAACAGCGAGTGGCTCTGGCAGATGCGGATCGACCTCTCGACCGGCAATACCGCCCTTGGGCACCGCCCCGATGACAGAGCGGCAGCCAAAGCCCATATCGGATCCATGACCGCGCTGACAGTCTGGTATGACGGCGGCTGCCCGCTGTGCACGCGCGAAATTGCGCTGATGCGGCGGCTCGACCGGCGCGGGCAAATCGATTTCGTCGATGTGGCGAGCGATGCCGGCTGCCCGATCGACCGGGCGGCGCTGCTCGCGCGGTTCCATGCGCGCGAGGACGGCGTGATGCTGTCGGGTGCGGCCGCCTTTGCCGCGATGTGGCGCGCGATCCCGCTGCTGCGCCCGATCGGTCTTGCCGCGCGCAATCGGCTCATCCTGAACGCGCTCGAATGGCTGTATCGACAGTTTCTGGTCATACGCCCCGTCCTCCAGCGGCTCACGCGATGAGGATCGTTCGCGAAACGCCCGGACCGGGTCAGGAAAGCGTGTGGGACTATCCGCGCCCGCCGCGTGCCGAACGCACCGGCCGCCACCTGATCGTCCGTCACGCCGGGCAGACACTGGCCGAGACCCGGCGCGCGATCCGCACGCTCGAAACCAGCCACCCGCCGACCTATTATTTCCCGCCCGACGATGTCGACGCCGCGATGCTGCGGCCCGCATCGGGCAGCAGCTTTTGCGAGTGGAAGGGTCATGCCCGCTATGTCGACGTCGTGATGGGTGGCGATGTGCTGCCGCGCGTCGGCTGGTACTATCCCGATCCCACGCCGGGTTTCTCGCTGCTGCGCGACCACTTCGCCTTTTACGCGGCGCCGTTCGACGAAGTGCTGGTCGACGGCGAACAGGTGACGCCGCAACCCGGCGGCTTTTACGGCGGCTGGATCACGCCCGACCTCGCTGGGCCATTCAAGGGCATTCCGGGCAGCCGCTTCTGGTAAGGCAGATGCGCCGGTGATAGGGTCGGCGCGCCGTGCGACTGGCGATCGGGTGGAGCACCACCGGGGAGCATGGCCGTCGACCCGCCGCCTCGCCTGGGCATCCCACCAACCGATGGAGCCCTGCCATGACTGACTTCTCGCCGATCCGCGTCGCCTTCCTGTTGTTCCCCAACGTTACTCAGCTCGACCTGACCGGGCCCGCGCAGGTGCTGTCGCGGCTGGGCAATGCGACGATCGACCTTGTCGCGAAAACCCGCGATCCGGTGCCGACCGATGCCGGCTTTGCGCTGCTGCCGACCGCGACATTCGCCAATGCGACGCAGCCGGACATCCTCTGCGTCCCCGGCGGGTTCGGCGTGAACGACGCGATCGAGGACGCGGCAACGCTGGCGTGGGTGCAGCAGGTCGCCGGGAACGCAAGCTGTGTGACGAGTGTCTGCACCGGCTCGCTGATCCTCGGCGCGGCGGGTCTGCTCAAGGGCTACCGCGCGACGTGCCACTGGGCGCAGCACCACCACCTCGCCGCGTTCGGCGCGATTCCGGTGCGCGAGCGCGTCGTGACCGACCGCAACCGCGTCACCGGCGGCGGGGTGACGGCCGGCATCGACTTCGCGCTCACACTCACGGCGGCGATCCGGGGCGAAGCGCATGCGCGGCTGGTGCAGCTGAGCCTCGAATATGATCCTGCGCCGCCGTTCGACAGCGGATCGCCCGACCGCGCCGATGCGGAGACCCTTGCACGTTACCAGGCGCTGGCGGCAAAAGGCGCGCCCGGCCGCGATGCGCGGACGCAGGCGGCAGCGGCGCGGTTGACCGAGCGGTGAGGGTTTGCGGACCAAGTCGTTTGTGTCTTGGATCCAAAAACCAGCCGTTCGGCTTTCGCCGCAGTTGCGGGCTTTCGCCTGTGCTGCCAGTATCGGTTCGCAGGTGAGCGCGCGACCGGCGCGCCGGTATCGAGAAGCCAGAATGAAAAACGGCGTCTGCTGCTTTTGCTCCAATCCCGTTGACGAGGTAGGCCTCGACCCCTGCACGCTGTCGATCGCTACAAACGGTGAGGGCTATCAGTCATGGCCTTGCCATGCCGCCTGCTATGTGGAGCGCCTCGGCGATCTACCATATGGTCGGGAGTTGTTCGAAAGCGAGGACTAGCTTCTCCCGCCAAAACTGACAGTCTGCTCTCCACTCCCTTCCAGTCCTTCGCGCTTATAAATTTACGCGGCAAAAACTAGGCCCGTTTCGCGCCGCGCAGCCGGTGCCAGACGAACCACACCGCACCCGCGACCAGCAGCACCCCGATCAGCGCGTCGGCGGAATGGAAGGCGGCTTTCACGCGCGGGTCGCTGTCCCACTTTTCGCCGAGCACCATCCCGAGCCAGGCGAGCCCGAAGCACCACGGCCACGAACCGACAAAGGTGTAGATGTGGAACGGCACCAGCGGCATCCGCGCGACGCCCGCCGGAAAGGCGATGAACGACCGGATTGCGGGCAACAGCCGCCCGATCAGCACCGCCATATTGCCGAAGCGGGCGAAGAACCGGTCGGCCGCCTCGATCTCGCCCTCGCCGATCAGCACCCATTTGCCGTAGCGCAGCAGCAGCGGCCGCCCGCCGCGCTTGCCGACTTCATAGGCGATGATCGACCCCAGATTGCACCCGATCGCCCCCGCCGTGGCGGCCAGATACAGGTTCATCTGCCCCTTGTAGACAAGATAGCCCGCGAACGGCATGATGATCTCCGACGGCAGCGGGATGCACGCGCTTTCGATCGCCATCAATATGGCGATGCCGACATAGCCACCCGAACTGATCACCCAGATGGTGAAGCCCGCCAATACCGCCAGAATTTTCTCGACCATGGGCGCGGCGCATGGGCGATCACGCCGCGCTTGGGAAGGGGAAATCTTCGCTCAGGCCGTCACCTGCGCGGCGGCCATGCGCAGATCGGCCACGAACCGGGCATATTCCTCATCGGCACGCGCCTTGTCCTCGATCCGCAACAGATAGCTTGGATGAACCGTGATCCACGCCTGCCCGCCTTCGGGCAGGTCGATCGCCCGCCCGCGTTCGCGACCGATCGTCACCGCGCGCCCGAGCAGCGAGCGGGCCGCCGTGGCGCCGAGCGCGACCGTCAGGCGGGGGCGAACGATCGCGCGTTCCTGCTCGATCCACCAGCGGCAGGCGTCGATCTCGCGCGTGTCGGGCTTGGCGTGGATGCGACGCGGCCCGCGCGGCTCGAACTTGAAATGCTTGACGGCGTTGGTGACGTAGGCGCGGGTGCGATCGATCCGCGCCTCGCCCAGCGCGCGGTCGAACAATTGCCCGGCCGGGCCGACAAAGGGGCGCCCGGCCAGATCCTCCTGATCGCCCGGCTGTTCGCCGACGAACATCATCGACGCCGTCACCGGACCTTCGCCGAACACGGTCTGGGTCGCATGCTTGTAGAGGTGGCAGCGGGTGCAGCCCATCGCTTCCTCCCGCAGCGCCTCCCACGCCGCGCAGGCGTTGCCGCCGATCTCCTGGCGCCCGGCAGCGCGAGCGGTTTCGATCATGCGGCTCTCCCGTGCCTGCGCCGTCGCCAGCAGCTCGGGGACGAGCGCCGTCTCGGGCATGTTCTTCCAGTATTTGCGCGGCATCTCCTTCAGCATCGCGCCGACCTTCACGCGCGCGGGATTGAAGATGCTGGCGTAATAAGTCTTCCACACCGCCTCGAGCGGGTCGCCGTCCGGCGCGTCGGCCTTGGTGGCGCCCGGTCCCTCCTCCAGCGTCGTGCCGTTCCAGTGCAGCGACACCCCCGGCGTCAGGATGGACCAGCGCATCGCGGCAAAGCGATT
>PKED01000087.1 GCA_002863155.1 Sphingomonadaceae bacterium | reverse complement strand
ATGGTCGACGCGCTGCGCGGATGCCTGCGCCCGACCGACCGCCGCTCCGACCCCGAACCCTTCTGACCAGGAGAACGACCATGCTGCCCACCATCACCGCCTCCTCCAACACTTCCCTCGTGCCGGCCGTCCTGCCGCCGGCGGTCGCGCCCCGTCGCCGTGCCCTGTACCTCGTCGGCGAGGCGGAGCGCTCCGCGCCGAAGCCCGTCGCTACCGCGGGGCGCACGATGATCTCGGTCAATGGTCGCTGGACCGCATTGCGCGGCAGCACCGTTAGCTATGCGCAGCTGCTGCGGATCGCCTATCCCGACCGCGAGGGCCAGGCCCCGGGGTCGGCGACGGTGTCGTATCGCCACGCGCTCGACAGTGGGCTGACCGGACTGCTGACGCCCGGCGACGTCGTGCCGCTCGCTGATGGCCTGTTGGTCAACGTCAATGCCACCTTCGCCAGCTGAGGGCAGAACCGTGGACGCCACCAACCGCCCCGACCCGTTCATCTATCCGGACACCGCCTCGCCTCGCGTCGGGATCGAGGCGGTGTCGGACCGGCTCGCGGGCGGTACGGTCGCGATCATTGGGCTTGGCGGCACCGGATCGATCGTGCTCGATCTCATCAGCAAGACACCCGCCGACCGAATCCTGCTGATCGACGGCGACGCAGCCGAACAGCACAATGCGTTCCGCTGGCCGGGCGCGATGGCGATCGAGGACATCCAAGCCGGGCTGACCAAGGTCGACTATTTTGCAAAAGTATACGGCCGGATGCACAATGGCATCGAAGCCCATGCGGTGCATCTCACCGATGAGACGATCGGCCTCCTCGATGACACCGACTTCGTGTTCGTCTGCGTCGACAGCGTAGCAGCGCGTGCGTTCATCGTCCCTGCGCTGGAAGCGCGTGGTCTGCCCTATATCGATTGCGGCCTTGGACTCAGTCTCGTCGACGACCGGCTGATGGGCCTGATCCGCGTCACCACCAGCACGCCGGCGATGCGCGCGCACGTCCACGAGCGCGACCGGATCCCGATGACCGGCGATGCCGACGACGCACTGTATCGCAGCAACATCCAGGTCGCGGACCTCAACATGCTCGCCGGCACGCTGGCGGTGATCCAGTACAAGCAGCTCCTCGGATTCTATCTCGATACCGGCGCCGAATATCATGCCATCTATTCGACCGACGGCAATACCATCATCAACGCGGACCGTGCGTAGCGGCGACGCGATGGCGCGCTTCCTCGACCAGCCCGCCCAGCCGGCGCCGCTCGCCAGTGGTCGCCCGCCACGGGAAGACGGGATCGGCATCAGGCGGCAGCGCCGACCAGGCGGCCTCGGGTACCGGTTCGAGCGGCGTCAAGTAGTGATCGACCTCGAACACCAGCGCTGCTCCCTCCTGAACGACGCCGGCGATGATCAGGTCTGCGGCGACGAAGAACGGATGGCTGACAACCTCGGCCAGCGTGCGCCGTGCGTTGCTGGCCGGTTTCCGCTGCAGTCCGGCGATCAGCGTATCCGGCAGCCGGTGATCCTCGATCCGGATCAGCGCCCGTTCGCCGATTGTCGCGACGCAGCGCGGACGGTCGGACAGCTCGATCCGTTCGGCCACGGCCATTCCGCCGCGCACCCTGATCCTGGCGCCGCCCTGTCCGAGCTCGCGCCGGGCGCGGCGATCGAGATAGCCCGCGACCGGCGACAGACCGACGGCATTGGTCAAACGCAACGCTGCGCGCAACGCATTGCCGGTGCCGGCCCAACGCAACCAGTCGGCAAGAACGGTCGATCCGCTCACCAACCACAGCGGTATCGATCGGGATGCCATGCCGGCAGCCTCGATCATCCGAAGCGCTCGCTCGACTGCGATAGCCGCCTCAATAGCTTCGGCCAGCTTCTCGAAGGCAATGGTGATGTCCGCTGCCCGAGCATCAAGATCAATCCGCGCATCGGCGATCATGATCCGACACGCGTCATTGCTTCCTTCGACGGTCCACGACTGCCGGTCGGCCAACGCCGTCATCTGGTCAACCAGATCGCGCATGTTCTTTCCACTCGTCTATCCCTGCCACCGACAAGGCATATAGTTGATACGATCGTATCCGGCAGGACGCCATGTGATCCATGCGAATTCTCTTCGGGGCGCATATCGGGACTGACTTGGCTACCGCACGTCCATGCAAGCCAGACGTTGGCGGATGTCGCTCCCCAACGACCCTCGTCACGAAGCGATCGCAATAGAGGCGAACTGCTCGCACGGATTGGTCGCGCCTGTTGTTGCACTGGCCGACTTCGTGAAGGCTATGGCTCGCGCCAACGCTGCGCGCGATATCGCGGCGGCGCGGGTGTGCGCTTCGAGCATACCGATCCCGAGGTGAATGCGGACGCTTGGTATCGAGATTCGACACTCCTCACCAACGTACCGGATCCAACATGATCACAGTCATCTATGCGAGATTCTCAAGCGCGTTGCAGAACGCGCGATCGATTGAAGATCAGATCGCCCTGTGCCGCGAGCGCTGCGAACGCGAAGGTTGGCCTGTCGCTGACGTTTTCACCGATTATGCGATCAGTGGAGCGGCCGGGATCGATGAGACCTCCCGCCCCGGACTGAGCGCGATGCTGGCGCGTATAGAAGCTGGAGGCATCGATCAGGTGGTGGCGGAGGCAACAGATCGGATCGCTCGTCATCAGGGCGACGCTTTTACGATCCGGGAGCGCATCACCTTTGCCGGCGCGCGGCTCTTCACGCTCTCGGACGGCGAGGTTACCGACATCACCGCTACCTTCCGCGGGCTGATGGACGCTCAGTTCCGCCGTGACCTGGCGGCGAAGATCAAGCGTGGTCAGCGCGGCACCATATCGCAGAAGCGCTCGGCCGCAGGTCTGGCCTATGGCTATCGTAAGGCAAACCGGTTCGACGATCGCGGCGAACTCATCCGGGGCCTGCGTGAGGTCGACGAGGAGCAGGGAAAGATCGTTCGGCGCATCTTCGAGGAGTTTGCGGCCGGGCAGTCCCCTCGCGCCATCGCGGAACGGCTAAACCGGGACGGTGTCGGATCACCGGGCGGGCGGCTCAGCGGACCGAGGTTCTGGCGCGCCTCGACGATCTACGGCGATCGTAAGCGCAAGAATGGGATCCTCCAGAACCAGCTCTATATAGGCCAGCTTGTCTTCAATCGAACCAGGAAGGTGCTCGATCCACGCACCCGTTCGCACCTCATTCGAGCCAATCCCGAAAGCGAGTGGCTGGTCGAGGAGGTGCCCGACCTGCGTATTGTTGATGATGAACTGTGGGAAGGCGTGCAGTCGGTGCTGGGCCGGGTCCAGAGCCGCGCGCCGCAGAAGAGTCGCCGTCCCAAGCACATCCTCTCAGGGCTAGTCGCTTGTGGCCTGTGCGGCGGCGGTTGGGTGATCCACAGCGGCAATCGGTGGGGATGCTCACGGCATAAGGAGGGTGGCAAACACGCGTGCGCGAACAATCGCATCATCACGACCGACCGGCTTGAGACCCGCGTCCTCAACGGATTGCAGCACTACATGCTCGACGAGGACCTGATCGAAATCTACGTCGAAGAATATCGCGCCGAGTTCGCCAAGCGGACCAGAGAGCTTAGCCGAGAGGGCGACCGTTTGAAGAAGCGCCACGGCGACGCCGTCGCCAAGATCGAGCGGCTGGTAGAGGCGATCGCCAACGGTGCCGAGGATTTCGTTGAGATCCGCGATGTTCTGGCCAAGGCGCGGAGTGAC
The DNA here is from genome assembly GCA_002863155.1 of Sphingomonadaceae bacterium. Taxonomy (GTDB): domain Bacteria; phylum Pseudomonadota; class Alphaproteobacteria; order Sphingomonadales; family Sphingomonadaceae; genus Sphingomonas. The sequence goes on along the minus strand of PKED01000087.1, from coordinate 8,780 downwards.
CGCGATCAGCTCGCCGAGCAGATATCACAATTGCAGCAATTACCGGCCGTCATGCTGCATCCGGCGATCGTTGCCGATTATCGCCGTCAGGTCGCCAGGCTCAATATCGCACTGGGAGGGAATCCGGAGGCCCGGCTCGAGGCAATTCCGCAGCTCAGGGCATTGATCGACCAGGTGAAGGTGTCACCGTCAGAGCAGGAGAAAGGCGTTACGATCGAGGTGATCGGACGGCTGACCTCGATCATGGCGCTCGCCACCGGTCAGCCGATTTCCGGAAAAGAGTACTTTAACGTTGGAGCGGGCGAAGGGATTCGAACCCTCGACCCCAACCTTGGCAAGGTTGTGCTCTACCCCTGAGCTACGCCCGCTCTGGCGCCTGACGCCCTGCGCGTGCAGGGCCCGGGTAAGGCGGCGGCTGTTAGCACCCGATTCCGGCCACGACAAGCCCTGCCGCCGCTTTTGCAAAAACCCTTGGCTTCGCCCATCAAGCGCCCACATAAGGGGCGGCGTCCACCGCCCCCAAATCCGGCTTTTTCAGGAGCAACCATTGGCTAGTCTGGGCATGAGCACCGCTGAACGCGACGCGGTCGAGGCCTTTCGTCGCGAGGTCGTCGAACCGTCGATGACCAAGCTCGTCATCATCGATTTCTGGGCCGAATGGTGCGGGCCGTGCAAGGCGTTGACGCCCGTGCTCGAAAAAGTCGCCGCCGCCTATGCCGACAAGGGCGTCGTGCTGGCCAAGATCGACACCGACAAGAATCAGTTCATCGCGGCCCAGTTCCAGATCCGCTCGATCCCGACCGTCTATGCGATGTTCCAGGGCCAGCTGGTCGCCGACCTGACCAGCGCGCGCACCGAATCGGCGCTGCGGACGATGATCGACCAGATTCTTCGCCAGCTGCCGGTGGAAGCGGGCGCGGCCGATGCCGGCGATGCCGATATCGAACCGCTGATCGCCATGGCCGAGCAGGTCCTGGCCGATGGCGATGCCGCGCGCGCGCTGTCGATTTTCGACCAGATCGTCGACATCGCGCCCGATCATCCAACCGTTCTCGCCGGGCGCGTGCGTGCGCTGGTCGCCGCGGGCGATGTCGATGGGGCCGAGGCCGCAATCGCCGCGCTGCCCGACGCCGTTGCCAAGGCTCCCGAAATCGCCCGGGCCCAGGCGGCGCTTGCGCTTGCACGCGAAGCGCAGCCGGTCGACGATCTCGCCGCGCTGGCGGCGCAGGCAGCGGCGGTGCCTGCCGACATGGACGTCCGCTACAAGCTGGCGGGCGGCCAGATGGCGGCGGGCGATCATGAGGCGGCCGCCGACACGCTGCTGGCGATGATCGCCGACGATCGCGCCTGGAACGACGGCGCGGCACGGCAGCTGCTGCTTAAGCTGTTCGAAGTCGTCGGACTCGAAGATCCCTGGGTCGCGACGCAGCGGCGGCGCCTGTCGGCGATCCTGTTCGGATGACGCAGGCGTCCGCGACCACCCGGCTGTCGATCTTTCCGCTGGCGGGCGCGTTGCTGTTTCCGCGCATGCATCTGCCGCTGCACCTGTTCGAGCCGCGTTACCGGGCGATGATGAGCGATGCGCTCGCTCGCGACCGGCGGATCGGGATGGTCCAGCCGCGCGGCGACGGGCCGCATCCGGCGCTGTTCAATATCGGCTGTGTCGGCCGTATCGCCCAGTTCGAGGCGCTCGACGATGGCCGCTACAATCTCGTGCTGGAGGGGATGTCGCTGTTCCGGATCGTCCGCGAACTCGACGTCACGACGCCATTCCGGCAGGTCGAGGCGGAACTGATGCCCGCGCCGAGCGAGCCCGAGATCCTGTCGAGCGCAAGCCGCGCCTCGCTCGAATCCGAATCGCGCCGATTCGCCGACGTGCAGGGCTATGCGGTCGATTGGGACGCGGTGACGCGGCTCGACGATGAATCGCTCGTCAACGGCGTGGCCCAGATTGCGCCGTTCGACGTCGCGGCGAAGCAGGCCTTGCTCGAATCGCCGAGCCTCGAAGACCGTGCTGAAATGCTCGTCCAGCTGATGCAGTTCTTCGGCCGCCACGACGGCGAAGATTCGGTGACGCTGCAATGAATGCCAAGACCGCGATCGATCCGTGGCTGCTCGAACGGCTGGTCTGCCCGCTGACGCGTACCCCGCTTCGCCATGATGCGGCGGCGCAGGAACTGATCAGCGACGCCGCCGGGCTCGCTTATCCGATCCGCGAGGGCGTGCCGGTGATGTTGATCGACGAAGCCCGTCCGCTAGGCGGGGAAACCCTGTAACAGCTTCGGCAGCTCGCCGCTCTCGCCGCGCGCCTCGGCCATGAAGCGTGCCTTGAGCGGCGGCAGTGCCTGCACCGCGCTCAAGCCGAAGCGGCGCACCGCGCTCGCCGTCTTGCCGGGAACCGAAAAGAGCCGGTTGAGCGTGTCGGTCGCGACCGCCACCGACAATGTGTCGAAACCGCGCCAGCGTTCGTAGCGCGCCAGCAGCGCCGGATCGCCGGGATCAAGCCCGAGCCGTTTGCCGTCGACGAGCACTTCGGTCAGCGTCGCGACATCGCGCAGGCCAAGGTTCAGGCCCTGCCCGGCGATCGGATGGATACCATGCCCGGCATCGCCGACCAGAACCAGCCGCTCGGCCGTGATCCGGGCGGCGTGGTGGAAGCCTAGCGAATAGGTCGAGCGCGGCGCCAGATTGGAAAGCGCGCCGAGGAAGCCGCCCATGCCGCGCTCGGCTTCGGCCAGGAATCCGCGATCGGAAAGCTTGAGCATGCCGCCCGCGTCGCGTTCGCCGACGGTCCAGACCAGCGCCGAGCGGTGGCGCCCGTCGACATCGCGCAAGGGGAGGATCGCGAACGGCCCGGCCGGATAGAAGATCTCGAACGCGCAATTCTCGTGCGGATGTTCGTGATCGAACGCGGTGATGATCGCGTTGTGGCGATAGGACCAGCGCGCGATCTTGATACCGGCGGCGTAGCGGGTCGGCGAATTGCGGCCCTCCGCAGCAATCAGCAGCGATGCGCGCACGCGCGTCCCGTCGCTCAGCACCGCGCTCACTCCCTGCGCGCCCCGGTCGACCGACGTCGCGCGGGTCTGCATGCGCATATCGATGCCGGCTGCCGCCCGCACCGCGTCGTTCAGGACGATGCGGAGCGCCCGGTTTTCATACATCACGCCGAGCGCGCCATCATCGGCATCGGGCTCGAAATCGAGCGCACCGGGCGCCAGCCCGTCGCTGACCCGGATCGAGGCGATCGGGCAGCCAAGGCCCTCGAGCCGATCGCCGAGGCCGATCGCCGCAAACATCCGGCCGCTCGCGCTCGCGATGGCGGAGGCGCGACCGTCGAAGCCCGGCGCAAGCGTAATGGCGGGGTCGGCCGGATCGACGACGATGCTGGTAATGCCATGCGCGTCGAGCGCCAGCGCGAGCGTGCTGCCGACCAGGCCGCCGCCGAGAATGAGGACGTCTGCATGTTCCATGCCCCTGCTTTAGGCGTCTGCGCCCGCCCTGCCAACGGCTGCTTGACGCCGGACTCGCGAGCGGCGATTGTCCGTCTTCGGAACATCCAGCGTATTTTTGGGGAACGAAGATGGCGAGCGCACACCCGCCGCTTTGGCGCGAAACCGTCCGGCATGGGGCCCGGCGCAGCGGGGCGCTGATCGCCGCGATGCTCATCGCGCTGGTTGCGCTTGGCGTGGCGGCGGCGCTTGCGAGCTACCGCCCCGGCGATCCCTCGCTCTCGACGGCAGCGGGTGGACCGCCGAACAATCTGCTCGGTAGGCCGGGGGCGATCGTCGCCGATGCGCTGCTTGCCTTGCTCGGCTGGCCGGCGACGCTGCTCGTGCCCTTCGCTCTCCTGTTCGCGAGCCGGCTGTGGCGCGACGTGCCCGTCGGCGCATGGCGGCGGATGACCGTAAAAGTGCTCGCGGGAATCATGCTGGTCGGCTTCAGCTTTGCGCTGCTCGGCACGGGCGCAGTCAGCACCTTGCCGGCGGGCTATGGCGGCGCCGTAGGACTGGGACTGGGCGGCCTTGCGCATTGGGCGATCGGCCAGATCGGCGATCCGGTCGCGATCCTGTGGACGACGCGTGCCGCCGCCGCGATCGCCGCGATCGGGGGCATCGCCACCTATGCGCTCGGCTATGAGATCGACCCCGGCGAGCGCAACTGGCAGTTCAGGCTGCCGCAGCGGACACCCCGCACCAGCGCACTGCCCGAAGAGCTGATCGAAGAACAGCCGCGCCCGAAACCGGCCCCGCGCGCGGTGGCGAACAGCGACCCGCGCCCGGGCCCGGTCATCGCGGATCGGGTCGCCAAGGCGCCTGCACCCGCTGCGAAGCCGCCGCGCCAGGCATCGTTCGACCTCGGCGACGCCAGCACCCTGCCCCCGGTCGACCTGTTGAAACCCGCGCCGCCCACGCCCGGCGTCGCGATCGACAAGGCCTCGCTCGAGCGCAATGCCCGGCTGCTCGAATCGGTGCTCGACGATTTCCACGTCAAGGGATCGATCGTGAATGTCCGCCCCGGCCCGGTCGTGACGATGTACGAGCTTGAACCGGCAAGCGGCATCAAGGCCAGCCGGGTGATCCAGCTCGCCGACGATATCGCCCGCAACATGTCGGCCGTCTCGGCCCGCGTCGCGACGATTCCGGGACGCACCGTCATCGGCATCGAGCTGCCCAATGCGCGGCGTGAAACGGTGAGCCTGCGCGAATTGATCGAATCGCTCGACGATCAACCCGGCTCGCTGCCGATCGTGCTCGGCAAGAACATCGCCGGGGATGCCGTGGTTGCCGATCTGGCGCCGATGCCGCACCTGCTGGTCGCCGGCACCACCGGCTCGGGCAAGTCGGTCGGGCTCAACTGCATGATCTTGTCGCTGCTCTACCGGCTGCGGCCCGACCAGTGCCGGATGATCATGATCGATCCGAAGATGCTCGAGCTGAGCATGTACGACGATATCCCGCACCTGCTTTCCCCCGTCGTCACCGATCCGGCCAAGGCGGTGCGCGCGCTCAAATGGGCGGTCGAGCAGATGGAGGACCGCTACCGTCAGATGTCTTCGGTCGGCGTGCGCAGTCTGGCGAGCTTCAACGACAAGGTCCGCGCGGCAAAGGCCAAGGGGCAGACACTCGGCCGCAAGGTCCAGTGCGGCTATTCGGAAACCGGCCAGCCGATCTATGAAGAGGAATCGCTGGATTATCAGGTGCTGCCGCAGATCGTCGTGATCGTCGACGAGCTTGCCGACCTGATGATGACCGCCGGCAAGGAAGTCGAATTCCTGATCCAGCGGCTGGCGCAAAAGGCGCGCGCGGCGGGCATCCACCTGATCATGGCGACGCAGCGCCCCTCGGTCGACGTCATCACCGGCGTCATCAAGGCGAATCTGCCGACCCGAATCAGCTTCCATGTCACGTCGAAAATCGATTCGCGCACGATTCTGGGCGAACAGGGGGCCGAGCAGCTGCTGGGCAAGGGCGACATGCTCTACATGCCCGGCGGCAAGGGCATCGTCCGCGTCCACGGGCCCTTCGTCAGCGACGACGAAGTGCGAGCGGTAGCCGATCATTGGCGCGCACAGGGTCGCCCCGATTATATCCAGTCGGTCACCGAGGAACCCGAGGAAAGCTTTGCGCTCGACGGCGCGCCGGATGGCGAAGACAGCCCCGAGGACCAGCAATATCGTGCCGCGATCCAGCTTGTCGTCGAAAGCCAGAAGGCATCGACCTCGTGGCTGCAGCGCCAGATGCGGATCGGCTATAACAGCGCGGCAAGGCTGATCGAGCGCATGGAAAAGGACGGCATTGTCGGCAAGCCCGATCATGTCGGCCGTCGCGAAGTGCTGCGCGACCGCGACGGCAATCCTCTGTAAGAATGGCGCAGCGTGGACCCTTTCGGGTTCACGATCGGTTCAAGCGTCCGCAGCTAACCGGATTGCGTGTCCCGATGGAGAAGTGTTCGTGCCGACCCGATTGACTTTCGCCCTGCTTGCCGTGCCCCTGGCCGCTGCTACCGCCAGCGCCGCCGCCCCGGACGGGCTGCCGGCGGTGAAGGCGCACCTGGCCGCGGTCGACACGATGACCGCCGACTTCGTCCAGACCGACCGGGTCGGCAAGAATTTGTCGGGGACTCTCACGCTCAAGAAGCCCGGCAAGATTCGGTTTCAGTATGAAAAGGGCGTGCCGATCCTGGTCGTCGCCGACGGCAAATCGCTGTGGTTCCTCGATTATCAGGTCGGTCAGAAACAGCGCTGGCCGATCGCGAACGCACCGCTCGGGATCCTGCTCGATCCGTCGAAAGACGCCGCGCGCTATGCCCGCGTGGTGCCGGGCGCCGATCCGCGCATCCTGTCGGTCGAGGCGAGCGACCCGCGCCACCCCGAATATGGCCGGATCACGATGGTGTTCGCCCGCAACGACGGCGCACCGGGCGGATTGATGCTCCAGGGGTGGGTGGCGCTCGATGCGCAGAACAATCGCACGACCGTTCGCCTGTCGAATCAGCGGTTCAATGTGGCGATTGCCGACAATTCCTTTCGGTTCAACGAGCCGCGACGGTCGGTTGGCCGCAATTAATCGCGCCGGGGCCGCCGTTCATATTCGCGACAGGTTCGGATCGGTAGAAGCGACATCGCGAACGGCGCTGCGGGTTTTCCCCCTGTTACCCGCCCTTGCCGTTCTGCCTGCGTGACGAACGCTAGGTCGGCCCTCGTTCCATGCCCCCGGAACGAGGGCCTTTCCATGTCCGGCATCGGCGTGCGTGGCCTTGGGGCTGGCGAAGCGGTGCCGTGAGCCCTACATCGCGCCATGCCCGACACGATCCGCATCGCTTCCTGGAACATCAATTCGGTCCGGTTTCGCCTTGCGATCGTCGAGCAGTTCCTGAAATCGGCGGCGCCCGACATCCTGTGCCTTCAGGAAACCAAGACGATCGACGCTGAATTCCCCGTCGCCGCGTTTCAGGCGCTCGGCTACCGCCACATCGTCCTGCACGGCCAGCGCATGCATCACGGCGTCGCGATCGTCTCCAAGGTACCGCTGGTCGAGGATGCGCGGCTGGACTGGCAAGCCAATAGCGAAGCACGGCATGTCGGCGTGCGGCTGCCGAACGGGCTCCGTCTCGAAAATGTCTATGTGCCCGCAGGCGGCGACGTGCCCGATCGGGAGGTCAACCCGAAATTCGGCCAGAAGCTCGATTTCCTCGAACGGATGATCGGTTGGTCCGAAGCGCTTGGCGTACCGACGCTGCTGGTCGGCGATTTCAATATCGCCCCGCTCGAATCAGACGTCTGGAGCCACAAGCAGCTGCTCGACGTCGTCAGCCATACCCCGATAGAGGTTGAAACGCTGGCGCGGCTGCAGGCGTCGAACGACTGGGTCGATCTCGGTCGCCGGTTCGTGCCGCCGCCGCAGCGGCTCTATACCTGGTGGAGCTACCGCGCCAAGGATTGGCAGGCATCCGATCGCGGACGGCGGCTCGACCATATGTGGGCAACCGCCGACGTCGCGGCGGCAGCGACCGCGCACCATGTGTTTGAGGACTGCCGAAGCTGGCTGAAACCGTCGGATCATATCCCGCTCATGACGGAATTTGCGCTGTGAGCGGCGGAGAGGACGCGCGTCGTACCGCGCAGGCGATCGATGCATTGCGGCGCGGCTGGCCGGTTCAGCTCGATACCGGCGCGGGGCCGCTCGCGCTGCTGCCGATCGAAACCGCCGATTCGACCCGGCTGGCCGCCTTTGATCCCGATGCGACCGCGCCCGTGCTGCTGTCGGCCGGGCGGGCGGCGACGCTCAAGCTCGCCAATCAGCGCCCGGCCGCCGCGCCCGATTGCCCGGTGCTGATCGATCGCGCGCCCTGGCTCGATTTTGATGCGGCAACGGCGCTGGCCGATCCGCAATATGATCTTCGCACCCCACTCAAGGGGCCTTATCGCGCGATCGACCTTGCCGATCCGAATGGTGCGCGCTGGGCGCTGCGTCTGGCAACGCTTGCCGGCATGCTCCCCGCCTTTTTCGTCCGTCGTGGCGAGACCGCCGACATACGGCTCGGACCCGACGATATCGAAGCGCATGAGGACGCGGGCCGGCTGGTGATCGCAGCGCGTGCCCGCTTGCCCGTCGCCGGCGCCGAGGCCGCCGAGATTGTCGCCTTTCGCACGCCCGAAATGGCCGGGGAGCATGTCGCGCTCATCATCGGCAGCCCGAATGGCGCCCCGCCGCTGGTCCGGCTGCACAGCGAATGCCTGACCGGCGACGTGCTCGGCAGCCTGAAATGCGATTGCGGGCCGCAGCTCGACGCTGCCATCCAGGCGATTGCGGCCAATGGCTGGGGGCTGTTGCTCTATCTGCGGCAGGAAGGCCGCGGCATCGGCCTTATCAACAAATTACGCGCCTATGCACTGCAGGATCAGGGGTTCGACACGGTCGACGCCAACACCCGGCTCGGCTTTGCCGTCGACTCGCGCAATTTCAGGGTCGCCGGGCAGATGCTCGCGCTGCTTGGCCAGCGCAGGGTGCGGCTGCTGACCAACAATCCCGAAAAGGTGGCACAGCTGACCGCCGCAGGCATCGACGTGACCGAACGCGTGCCGCACAAGCTGCCCCCGAACCCCCATAATGAACGATATCTCGCGACCAAGCGCGACCGGACCGGGCACCAATTCTAGAGCCCGATGACATTAGGTTGAACCATATCCGGAGTTTCTGAGATAGTTGCTGCATTTGCTGGCGGTGAAGGCGTCGAGGAGCGACCCGACCCGGCGCCATGTTGCCTCATGCGATCGT